>CAZMZM010000068.1:0-10740 GCA_964570865.1 uncultured Melioribacter sp.
ATCATTGTAAGAATGCCGTACTCAAAGAGACTTTCCTTTCTCTCTCTTTCCGTACCCCGCCGAAAGGCGAGTGAATGAATCTGCAATACTAACACAAAACACAGATACATCACTCTAATCAGCGCCATACTAAAATATATGATGATAACTTTACTTCATCAAAATCATCTTTTTTGTAGCGACAAAACTACCCGCCTGCAATCGGTAGAAGTAAATTCCCGAGCTTAAATTTGTTGCGTTGAATTTTGTCGAGTAATTTCCCGGTGAGAGTTGCTTATTTACAAGCGTTGCTACTTTTTGTCCGAGTATGTTGTAAACGATTAACGTTACATTTACGGCAGATTGCTTTCCGTCATTGGCCGGACTCCTCGCAATGACACTCGGAATTGAGTATGCAATTGTCGTTGTCGGGTTAAACGGATTCGGGTAGTTTTGTGACAAATCATATTTTGTCGGTATTTCGTTTCTGTTTTCATTTGCAACATCGACTATCATTTCGGAATATCTTCCTCCGTAATAGCCCATGTCCGCTCTTGCTGTTCCGAGTCCTTCCCCGCAATCCAAAACCGCATCAAGTGAATCGGGATGTCCGGCATCAATTGCCGGTGAGTTAATATCATCGCCGCAAGCTGTTGAAGATAAGTAATAGTAATTTTCATCTGTCATTTTAAACCTCGGGTCTTCATCTAAACAACCGATACCGAAAATTGCTTCCGAAGATGCCGAATCGATTAATGAATAAGTAACCGTCGGAGTTACGCCGTCGAAATAAATTTCCGGCTTTGTATTATTGTACATAATGCTGTTGATTATACTCGGATTTGAATTATCTGTAACAAATAATGCGCCGCCCGAAGAATCCGCAATATTATCGGCAATAGTTAAATTAATAAAATCGGGATTAGACTCGTGATTCAAATAAATAGCACCGCCGAAATCTCCTAACGTACTGTTTTTGACCAGAAGAATGTTGTGCATAACAGGAGCGGAATATGACATAAATATCGCGCCGCCGTAGTTAAACGACTTATTATTAACAAACTTTAGATTATGCATTACTGCGTTAGAATATTTGAGATATAAAGCGCCGCCGCTATTTGCATATATATAATTATCTTTAAACCCGTTCTTTTCAAAATAGGAATCCGAAATCTCAGGATTACTTTCCTTAATGTAGATAGCACCACCTAAGCTTCCGAAATTTTCATAAAACAGAGATTGACTTATTATAACATTATCTGAATTATTTATAAAAATTGCTCCTGTCTCAGTCATTCCGGCATAATTAAATCTGCAGTTTTTAATTATTGAAGTGCCGACTCCGTTATTATTCAGATTATTAAATAATATCCCTCTCCAGTATTCGCCGTGTATAGGACTCCCTTCAAAAACGATATAATTTCCGGCAAGACCGTTTCCGTTATTTTCGTTTTCTTCTCCTATCGCGAGTAAAACACCATTAACAATCATTTGGTATTTCCCTTCGAACTTAACTTTTTTTACGTTTTCCGTAATAAAAAGCGTATCGCCGGCGGGAATAGTTACATCTCCTAAAACATAAATCGAATCACAATCCCAAACTCCTGAAACCTCTCCTTTATAATGACAAACAGGCAAAACGGTTTCGTCCCACTGATTATCGGCTCCGCCGTATGCTCCGATATCACTTTGTATCGTTCCCAAACCCGCCGATGAGCAATCAATCACAAAATCCGAAATCGCCGGATGCCCCGCGTCAATTGCGGGGGAATTAATATTAAATCCGCACGCAACGCTTTGTAAATGGTAATCGGCAGTTTCGCTGCTCCGGAAAAACGGGAGAACATTTTGAAGGTTGGTCGATGCGGTATCTTGTCCTGCGTAATTCCCTTGAATAATTGAATATGTGTAAAGACCGCCGGCTTGAAAATCAAGGTCATTTCCGTTATTGTAAATAATACAGTTGTTCAAATGAGTTTCAACCTCGCCTGTTTTTACTCCGCCCCAGCCGTTGACACTTACATTATCGGCAATAGTACAATTTACAATTTCCGCATTATTTCTCGATTGAAAGCTAATTCCCGTAGCTCCGTTTTTAGCAACTACGCAATTATTGATATGTGATGTAAAAGTTGTTCCAAAGTTAATTTTTGTTTTAAAAATCAAGCCATTCAATCCATTTTCAATGATTTCACAGTTTATTAGAGTTGAAGGAGATTCATAAAACACTCCTCCTTCCGAACTGTTTCCCTTTAAAAGTGTATGCATGATTGTTAGAGTTGAATATTGGGCAAGTATTCCCGTTCCGTTGTTATTTGTAATATCACAATTTGTAATTTCCACTTCCGAATTTACAGTATTGATAATTCCCCATTGAATATAAGGAGAACAGTTATCCAAGGTTGAATTTCTAATTTCAATGTTTGAACTATCGATATATATTCCATAAGCATCAAACATAAATAAATTATCTACAACTACGTCAGAGCTTAATAAAGTTAAAGTACCCGCTCTGTATGAAGTTGTTTTTAAGAAGGAAACGCCATTTATGTTACCTTCTGAATAGATTGCCGTGAAAACTCCTCCGGTCAGATCATTATCCAGACAATCGGTAAATGTTGTGTGCGAAACATCTATTTGAGATTTATAAAAAACCAAACCTCCTCCGAACCGGTTCATCATTTCATCTAACCAAGTTGGATAAGCATATTTAATATTACAATAATCCAATGAAGAAGATTCTTGCCCGGTGGAATCCGTTGCGTGAAAAGTAATTCCGTACCAAAATCCCTCGTAATATGGCCAAGTACTTATTTCACCGAGCGAATCGGAAAAGAAAAAGATACTGTCTGCTTCGGTACCATCGGCAATAAGTGTCCCATAAACATTAAATTCATATTCACCGGTAAAATATACGTTTGTGCCCGGTTCAATGGTTAAAGTTTGATTAATCGGTACCGAGATATTTCCGTCAACAAAAACAGTGTCGGCATTCCAATTTCCGGTAACTTCACCGCTAATATGAATTTGCGCAAAATTATCGGTATAAAATAGTGTAACAAACAAAAGTACAAAATAAATATGGTTTTTCATTTTTCATTCCTAAATAGATAATAATTCCCCCGATAATCGAAGGTTTGTTTTTTTATTCAACAAAGCGGGAGAAAAAATCTATCAGGAACGCGATTTGAATTATGTTTGGAATCTTATAATTTCACCTCCGCGATTCGGACAATCCCGGAGGTGAAGAAAATATTTACTTCATCAAAATCATCTTTTTTGTAGCGACAAAACTACCCGCCTGCAATCGGTAGAAGTAAATTCCCGAGCTTAAATTTGTTGCGTTGAATTTTGTCGAGTAATTTCCCGGTGAGAGTTGCTTATTTACAAGCGTTGCTACTTTTTGTCCGAGTATGTTGTAAACGATTAACGTTACATTTACGGCAGATTGCTTTCCGTCATTGGCCGGACTCCTCGCAATGACACTCGGAATTGAGTATGCAATTGTCGTTGTCGGGTTAAACGGATTCGGGTAGTTTTGTGACAAATCATATTTTGTCGGTATTTCGTTTCTGTTTTCATTTGCAACATCGACTATCATTTCGGAATATCTTCCTCCGTAATAGCCCATGTCCGCTCTTGCTGTTCCGAGTCCTTCCCCGCAATCCAAAACCGCATCAAGTGAATCGGGATGTCCGGCATCAATTGCCGGCGAGGTAATATCATCGCCGCAATTAATAAATTTAAGACGATAATTGTTTTCATCAATTTGCTTAAACAACGGGTCTTCGTCCAAACAGCCTTCTCCAAAATAAGATTCATTCGAAGCACCGTCAACTAACGAGTAAATAACGTTTGGAGTTGTTCCGTTGCTCAAATAAATTTCAGGTTTTGAGTTTGAATATAAAATACTGTTCAGAATTTCAGGATTGGAATTCGGATTTAAGTAAATCGAACCGCCAGCGGTTGCAGAATTATCGGAAAAAGTTGCGTTAACAAATCTCGGGGAAGAACCGTTAATTAATTGTATTGCTCCCCCGTAACCTTCAGTAATATTTTTTACCGCCAATATGTTAGTAACAACCGGCGATGAATTATCAAACACAATTGCTCCTCCGCCTCCGATTGATGAATTGTTTACCAATTTGATTCTATGTAATACCGGATTGGAGTCTTTTATATAAATCGCTCCGCCGGCAACCGTTTGAATTGTACTGTTATTGCGTCCGTTGTATTCAAAATAGCAATTATCAATTGTCGGGGTTGAACCTTCAATATACATTGCACCGCCGAGCCGAGCTTTATTATTATAGAAAACGGATCCTTTTACGGTTACGCTATCCGAGTTTATAATGATAATCGCCCCGCCTCCTTGATATGTAATATCCATTTTATCGGTATTATCGAAACGGCAATTTTCTATTTCGGAAGCCGGTTCTCCGCTGCTGTTAGTGTTGTGAAAATATATTCCGTGCCAGTTGGAACCGGTAAACAACATCTGATTACTATTTAAGTCCGGAGCAACGTTTTCCGGTCCGTGTGCAAGCAAACGCCCTTCTACCTTTATTTGATATGGTCCCGTTATGTAAACACACTTTACGTTCGGTGTAATTTCAAGAGTTTCGCCTGCGGGGACAAGAATGTCGCCGATAACATGAACGGTATCGCAATCCCAAACACCGCTAACATCTCCGGAGAAATAACAAGGAGGGGCTGATGATGTTCTATCCCACCAGTTATTTGCGCCGCCGTATGCTCCAATGTCAGAGGCTTCGGTTTCCAAACCGGCCGAGCAATCCAAAACAAAGTCGGCAATTGCCGGATGTCCGGCGTCAATTGCAGGAGAATCTTGGTTATTACCGCAAGCCATGCTTTGCAAATGATAATCGCCGTTTGCCGCATCGCGGAACAGCGGATCAACATTATCAAGATTGGTTGTTGCGCTATCTTGCCCAACATAATTCCCTTGAATTATCGAATATGTGTAAAGTCCGCCTGCCTGAAAATCGAGATTATTACCGTTGTTCCAAACTATTGAATTATTCAAATAAGCGTTTGAACTTCCGTCCAGCATAACGCCCGCCCAATCTTTGCCGGAATTATCCGCTATGGTACAGTTAGTAAAATTACCGGTATAATTTCCATTAAAAATCGTTCCGCTTCCCCCTGCATCGTATTCATATGTAACGCTATTGTTTACAATCAGACAATTATCGAGTGTTGCCGTATAATTATCACCGGTGGAAGATGCGGTAAAATATAGTCCCGCACCTGATTGTACAACGCTGTTTCCTTTAACAATTACGTTGGTCATCACAACATTGGAATTACTGAAATATCCGCCGCCGCCGTAAATATTTTTATGATTATTCTCAATAGTAACAAATTTTAAAACCGGTGATGAATTATTAAAACTGACACCGCCTCCACCGTTATTACGAATAATAGTGTTCGTAATTACAGGACTTGAGTTGTATCCGTAAATACCGACAACATCGCTGCCATTCATCGAATGTTCAATTACACAACTATCAATTTGCGGAGAAGAATTATAAATTGAAACAGCCGATGAATCGAACCGACAATTTGCAATTAATACTGTCGAAGAATCAAGCCAGAGTAATGGACCATTATTAAATTCCGAGCCGTATATTTCTCCTCCTGAACGATGCAGATTTACATTAGAGGTATTATGGAATGTAGAATTTGAAATATGAGCATCGGTATTTTTATAAAATATCGTTCCGTAGTATGGAGGCATTCCATCTTGATATTTTGAATTTGTAAACATGCAATTTTCAATGCTGGAAGCCGGCTGGTTGTTTTCATCATTCAGCCAAAATCTTATTCCCTGCCAAGGTAAATCAGTAGAAGAAGTAAATGTAATATTATTATCTTCCATACCATCGGCAGTTAGCTGACCTTCAACTTGCATTTTATATTTGCCGGTAAAATAAACTACCGTACCGGGCATTATAGTAAGCGATTGGTCGCGGGGAACTGTAATATCACCGTCAACATAAACGGTATCTACATCCCAAACTCCGGAAACATTTCCCGAAAAGTGAGTTTCCTTCGCAGTTATATAATCGTTTATTGTTAAAGTATCGGAATAGTAACCGCCTGACTTTACAATTAGAGTTACGGAAAAAACACCGGCTTGATTGAAAGTATATATCGGATTTTTTTCTGTCGATTCTACAATACCGTCATTATTAAAATCCCAATTATACTCGGTTGCCCCAAATGATTTATCGACAAATTGCACTTCCAAAGGAACGGAGCCGATAAGTTTTTCAGCCATAAAATCCGCCGTTGGTTTTTCTCCCCAACTATTTTTGGCTCCACCGTATGCTCCCATATCATTCCTTTCGGTTCCTCTGCCGGCGTTGGGCCCAACAAATTCATCGTTGTAGCTTGGATCAGGATTTCCTGCATCAATTAAGGGAGAATCATAGGAAAGATGATAATTACCTAACACACTGTTTATAAATCCGGGCTCAACTTTTACTACGCCTGTTCCCCAATTTATGTATTCGCTACGACTACCCTGTACGTCGGAATAGAATACGGATATTGAATTTTCATCTGCGGGAACAGGTGGATTGTCCAACCCGTGGTCATTACCCCAAATTACCGAATTCATTATTGTAGCAGGAAAATTATCACCCCAATCGCTGTATCCCGAAATAACATCATCGGAATTATGATTATTAACCAACACACCGTTCAGTACCATTAAATCCCCGGAAACATAAACAGTATAATATCCGTTATTATTTGCCACAATTGAATTTTGCAGTATTACAAGCCCACCTTCAACTTTCAAAGCAGTTGAATTATTGTTGGCAATTGTAACGTTAATAAGATGAGTCCCGAAAAGGGATGATGTAATTGTGTATATTCCGCCGGCATCGTTATTATTAATATTGATATTTTTAAAAGTAAACGGTGCTGAAGATTCAATAAAAATACTGAAGTCCCCAAAATTATTAACCACATTCAAATATTTCATTACAAATCTTGAACTATCGCTTGTTGAGATTGCGCCCCCCCAAGAAGATGAGTAATTATTATAAAAATCACAATGTAATAATTTTGCGGATGAGTTCTTTAATCTTATTGCTCCGCCTCCGGTTACTACATCATTTATTCCTTGATTTACAGCTTTGTTTTTATTAAAAACCGTATTTAAAATTAGAGGATCAGAATCTTTTATATAAACTGCTCCTCCGTCATTAGCGGAATTATTATTAAAACATGAATTCCTAATTTCTACGTTAGATGAATTAATAATCCCGATTGCACCCCCGCTTGTCGAATCTTTCGGATAACTAGTGCCTACTTCAACTTTCCCGTATGAAAAAACAGAAAAAGCAATTTCAGAAGGTTGTATTGCCCAATCGTTCTGGTCAAGAAACCGGATTCCTCCCCAACCGACAGCCGTATCGATAGCAGTAAAGCGAACCGAATCGGCAAGAGTTCCGACCGCAAGCAATCTACCGAAAGCAGAAAGTTTTACATGTGCGCCGAACTTTACTTCAACCCCCGGCTCGATGATTAATGAAAATTCTTTTTGAATTGAAATATCTTCGTTGATTATATATGGCGAATTTGATTTTGTCCAAGTGCCGGAAACGTTGCCTCCGTTTATTTCTGTTTGCGCCGTAATGCTTCCGGAAAAGGATAAAATTGATACAATTAATATTATTACAGACGTAATATTTTTCATTTGTTGATTTCCTACATATTTTTATTTTTTTGTATAATAAATTCGACTCAAAATTATTAATTGTTTTTTTTAATATCAGATAATTTCTTAAATAAAAAAAATTTCAGCTCAAAAAATTTGTAATTTGTGCCAATCATCACACTGTAAAAAATACACCTCTTACATTTTTGAAAAAAGAGGTTAATATTGATATTTTTATTACAAAATATTACCTGTTACATTTATTATTTTAGTTAATTCGAGAGGTAATTGCTGAAAACAATGACGATAAAAAGATTCTTATCCAATGCAAATAATAATAGTACGTTTGATTAACATCACAAAATTATTCAAAATAAAAGTTGATCTTTCCGTAGTTAATATATTATCTGTTTAGAAAATAGAGAGAAACTGGAGTTGAATTAACTTTTCCTATAACTAAGCCCAGGAGTAAGAAATGACTAAAGCAATAATGGCTGATAATGGGGGAAAATTCGGTTTTGTAATTCTTGAGTTTCTTTCCGTTAAAAAAGAACAAGTGCTTTTAGATTACTTTGTGTAGGTTTTACATAAAATGACAAAATAAAGCCTAATCAGTTATTATTTGTTCTAGAGGAGAAAATAATTTTGACAAGATTTGTAACTGACAACAATTATTATTTTGAATCAAATTATTATTTAATATATTTATTTGTTATTGAGAGCAATTTTTATTCATTTAATTTCTTTAATTTTTTTTCGATAATTAAGGAACTTTACAGGCGCTTAACAGTCTAATTAATTCAATAAAGTGAGAGGGAAAAATGAAACTGAGCGAACTTGATAAGAGTAATTACTTTAGAGCAATGCTTTTATTAAGCGGAAAAGACAGAAAAATCAGTACATCGGAACGCCAAATTATTAACCAACTTGGCGAAAAACTGGGATTTGAAAAATCATTTACCAGTTCGGCGATGAATTCACTATTTTATAACGAAAATATTAAAAACGATCCACCCGTTTTCTCTAACCCCGAAATAGCCAAAAGCTTTATCCGAGATGGAATTAAACTAATAATCGACGATCCGCAAATTAATCAGGAAGAAGTTGATTGGATTTCCACCGTTGCGAAAGTTAATGGAGTTCAGGATAATTGGTTATCTGAATTGTTATCCCAAAAAGATGCTCAATTTACTTTTTCACAAGAACCGGTACGGCTTGAAATTGAGAATTATTTATAATCGAAAATGAGAAAAAGATTACATTCCCGAATTGAAGTAGTACAAGGGGATATTACCAAATTAAAAGTTGATGCGATAGTTAACGCGGCAAATCGTTCGTTGTTGGGGGGCGGAGGCGTTGACGGAGCAATTCACCGTGCGGCAGGTCCTCAATTGCTTGAGGAATGCAAAAAACTTAACGGTTGCAAAACCGGAAGCGCAAAAATCACTAAAGGTTACAAATTGCCGGCAAAGTTTGTAATTCACGCCGTCGGTCCGGTTTGGCACGGCGGACATCATAATGAAGACGAGCTTCTTGCAAACGCCTATCGTAAATCACTGGAACTTGCAACGGAAAATAAAATACGCACAATTGCTTTTCCCTCAATCAGCACGGGGGTTTACGGCTTTCCATTTGAAAGGGCTTGCAAAATTGCATTAACTGTAACGGCAAATTATCTGAGGGAAAATGATTACCCCGAATCAGTAAAAACGGTTGCTTTCAGCAAAGAAGATTTTCTGAAATACCGGCAAATTTATGACGAAATGTTCGGAGAGAAATAATTTTTTACTTAGTGGTTATTGAGGACGAGTAACTACTTTACCACAAAATTTGATGAGTTATTATTCAATCCGGAGCGTAAAACATCTAAGAGAGTAATTCGCATAGGGGAATAAATTAGAGGGAAAAAATTCGGCAAAAAACATACTTAATTAATAAGTGTCCAAATATACGATAGATTATTATTTTCGGAGATGTCTTCTAAGTTATCGGATTTATTTTACATTGATAATTTATTACATTAGTTTGAAATCCATAGTATTAATACTTACCCTAACTCCCTCTCTTGCAAAATGATGAACTTTTAAGAACTCCCTTCTCTTTCCAAGAGGATGAGTTCAATATTTTATTTTTGACTTTCCGAACAATCTCATTCTTAATCAGTAAATTAATTTGAATTTTTAACCGTTACAATGGATTATGAATTTAATTTATTCGTGATATTTTGCTCTTTTTTTATTACTTTAATATGAGAATAAAAATTAAGCGAATGAACAAGGCGAAAAAACAGATGGAGGGACAACAATCCAAATTGATTACTTTATCAGGCAGTAACCGGATCTATCATTGACGGAAATGACGAAACCCAATAGTTACAGTGAAAAAAGAATAAATGTATAATAAACGGAAACTATGGAATGAAAAATAATTATTAATTTACTACAAGAGAAAATTGAAAAAAGCCATGTCTAAAAGCAAATAATGAAGTGAATAAGAATGACAAAATTTAACGAAGATACAAGAGTAAAAATCCCTTCAATTTTGCATTTATGCAGACTTGGATATGAGTACCTTTCATTGAAAGATGCGAAATGGGATTTAGACACAAACATATTTCCTGAGATATTCAAAAAATCTATCATCAAAATAAACCCCGGCTTTGACGAGGAACAAGCTGAAAGATTATTACTTGACACCTCCTTACTTCTTGACAATGAAGATTTAGGAAAAGCTTTTTACGAGAAGCTGATTTCTAACTCAGGAACAAAGCTTATTGACTTTGACAATTTTGAAAATAACACTTTTAACGTAGTAACCGAGCTGACCTACAAAAACGGAGACGATGAATTCAGACCTGATATTATACTACTGATTAACGGAATGCCATTGGCTTTTATCGAAGTTAAGAAACCGAATAACAGAGACGGAATAATTGCCGAACGGGAAAGAATAAACAAACGATTTCAAAATAAGAAATTCAGAAAGTTTGTAAATATTACGCAACTGATGGTATTCTCAAACAATATGGAATACGACAACGAAGATATTGAACCTTTGCAAGGCGCTTT
>CAZMZM010000069.1:0-10182 GCA_964570865.1 uncultured Melioribacter sp.
GGTGGAAATATTTTTTGTCTTTTGTCCCGAGACAGGAATGTTTTTTCTTTTCGAAGTGTAACATCAATGTATTTTCCCCGTTTCGGAATGAAACATGAATATGTTTTTGGTTTAATGAATAATGGGGTGATATTTTTTTTGAATTGCGACAAACATAATCCGTGAAACATTCTTCTGTTTTCAAAAAATTCAATTTTCCTACATTTCTAACAAAATATTCTTAATTTTCTTTTTTGTAAAAAGGGAAGAAGATGAAAAAATTAGTTGTGTTATTCTTATTTGGCGTTGTTATTTTTACCGCTTGCAGTAACGAGTCAAGCGCAGATTTAGTACTGAAAAACGGAAATATTATTACTGTTGATTCAACAAATCCTACCGCCGAAGCAGTTGCCGTCTCAAACGGAAGAATAACCGCTGTCGGAAACAATTCGGAGATTTCCAAGTTTATCGGCGACAGTACAAATGTAATTGATTTGAACGGAGCAACCGTAATACCGGGTATTATCGAAAGCCATGCTCATTTTATGGGAACCGGTAAAGCTCTTCTTAATCTTGATTTATCGGATGCGGCAAATTGGGACGAAATAATTACGAAAGTTTCAATTGCCGCCGACCAAGCTCTTCCCGGAGAATGGATTATCGGGCGCGGATGGCATCAGGAAAAGTGGACAGACCCGCCAACTCCTAATTTTAACGGTTATCCTTATAACAAACAAATTAGCAAAGCCACGCCTTACAATCCTGTTATGCTGATTCACGCAAGTGGTCACGCATTGATTGCTAACAAAAAAGCAATGGAAATTGCCGGAGTAAACGATAAAACAAAATCACCCGAGGGGGGAAATATAGTAAGAGATAGCGCCGGCGTTATTCTCGGCGTTTTTGAGGAGAATGCCGAGGATTTAATTCAAAAAGCTTATCAAAATTATCTTGATAAATTATCCCCCTCCGCAAAGAAAAAAATGATGATGCGTCAAGCTGAGGCAGTAATCGAAAACGCATTGCAATATGGAATAACTACTTTTTATGATGCCGGTTCCGACTTTAAGACAATTGATTTTCTCAAACGACTTGCCGATAGCGGTAAATTAAAACTCAGATTAAACATAATGGTTTTAGATGATTACGCCAAGATGAAGAAAAATTTAGCAAAATATAAAACTATCGGATATGCTAATAATCATTTTACTGTTCGCGGAATAAAACAATACATGGACGGTGCTTTGGGTTCACGAGGCGCATGGATGCTCGATGATTATACGGATATGCCTAATTGGCACGGACTAAATGTTACTCCGGTTTGGAAAATTAAAAAAGTGGCGGAGCTTGCAATTAAAAACGGGTACCAACTATGCACACATTCTATCGGAGATAAAGCCAACCGCGAAACTCTGAATATTTATGAATCTTCCTTCAAAAAACATCCGGAAGTAAACGGCAAGAAATTGCGATGGCGAATTGAGCACGCTCAGCACGTTACGGATAAGGATAAACCCCGTTTTGCAAAATTGGGGATTATTGCGGCAATGCAGGGAATTCATGCTACCTCCGATGCCCCCTTTGTCGTAGAAAGACTCGGCGAAGAGCGCGCAAGAAGGGAATCTTACGCTTGGCGGGATTTGCTTGACCTCGGCACTATTATTGCAAATGGAACTGATTCGCCCGTTGAAAAACTTGATCCGATTGCATGTTACTACGCATCGGTTACAAGAATGACTAAATCGGGAAAACCTTTTTTCCCTGATGAAAAAATGACAAGAATGGAAGCCCTTAAATCTTATACAATAAACGGAGCATACGCAGCTTTTCAGGATACGCTTATCGGTTCAATTAAACCCGGTAAGCTTGCCGATTTTACGGTGCTTTCCCAAAACATTTTGACCGTTCCCGATTGGAAAATTCCTAATACAAAAGTGCTTTACACTATTATAGGCGGAAAAGTAATGTATGCCCGTAAGCAGAAGAATTAATATGACGTTTAAGAAATCGTTTTTTTTTGTTCTACTCGTTATTTTTTTTGTTGCAGCACAATTAAATGCACAGGGAATAATAGATAAGATTAACTCCACATTAAACTCTGCCGTGGGAATTACTTCGTGCGGAATAAAAATAATAAACGCTGATAACGGTGAGGTGATTTTTGCAAAAAATTTCGACAAACCGATTATTCCTGCTTCAACCATTAAACTTTTTACAACTTCGGCAGCATTGATTCAACTTGGAAAGGAATTTCATCTGACAACACAACTTTTAACCGAAGATAAAGATGTTTCAGACGGCGTAATCAACGGAGACCTTATTATTAAAGGGTTTGCGAATCCGTTTTTTACTTCAGGTCAGTTGGACAGTATGGTTTTTGGGCTTAGAAAATCCGGGATTAGTAAAATTACGGGGGATATAATAGGAGACGATTCTTTTTTTGATTCCCGCTACAATCGTGAAAGTTGGATAAAAAGGGAGAGAAGTAATTCTCCTCTTCCTCCTGTTTCTGCATTAGTAATTGATAGAAACGAAGTTACGCTTTCTTTTATTCCTACCGGTAGAGGCAACAAACCGTTTAATATTAAAGTTGCTCCGTTTTCAAATTTATACGAAATAAACTATTCCGCCAAACTTACAAGAAGGCGGAGATTACCGACAATATTGGTTAATACGAGTCCTAAAAAAATAAAAATTGATATTAAAGGACGTATTCGCAAGCGTCGGCATTCATATTCATATAAAGCCTTTATTGATAAGCCCGCGCTCTTTGCCGCAGACTTGCTTTTTGACAAACTAAAGCAAAACAATATAATTGTTGACGGTAACCCGAAACAGAAGAAGGTAAAAGAGAAGTTATTTCTTCTTAATGAGAATTTTGTAACATTAGAAGATGTAATAAAAAAAGCAGATAAAGAAAGTGATAATTTTCTTGCTGAAATTATTTTTAAAACTCTCGGCGCCCAATACAGCCGCGAGGTTGGTAATTCCTTTTATGCAACGCAAGCTGTTTATTCATTTTTGGAAAACATCGGTATTAATACGGAGAATATTGATATTGTTGACGGTTCCGGACTTTCGCGCTCGAACCGGATTACTGCAGAATCCGTTACCGAATTACTGGAGTATATTTATCATAATCGGAAAATATTTAACACATTCTACTCGTCCCTTTCATCTGCCGGAGAGGATGGAACGCTTGAATCTCGATTAGTAGGATTTGGATTAAAAGGTAATTTTCACGGTAAAACGGGAACGTTAAACGGGGTCTCGGCAGTTTCAGGTTACCTAACTACAAATAGCGGAAAGAATGTAATTGTATCGATATTAATTAATTTCAATCGAGGAGGAGCGGATTATTTCCGTGAACTCCAAGATGAAATAATTATTGATGTGGCAAAAAAATATTGAGAGATAACCTTCTCTTTTTGTAAAATTAAAAAATGATAATCTTCAAACCGAATAGATTAAGAACAATCTTCGAGGTTTTCAAATCCCCGAAGATATGTTTGAGTACCAACAAATTTATTATCAGTCAATCCATTTTATGGTTTTATTGCGCAACGAACGATTCAACAAATCCGCATGTTCAACGGTAACCGGAATATCGGCAATACGAACCGGTTCAATTGTGTTGCTGTTGGGTATGTAAAGTTCGTTGTAAAGAATAAATCCTTTTTCAAAATCAACAGTATAAACCGTTACGGTATTATTCTGCAAATAACGAAGTACGGTTTTATCTTTTATTGCCTCCTCTACGCCTCCTGCAGCAAAAATACGAACATGAACTAAAATATCCATTTCGGTATTAGTATCGGCTAAGGCTTTAATTGTTTCCTGAAAAAGCACTTTCGTTTCATCAAAAGAGGTTTCGCCACCGAAGAGTAATAAAACAGCTTCGGGTTCAAAGTCGATTATCTGATTGATTGTTTCGGTTACGTTTCCGGATTCTACAATAAAATGTGCCGCCCGTCCTCCGGTATTTTCAGAATACACAGCTTCGGCAGCCGCGGCAGTAGCGCTGCAGAGAATATTCATTAACGATATTACAGCCACTTTTTCGTAATCGCCTAAGACGTGCGCTCCTACAATTTTTCCTGTCAGTGCTCTTAAGTAAACTTCTTCAGCAAATGTTGTTTTTGCCATTTTCTCTCCAAATATTAATTATTGATTGTAAATCTGATGCAAGAACCGCAAATGAGGTTCGTTGTCTCGATAAAGAACCCCTTTTCTTACAGTGTGAGTTTTCCGAAATATTAATAACATTGTTAAAATCAGACAATTGTAATCAATAACCGCATAAAACGGGGATACTCAAAAAAACAACAAAACCTTGTCATCCATTACCGTTCAGAGTTTACCGAATAATCTAATTGGAATAATTCTCGGCAAATAATTTTCGCAGCAGTTTCTTATCCAACTTACCTACACTGGTTTTAGGGATTTCATCTAATATGATAAATCTGTCGGGAATTGCCCATTTTTCAATGCGTCCCGATTCGACAAATGTTTGTAAATTATCACGACAAGTTTTGTCAATATTTTCCTGCTCAGTGTTATTCTTAAGAGAAATAAAGGCAATAGGTCTTTCGCCCCATTTTTCATCCGGTACGCCGATAACCGCCACTTGTTTCACAAAATCACATCTACTGATGTAACTTTCCAGTTCAAGAGAAGATATCCACTCTCCGCCCGTTTTAATTACGTCCTTTAGTCTGTCGGTAATTTTGAAATAACCTTCTTTTTCTTTGTAAGCTATATCTCCGGTGTGCAGCCAGCCACCTTTCCAAAGAGCTTCCGAAGTTTTTTCCGATTTATAATAACCTGCCGTAAGCCAAGGGGAACGTACAACAATCTCGCCCACTTCTCCTTGTGATGCTTCAACACCCTCTTCGTTAACAATCTTCATCTTAACAAACGGAATAGGGAAACCGGTTTTTGTTACTGTTTCAATCTCTTCTTCATGTGATAAATTATCGACTTCCGGTTTGAACTGCGCAAGAGTAAGTACCGGTGCTGTTTCTGACATTCCGTAACCGGTCATAACTTTAATATTTCTTTTTCGAGCCATTTCCGCTAATCCGCGCGATAAAGCAGAACCTCCAATCACAACTTTCCAATTGGAGAAATCAAACTTTTCAGTTGCGGGATTGCCGACAACCATCTGCAAAATTGTGGGAACGCAGTGAGACATTGTTACTTTATGTTGTACAAGAAGTTGTACGATCATTTCGTCATATCTTCCGGGATAAATTTGTTTTACTCCGAGCAAAGTGGCGATATAGGGAATTCCCCACGCATGAACATGAAACATAGGTGTTAAAGGCATGTAAACATCTTTATATGTAAAGCTGACAGGCTTATTGTATGCGCTAAGTGCAGCCATAACGGAAATAGTGTGAAGGACAATTTGTCTGTGTGAAAAGAAAACGCCCTTAGGATTGCCTGTTGTTCCGGTTGTGTAAAAGAGAGTTGCAATAGTTTTTTCATCAAAGTCAGGAAATTCATATTCATCGTCTTCACTTGCAAGCAGTTTTTCATATTCTCCGTAAGTTTCAACTTCCGGTACGTAATCGTCATCTCCGTCGCTGATATATATAATATGTTTTACGGTATCGAAATTATGAGCAATTGCCTTAACAATAGGCATAAAGTCTTTATGAACAATTAATATTTTATCCTCGGCGTGATTAATTGTATAAAGCATTTGATCGGGCGAAAGCCGTATGTTAACGGTATGAAGAATAGCTCCAATCATCGGTACGGCAAAATAGTTCTCAAGATACCGATGGCTGTCCCAATCCATAACCGCAACAACATCCCCTTTATTTACTGCAAGTCTGTCAAGGAGATTAGCTAATTTTTTAATGCGCTTATTCAGTTCAAGATAATTGTAGGAAAACTTGTCGCGGTAAATAATCTCCTGGTTCGGAGACCACTCAACGGTTCTGTCAAGCAGATGTTTAATAATCAGCTGATAATCATAAGAATAATCGGGAAAGACGGACGTGTTCATTTGTTCCTCCATATATTAATAAAATACTATTATCAATAAAATCAATAGGGGTAAAAAATATAAAAAAGTATCGAAATCAAAAATAACACCCACATTCCTCCTTTTACTTCTTTTATTTTTCCGGAGAAAAACATAACCACAGGATAGACGACAAACCCCGCCGTCATACCAACTCCGATGTTGTATGTAAATGCCATTAAGCTGACAATAACGAAAAACGGAATTACTTCAGCCAGGTCTTCAAAATTAATTTGTGTTACAGGCGATAACATTAACATACCGACAATAATTAATGCAGGACCATAAGCGTAAGCAGGTATTGCAGTTAGAAAAGGGGAAATAAATAAAGCTGAAAGAAATAGAAGTGCTGTAATTACAGCCGAAAAACCTGTACGCGCACCGGCTTCAATTCCTGCTGCGGATTCAATATAAACGCCGGCAGTAGTAGTTCCCAACAAAGCGGCAACAACTGTTGACAGTGCATCTGCAAGCATCGGCTTTTCTATTTCGGGAAGTTCACCGTTTTCGTCAAGTAATTTGGCTCTGTACGAAAGTCCGAGAAGTGCTCCCATCGTGTCAACAAAATCCATTACAAATACCGTCAAGATTACGGCAAAAAATCCCCAAGTTAAGGCTCCGGTGATATCGAGATGTAAAAATATTCGGGATAAATCCGGAGGCATGCTGAAAAAGGAATCGGGGAATTTTGTAAGACCTGCAACAAATCCTATAACAGTTGTTGTTAGTATTCCGATTAAGATAGCTCCGTTAATTTTTTTAATCATAAGAATTGCAATTAAAAGGAAACTGAAAATTGCCAACAGAATATGGATTTCGTGAAAATTGCCGACAGCCACAGGAGCGCCGGGTGAACCGAGTTTTACAATTCCGGTTTCGTTATATCCGATGAAGGCAAGAAAAAAACCTATGCCTACGGCAAAAGCAATTTTAAGCGATTTAGGAATGGCGTTTGCCAACCATCCGCGTATGTTTGTGATTGTAAGAAGTACAAATAAAATGCCGCTGATAAAAATTGCTCCGAGCGCTGTTTGCCAGCTGTATCCTAAAACTTTAACAACTGTGAAGGCTACAAAAGCATTTTCTCCCATGTAGGGCGCAATAGCAAAGGGGCGGTTAGCATAAAGTCCCATTATCAATGTTCCAATAAATCCGGTGAGCACTGTTGCAACCATAGAGGGACCAAAAGGTATTCCGGCAATTTCTAAGATTTTCGGGTTAACGACAATGATATAAGCAAGAGTAATAAATGTAGTAAATCCGCCGAGAGTTTCCTGTTTGTATGATGTGTTATAATCGGAGAAATGGAAGTAACTTTTAATCATTAAATCTCCCAAAAAAATAATTGTTAATAAATAAATATAATAAATATTCAAAAAACGTTAATTGATAATTATGCATAAATTAAGTGGAGTGATTAAGTTGTAATAACAGAATAAAAAATTATGGATGAAATATGAACTCAACAATCTCAAACTTTTTTAATCCTAAAACAATTTGTGTTGCGGGCGCATCATCAAAAGAAAAAAGCATTGGTTACGAATTACTGAAATCTATAAAAGTTTACGGATACACCGGAAAGGTTTTACCTGTTAATCCGAAAGCCGAAGAGATACTCGGGTACAAATGTTACAAGTCAATTAATGATATATCAAGCTCCATTGATTTGGCGATAGTTGTTGTACCAAAAAGATTCGTCGAAGATACAATTGATTTGTTTTTACGGAAAAATGTAAAATCCATTATTATTATTACGGCAGGTTTCCGTGAAACAGGCGAAGAAGGAGCAATTTCGGAAAAAAGAATATTAAAAAAAGTGAAATCGGCAAGCGCAAGAATGGTAGGCCCAAACTGTATGGGAGTAATTAATACGCTTGAAAACATTAGGCTTAATGCTACATTTGTAGCGGAAAAACCGGAGACTGAAGCGGTTGGTTTTCTGTCGCAAAGCGGAGCGCTTGGTGCAGCGGTGATAAATTCACTGAGGGAGACCGAGATTAGATTTGCGCATTTTATCAGCGTGGGAAATAAAGCCGACTTAAACGAAAACGACTTACTCCGTTATTGGGAAAGTGATAAGAATATTAATCTAACAACTTATTATCTGGAAAGTTTTGTTGACGGGGCAAATTTTATTCGTCCTTTTTTTGAAGGTAAAATAAAGAAGCCGGCAATTGTTCTGAAGGCGGGTCGTTCTAAGTCCGGTATGAAAGCGGCTTCGTCTCACACAGGCGCTTTAGGCAGTTCGGATAAAGTAGTTGATGCACTTCTTAAACAAGCAGGCGTAATTAGAGTTAATACAATAAACGAAATGTTTAATCTTGTAAAAGGATTTGAGAATTTTCCTTTGCCCAAAGGGAATAGAATTGCAGTAGTAACAAATGCGGGGGGACCGGCAATACTTGCTGTTGACGCTTTGGAAAATGAAGGACTTGAGCTTGCCCGATTATCAAAATCAACAATAAGTAAGTTGGATAAAATCGTTCCTAAGGAAGGAGCTAAAGATAATCCCGTTGATTTGTTGCCGGCAGCAAATGCTGAAGTTTACGAAAAGGTAACCGGAATAGTTCTTTCGGATAGAAATGTTGACGCGGTTGTTTCCATTTTCGTAGAGCCGGTAATGGTTGCGCCAATGCCTGTTGTTGAAGCTGTAAATAAAATTGATTCGAGGAAACCTGTTTATCAGGTTGTGATGCCTCTTCCTGAATTTTGGAGTGAATACAAAAAAACGTCCCTCAGCGCTACTCCTCTTTTCCGTAATCCTGAAGAACCGGCAAAAGTAATTGCGGGAATTTTATTTTACGAAAAGCAGTTTAGCCGAAGGAAAAAACAAAAGAAAGAATGTGCGTCGCTTTTAAAAGTTTGTGATACAAAAAACATAAAAGATGACGGAATACTCGGTACAAAACAAACAAGTACGCTTGCACGAAAATATAAACTTCCGCTACCGAAAAGTATATCTGTTTTGCCTAAAGATATTAATAATTTTAATGCAATCGGGTATCCCCTTGTAATTAAAGGAATAAGTAAATCATTCACTCACAAATCGGATTTTGATGCGGTACGGTTAAATATTAAAACCAAATCGGAATTAAGAAAAGCGATTGCGGAAATCAGAACTTCTTTACAAAAACACAATTTGGAAGCGGATGAATTTCTTGTACAGGAATATATTGAACCTAAGCACGAATTATTGATTGGCGGATTTAGGGATAACTCGTTCGGTCCCGTTATTATGTTTGGAGCCGGTGGCAAATATGTTGATTATCTGAAAGATACGTCAATCCGATCGGCATTTGTAACGGAGAATGAAATTAGAGAAATGATTTTGGAAACGAGAATTGGTAAAATAATTTCCGGTGTACGCGGCGAAAAAGGGATTGATTTGGGTAAACTTTCAAAATTAATACTATATGCGGCTCGGATGATAATTGAAAATAAAAACTTGCTTGAGTTTGACATTAACCCCTTAATCATAACGAAAAAGGGAAGATTTACCGCAGTTGATATAAGAGTAAAAACCGTTTGATCGACTTGTTAAATGTAATCAATTCAATATATCGGTTTTACAATTGAGTTTTTTTTCTCATTGATTTGCCGTATTATTAAAGATTAAATTTTTTGACATTATGAAGAAAAAGAAAGGATAACGAATGGCTACTAAAACTGCATTCATTAAACAGCTTCGCGGAATTACTTTCGCAGGTAAAACAAATTCGAACAATTGGGTAATGATGGACGGTCCCGAAGATTATTTCGGGAGTAATGCCGCAATTCGCCCGAAAGAAATGTTGCTGCTAAGCTTAGGCGGATGCACCGCAAGCGATGTGGTTGCAATACTACAGAAAAAGAGAGTAAACTTTTCCAATCTTGAAGTGAATATTTCTGCGGAAGAGACGGAACAACATCCCAAGGTTTACAAAACAATTTTCCTTGAATACGTCATCTACGGCAAAGATGTTAAAGCAAAAGACGTAGAGCGGGCAATCGAGTTATCGCAAACAAAATATTGCGGTGTTACCGAAATGCTTAGAGAATCGGTTGACATTAAACACAGCTACAAAATAGTTGATACATCCGAAGCATAAATAAAATTATTTTTTTTACTATTCCCCGAGAAGTTTCGTTCAGCTGCGCTTCTCGGGGAATTATACATTTACACAAAACTT
>CAZMZM010000070.1:2500-10178 GCA_964570865.1 uncultured Melioribacter sp.
TGCAATATCCTTCGCACGTTTTGAAAAATAATATTCCTCAATCGAGTTAACTCGCTCCGATGGTGTAATCATTATCTTATCTCAATTCTTTTAATAAATATACCAAAAGCTCTTCCTTCGGAATCCGAACTTGCTCCATCGAGTCCCTTTCCCGAACCGTTACAGTTCCGTCATCCAGACTTTGCGTGTCAACAGTAATGCAGTATGGAGTTCCTGCTTCATCCTGTCGGCGATAGCGGCGGCCTACTGCTCCTTTGTCATCATAAAACACACGAAGGTAAGGTCTCAGATCTTTCTCTATCTCACGGGCTATTTCCGGCATTCCGTCTTTGTTGACCAAAGGGAAAATTCCGGCCTTAATCGGAGCTAATTTTGGATGAAATTTTAGTACTACTCTTGTTTCCCCATTAACTTCTTCTTCATGGTACGCATTTACCAAAAATGCCATAAACCCGCGACTTGCACCTGCGGAAGTTTCGATTATATACGGAATAAATTTTTCTTTTGTTTCAGCATCATAGTACTTTTGTGATTTTCCCGAATATTCCTCGTGGCGTGTTAAATCGAAATCGGTACGATTATGTATTCCTTCAATTTCGCCCCAGCCGAACGGAAATTTATATTCGATATCTGTTGCTTCCTTTGCATAGTGCGCCAGCTTGTCAGCAGGATGATCATGGAAACGAAGATTATCCGGCGACATTCCGAGAGAGATGTACCAATTAAGTCGCCTCTCTTTCCAAGCATCATAATATTGTTTATCCTCTCCGGGTTTGACAAAATACTGCATTTCCATCTGTTCAAATTCGCGTGTACGAAATAAGAAGTTTTTAGTGTTTATTTCATTCCTGAATGCTTTACCAATTTGAGCAATTCCGAATGGAAGTTTTTGCCGACTCGCATTCTGTACGTTTAAGAAGTTCACAAAAATTCCTTGTGCGGTTTCCGGACGAAGAAATACAGTATTTTCGGCACTTTCAACAGGACCTACAAATGTCTTAAACATCAGATTAAAACTACGCGGCTCTGTAAACTCACCTTTAGTCCCACAATTCGGACAGTTAACTTCACTTAGTAAATCATGCGACAACGTCTTGTTTTCAAGTAAGGCTTCAAAACGTTCTTCCAAATCTTCATGAATGGAATATATTTCATCGATTAGGTTTTTCTTTTCCGAATCACCGGAAATTTTTTCTTCGAACGCACGGAGAATTTTCTTCTTTTTCTTCTCCGATATTGCGTCTCCCAAAGTGTCAAGTCTAAAACGGGATTTACATTGCTTACAGTCAATCATAGGATCGGTAAAATTTTCGACATGCCCTGAAGCTTCCCAAACACGCGGATGCATTAATATTGCGGCATCCAAACCTTCCACGTCATCGCGGTAAGTCATCGACTTCCACCACTCTTCTTTTAAGTTTTTCAACAGTTCAACGCCAAGCGGACCGTAATCCCAGCAACCGTTTAAGCCGCCGTAAATTTCACTCGATTGAAACACAAACCCTTTCCTTTTTGAAAGAGAAACAACTTTTTCAATTATACTGTTCTGTTTATTCTTCGCTGCGATAATTAACCTCACAAAAATTATTGATAAAAGATTTAAAGATAATTCATTAACTCAATTTTTAATAATAAAAAAAAACTCTGCCCAATAAAAATTTCGGACAGAGTAAATTGAGGAGGCTAATAGAATATTTAATTATTCTTTTATTTCTTCCAACTCGGCAATTTCTTCTGTGGATAATGTTTTCTCCAAATCAAGTAAAATCAACAGTCGATCTTCTAATTTACCGACGGCTGTAATGTAATCCATTTTTACTCCGGCTACCATTGAAGGTGCAGGCTCGGTAATGCTTTTAGGTATTCTCAAAACTTCTTTAACTTCATCTACGATAAATCCGACGGTTGTATCAATTAATTCTACAACTATTATCCTTGTTTTATCGTCATGGGCAATAATAGGAAGTTGCAGCCTTTTTCTTAAATTAACAACCGGAATTATTTTACCGCGCAAATTCACAACACCTTCGACAAATGACGGAGAGTTAGGAACTTTTGTGATTGCAAGCATTCTGTTAATTTCTTGTACTTTAAGAATATCAACTCCAAATTCCTCGCCGCCAATTTTAAAGCTTACAAGCTGCAAGATCTCATCATTTGCATTTTCAACTTGTTTTTCTTCCATTGTTACCTCTAATTAATATTCATTTTTATTTTGGATTATCGAAAACTACGATAATTAGTTTAGTAAAAATATTATTTTTATAATAAAAATTTGAAGGAATATAGTGACAAACAATAATATAATAAGATGCAGTTGGTGCATTGGAAATGAAATTTACGAAAACTATCACGATTACGAATGGGGAGTACCGGTTCATGATGATAATAAACATTTTGAGATGATTGTACTTGATGGAGCTCAAGCGGGATTAAGTTGGCTTACGGTATTAAAAAAAAGAGAAAACTACCGGAAAGCATTTGCAAATTTTGATCCCCAAAAAGTTGCGCGATATGACGAAGATAATATTGAAGATTTACTGAATAACAAAGGGATAATAAGAAACAAACAAAAAATCCGCAGCGCAATAAAAAACGCAAAAGCTTTTTTAGAAGTACAAGAGAAATTCGGCTCGTTTGATAAATTTATCTGGAGTTTTGTAAACTATAAAACAATTGTTAACTCTTGGGAAAACGATTCAGAAATTCCGACTACTTCTCCCGAATCTGACAACATGAGCAATTCGCTAAAGAAATTGGGCTTTTCATTTGTGGGCAGCACTATTTGTTACGCTTATATGCAAGCGGCCGGAATGGTAAACGACCACATAGTTTCTTGTTTCAGATACAATGAAATTAACCGAATGCACCAAAGCAAACCATAGAAATTTTTTGAAGGTATTAATTAAAACAAAACCGCCAATGCAAAATAGCAAAATTACATTGGCGTGAAATTCGAGAGAATAAACTATTTACTCTTAATCAAATAAATTTCTGTTTGTGGCGGAGATAAAAATTCCACTCCATCTTTACGAATTACTACTTCTTCTTCCATCGTAGCAATTCCATATCCGTCAATAGTTAATCTTGGCTCGATCGTAAAAACTTGAGATTCTTCCAAAGTCATGTAAGGAAGATTTCCGTAACGTTCCCATTTAGGAGCAAGCAAAGCGCCACCGTCATGTGCCAAACGTCCAACCTGATGGCCAAGTCCGTGCGGGTATTCCTCGTAGCCGTTCTCGGTGATGTAATTTCTTGCGACGGCATCTACTTCCCATGCAACGGCACCCGGCTTGATTGCCTTAGCGGCGAGCTGTATAGAATCGCGAATTACATTAAATCCGCGAATCACTTCTGCCGGAGGCTCGGTTTCGTCGGGGCGCAATACGTACCATGTCCGCTGCAAGTCGGAACAGTAGCCTTTATATTTAATTCCGAAATCCATATTTATTACATGGCCGGGTTCAACTTTTTTGTCTGTAGGACCTGCGTGAGCTCCGGCTGTATCGGGTCCGGTAAATACCGACGGGCAATATTCCTTCTCCCAAGCGTAACCGTAACCGCGTTCCTCCACTTTTCCGAATACAAACTCCGCAATTTCTTTTTCGGTAACTCCGGGACGAATAAATCCGGTTACTTCATCAAAAATCTCCAGAGTTCTCTTAATTGCTTCTTTCATAATTGTAAGTTCTGCTTCCGATTTTCTTCCTCTGAGAGCCGCAATAATTTCTTCGGATGACACCAACCTTTCGGCGTAGGGAGTTCCTTCGAGTATGCTCATCAACTCAAGATACATACCGTGAGTTAAACCATCAGCAAGACTCGAATTCCGAGAATAATTGATTGCTATTTTATCGGGATTGATATTTTTAAGAGTGTTAATCAAATCATCCTTAACGGATTTCAGATATGGGATTATCGTTTTAAACGTTCCTACTATCTTCATATTTGCTTCTTCGAGCGAGCCGACAATCGCTATTGTCTCTCCGGTTTTAGTAATGATAAAAGCCGAATGCCACGTTGCATTTGCTCCGACAATCATTTCCATCATCGGGTCTTTGATATTTCCTGTTTCCCGAACAAAAGTCATCCACATGTCAATCCCCTTTTCGTTAAGGATTTCTACGGCTTGCTTCTGTTTTTCGAGAATCATTTCCTTATTCATCTTTCCTCCGAATTGATTAATAACAGTATTTCAAAAGTAATTAAAACCACAGAAAATTATCATAATATTTAGAAGATAACCGATTCGGACTTTGTCGGTCTGTCAAAGTTCATCGAGCGTTATCGAGATAAAGTCGGCTGAATACGGACGTTAATATTAGACAATAAAATCAGTAGTTCGAACATTATTACGTCATTGTTAACCTTATTCGGAATTAAATATTATCGCGATACGCGAGATTGCCCGAGAAAACCGTAATCCATTCCGGAAATTTCACTCAGACATTCGTCCGCACTAAATGAGGGAAAATTTGATTTTTATCTTAATCCGAATAACAATAATTAGGTCCGCTTTTATTATTACGATTTATATTACCTAATTTCGTTAGTTTCAATTTTGAATCGGCGTAATAAGTCAAAACAATTTCTTCATATTTTTTACTCTTTTTTATTATGTTTAACTACAACAAATATGAATGAATTACTACAATCAATATTGCTTTTTGGTGCAGGAATTTTTGCCGGGTTTATTAATGTTAATGCCGGCGGAGGCTCAACAGTAACACTTCCACTGCTTATATTTATGGGACTTGACGGAGCTACGGCAAACGGGACTAATCGTCTGGCAATTCTGCTTCAGAACAGTTCTGCAGTTTATTCATTTAAGGAAGAAAAATATAGTGATATAAAATTAAGTATTAAACTGGCTCTTTTTACATTGCCCGGCGCTATTGCCGGTGCATTTTGGGCAATCAGTATTGACGATTTACTCTTCAAAAAAATTCTTACCGGAGTAATCATTTTTGTAATTGCTACACTGTTTATTCCTAAATCAAAACTCCTCCGTAAAACAGACGATAAGCGCGTATCCGTTTGGGCTTATCTTTCGATGTTTGTTGCCGGATTCTACGGAGGAACAATTCAAGCGGGAGTCGGCTTTATATTTATGACAATTCTCCACAATCTGATGAAGTTTGATTTAATTCGAGTGAATATGCACAAGGTTTTTATTATTTGGCTTTACACACTTCCGGTTTTATTAATATTTACTCTTTCCGGAAATATTAATTGGATATTAGGATTAAGTTTGGCAATTGGGAACATGGTCGGGGCACGCCTTGCTGTTAAATTTGCCGTTAAAAAAGGAGAAGGAGCTATTAGAATAATTCTTATATTTGTGATGCTTTTAATGGCGGCAAAATTGATTAATATTTTTTGAGATTGAATATGGAAGATAAAAAACATTGGTACGACGGACTTTTTTACGATAGGTTTGTTGCTCCGCATCAAGATTTAATTTTTAGAATGTTCAAAACACAGATTGCAAAAGATTCAACTTTGCTTGATGTTGGCTGTGGGACAGGAAGATTAGAATTTCAACTTGCGAACCATTGCAGAGAAGTTGTAGGTCTGGACTTATCCTCGTTAAACATTAAGTATGCGAATAAGCATCTGAAAGAATTCGGGAATAAAAATGTCAGTTTTATTCACGGCTCAATTCTTAAAATAGATGAGCTTACAGACAAGCATTTCGATTACGCTCTTACATCGTATGTACTTCACGAAATGTCGCCCCAAATGAGAATTGATTCATTGAAAAAAATGCGTGAAATTGCGGATAAAATTATAGTGGGAGATTACCGCGTTCCAATGCCGAAAGGATTTTGGTCTGTTTCTGTTAAGATGGTAGAATTTTCAGCCGGTCCGGATCATTTTAACAATTTCAGACATTTTATCAGATCGGGCGGAATTGAAAACCTTGCCAAAGAAGCCGGGCTAAAAATCACGAAAAAGATTTCAGCCAAATTACCTTATGCCGAAATTGCAATTTTAGAATAATTGAATCTGCAACTATCCATTCTTCGTCATCAATCCGCAGATTGCCGAAAGTTCGTTTTTCAATTTTTCTTCAGTGTCCGAGCATATTAATATTTTGAAAGTATTGCAAATATTCACTTGGCGTAACGCTACTATGCCAGTAACCCAATAACATCCCCAATCCGAGAATGGCAAAATAAATTATTGCTATTCCAAAAACTATTTTTTTCTTTGACACTTTTTTTCGGGTTACAACATTTTGAACGAACAGAGTATCACTAACCGGACAAACATCAACACAGTTAAGGCAAGTTGTGCATTCGTCCGAAATTACGTAATTCTTTTTATGCACCTGAATATTTGACGGACACGCTTCGGTACATAGTTTACAATCTATGCAAGTCTCCGAATTTCTCTTGATTTTATTCGGACTTATTATCGAAACAATGCCCAACAAAGCTCCGTAGGGACAAAGATAACGACACCAAAAATTACGAATAATGACAGAAAGTAAAACAAGTACGATTAATACAATAAAGGAAAACTTTGTGATTTCGGCGAAGAATAGCCAAAGTTTAACATCTGCCATTTTGTTGTAAGGAGAATTCAAAAATGCTGCGATTGTTTTTGTATCCATTGTCAGTATGGAATAGACAAAAAATCCCATTATTAAGTACTTTAATGAGCGAAGCGGAATATCAATTATTCTTGGCAAATTAAGTTTTTTGCCGAACAATTTTTTCTCAACTTTCTCACCGAAATCCCCTACCATTTCTGAGATAAAACCTACAGGACAAGAAAAACTGCAGAATGATTTACCAGCCCAAAATGAGATAGCAAGCACACCCGTAAAAATAAAAAAACCTGCAGGATGCACCATGCTTATCGAACCGGTTTTTAGGAAGTAGTAAAAATTCATAAATGAACTGATCGGCAAAAAACCTTCAACTCCGGATGGTCTGGAAAAATATTCAACTGACCCGCCGGAATATAGGAATTGCATAAAAAGGTAATACTCAACGCCAATCCATATTACAAGTGCCACAAAAAAGACTTGAGTAATAAAACGAAAAACCTGAACCGGTTCTTCTTTGTTTTTATCAAACGATAATTTTTCTATCTTCTTTAATTCTACCATATCACTAATTAACTTAAAATTAAATTTACCAATTTCTCGGATAAATAAAAAGGACTTCCCCTCGATTTATCTCAAGAAAGTCCTTTAAGCAAGCAAGTTAAGCAATATGTACGAATTTAGCCCTTCAAAACTGCGTTTAACATCCAGATTTGTTTTTCAAAATTCTGAACTGTTTCCGATAAAATATTTACCGTAGGAATATCATTTATCCCTTCCGCAACTTTAATCGCCTCTTTAATTTTGTTATTTAAAAATGTTAAATCATCTTTTACATTTAATACAACATCATTTGTCGAAAAATTCTTTTTTTCTTCTTCGTTAATGCGGGCAACTTCTAAATATTCCTTTAACGACGAAAACGGTTTTTCGCCAAGCTGTAAAATTCTCTCAGCCAAATCATCATACAATGTACTAACGTAATTATACAATTCTTCGGTTACTTTGTGCAAAGTAAAAAAGTTACTCCCTTCAATATTCCAATGATAATTATGTAATTTAACAAATAGTACATTAAGGTCTGCAACCAGCAAGTTCAGGTTTTTTACGTTTTGTGATTTC
>CAZMZM010000071.1:0-9882 GCA_964570865.1 uncultured Melioribacter sp.
GCGGTTTTACCCATTAGTCTATACTCCATGTCAGATAAATAGCGCCCCAAGTATATCCGGCACCGAAGGCGGAAAGGATTAGCTTATCGCCCCGTTTAATTTTCTTTTCGCCGTAATAGTCCGACATACAAAGCGGAATTGTAGCGGCGGTAGTATTGCCGTATTTATCGATATTAATAATTACCTGATCTTTTGAAATTCCCATCCTGCGTGCGGTTGCATCAATAATGCGCATGTTTGCTTGATGAGGAACAAGGTAAGCAATATCTTCCCCTTTCAGATTATTACGTTCCATAATTTCAGCGGAAACGTCCGCCATCCCTTTTACCGCAACTTTAAAAACTTTCTGACCATCCTGATAAATGTAATGCATACGCTTGTCCACGGTTTCGTGCGAAGCCGGATTTAAAGATCCACCGCCTAACATGTTAAGCGCATCCCTTCCTGAACCGTCGCAATATAATATTGAATCTTGAACTCCGTATGTTAAATCTTCGGTAGGCTCTAATAACACAGCCCCTGCACCATCACCGAACAAAACACAAGTAGTTCTATCCGTGTAATCAACTATCGAACTCATCTTATCGGCACCAACAACAACCACTTTTTTATACTGCCCCGATTCAATTAAGTTAGAACCTGTTTGCAAAGCGAACAAAAATCCCGAGCAAGCACCTGAAAGGTCAAATCCCCAAGCATTTTTTGCACCTAAATTATCCTGAACCAAACATGCAGTTGCAGGGAAAAACATATCGGGAGAAACTGTTGCTACAATAATAACCTCAATCTCTTCAGGTTTTAATCCGGTATTTTTCATTAAATCTTCAACTGCGCGTGTTGCCAGTGTACTGGTGCCCCCTTCTTCAAGCATTCTTCTTTCTTTTATACCGGTTCTGGATTGAATCCATTCATCGGATGTATCAACAATTTTTTCAAAATATTTATTATCAATTACTTTCTCCGGTAGATATTTGCCAATACCCGTAATTTCGGCATTAACGATCTTTCGCTCTCTTTTTCTCATAACCAAGATACCTTGTGAAATTTATTGTGAATTTCTTAATTTTTCGACCAAGTCAACTTCTTGTGCTTTTGCAGCTTCGTAAATCATATTTTTAATTCCCACAGCACTGCTCGAACCGTGGCCTATTATTGTAATACCGTTAATACCAAGCAGAGGAGTTCCTCCATAGAAATTAGGATCAGTATCGTGCAACGCTTTTTTTACAGCCGATTTCGCCAATCCTATTTGAACCTTAGGCCACAAACCTTTATCGGCATAATCCCTAAATTTTTTCTTCAAAAACGGAAGTACGGATTCTGCAAACTTTAATACAATATTACCGACAAAACCGTCGCAAACAACAATATCGACAGTTCCTTTAAAAACGTCTTTCCCTTCAATATTTCCTTTGAAGTTTAAGCCTGAATTTTTCAACAATTCAAATGTTTCATATGTAAGGGTGTGCCCTTTCGATTCTTCTTCTCCAACATTCAACAAACCTATTGTAGGATTTTCAACTTTCTGAACAAACCGCATGTAAATGTCAGTTAATTTTGCAAACTCAAGCAAGTGCTCTGCTTTTGAATCAACGAAAGCACCTGAATCAGTAACGCGTGAAAGCGTTCCTTTCTCTGTCGGCATAGGTGAAGCAATTGTAGGGCGTGCAACACCAGGCAGCCTTCCGATATTAAGAATAGCAGACATTGTAACCGCTCCGGTATTTCCGGCGCTAACCAATGCATGCGCTTTACCGGCTTTTATTAATTTGGAAGCTACAACAAGAGAAGAATCCTTTTTTGTTTTAACTGCTTTTGCGGGGGAGTCGTGCATTGTAATTACTTCGGATGCGTTTACGATTTCGTAATTGCCCCCGTCATATTTTTGCCTTTTCAATTCGGCTTCAATCTCCTCTTGCTTCCCCACAAAATAAATGAATAAATCGTGCGAATGTTCACGAAGAGCTAACACTGCGCCTTGTACCTCTACGCGGGGAGCATTGTCGCCCCCCATAGCGTCTAAGGCAATTCTTATTTTAGAATCCGTATTTGTCATGGTTTAATTTTTAGTCTGGAACAAACATTGATTTGCCGGCATAGTAGCCGCAGTTTGGACATGCGCGGTGGCTTAATTTCATTTCACCACAGTTCGGACATGCAGATAAAGTTGGAGCACTTGCTTTATAATGTGTTCTTCTTTTATCTCTTCTACTTTTAGATATTTTTCGTTTTGGATGTGCCATTTCATCACCTTTATTATTTAATCATTTAAATCTTTCTTTAACTTGAGCAACGGTTCCCAAATCGGATTCACATTCTCGTTATTACAATCACACGTTTCAATATTTAAGTTAGCTCCGCACGTCGGACATAAACCTTTACAATCTTCAGAACACAAATGTTTAATAGGAACAGCCAAATTTATAAAATCATAGAAGTCCTTGGTTAAATCTATGTAAGTCAAATCCGGAGTTAATTCATACACATTTGTATCTTTAACATCATCGTCAATTTTTTCGGCAATATAAATAACGGTAAAGTTGCCGTCAATCTTCTGCTCGTATTCTGCTAAGCAACGATCACAAGATAAAGTTAATTGCGTAACAAACGAACAAGATAAAATAATCTGATGTTCAGACCTATCAATTTTGACTTTAACATCAACACTACCGAAAAACGGTGTCCGTAAATCAAAATCGGTTACATTCTTTGAAAGAGCTATTTCATGAATACCGTAAGGTATCGAATTTAATTTTATCTTCATGGGCTAAGCCCTAAAATTTTAGCTTGTTAATATAAATATTGATATTTTTAGAAGCAAATTAATGATTTTCTAAAAATTTCCGAATTAGAGTGAGTAAATATAATAAAATACGTGATTTTCTCAACGAAAAACCATTTTTGTCTCTTGTTTACTTAATTTCCATTGCGTTGGTTATACTCCCCTTATTTACTTTTTTTATTGAATATTTCTTAAATATTATCAGTCAAGTTTTTTTTGAACGTCAATCGGCATTTTTAACTTCAATATTTTTTTCGCCAATAGTTGAAGAAACAGGAAAATTATTTGTCCTCTTTTTCTTCTATTCTCAAATATCTCGAAAACGTAATTTCTACAACCTTCTGCTAATCGGATTCATTTTCGGTTTAAGTGAAAATATAATTTTTATTGCCGGCTTGCCAGATTTTTATTCAACCGTTCAAACAATAAATCGAGTGATTACTGTTTTTATTCTTCATTCTGTTGCACCCCTGTTTTTTTTGCCAAAAAGCAAAATGCCGGTTAAATTTTCTGAAAACAAAATAAAAATTCTATATCCGATAACAATCCATTCATTTTGGAATTTATTAATTTATTTTGACGTTAATACTATTTTCATTTATCTTTTTAGTTTGTTATTGATTATTTATTTACTAATAAAGATAAAGCGAATATAATTTATGGAGCATATTGGAATTATCGGAGGCTCTTTTGATCCGATTCACATTGGGCATTTAATTACTGCACAATCGGTTTTAGAAAAAAGAAAGTTGGATAAAATTATTTTTATTCCTTGTCACGTTTCACCACACAAATTACAGAATAAAACGACTGATGCAAACTACAGAATGGAAATGGTCAAAATTGCAATCGAGAGTAATCCTAATTTTACTTTCTCTGATTTTGAAATAAAAATGAACAAAGTTTCCTACACTGTCGAAACACTTGAACACTTCAGCACAATTTACGAGAATATTGATTTTATTATAGGATACGATAATCTAATAAATTTCAACCAATGGAAAAATCCCGATAAAATTGTTGATCTTGCTAATCTTGTTGTACTTAAAAGAAACTTTGTAGCACCGAGCTACTCCTTTCACAGTTACTTTGCCAAAGCCATTTTTGTTGATACTCCGATTGTGGAAATATCATCAACAGAAATCAGAGAAAGAATTGTTAAAGGCTTACCTGTTAATTATTTTTTAACTAAAGAAGTAAATGATTATATTTTAGAACACGGACTGTACAAGAGGAAAAGATGAAACTTGAGCCTCATATTTTTGAAAAGTTAAAGAAGAAAGATAAAAGAATAATTTCGAGATTAATTTCAAAAGTTGAGTCGAATGAAGAAAACTCATTATCAATATTAAACGAAATTTACAGACTTGGCGGAAATGCTTATAAAATCGGAATTACCGGACCTCCGGGAGCCGGTAAATCCACCCTGACAAATCAGATTACAAAAATGCTTATTGATCAAAACAAAACTGTTGGAATTATTGCCGTCGATCCGACAAGCCCATTTACCGGAGGTGCTCTTTTAGGCGACAGAGTAAGGATGAATGAAATAGGAATGCATCCAAACGTATTTATCAGAAGCATGGCTACACGCGGCAGCTTAGGCGGATTAAGCAAAAAAGCGATTGATGCAAGCGATGTATTGGACGCGGCGGATTTTGATTACATTATTTTTGAGACTGTCGGCGTTGGTCAATCTGAGTTGGACATTGCCAAAACCGCTGATACTACTATGGTTGTGCTTGTCCCCGAATCGGGAGATTCTATTCAGGCAATGAAAGCGGGACTGATGGAAATTGCCGATTTTTTTGTATTGAATAAAAGTGACAGACCCGGAGCCGATAATGCGGTGATGTCAATTAGAACAATATTACAGCTTAACTCAATCCGGGATTCCGAATGGGAACTTGAAATAATCAAAGCCGTTGCTCATCAAAATCAGGGCGTAAGTGAAATCCTTGATGAAATCTTTAAACACAGGACTTATCTTGAAACAAGCGGAAAGATTTTTGAGCGCAGACTGAGAAATAACAAAATCAGAATCCGGAATATTGTGGACAACGAACTTAGAATTGAAATGTGGAATAATACCCGAGAAGAATTTTTGAATGCGGAAACGCCAAATGTCGTTGAACGGGTGATGTCGCCATTTGTATTGGCGGAAAAACTTATTGAGAATTATAAAACTGAAAAAATTACAATTAATTAAAGTAAACGAACTTTAGAATAAAACCGAATTGCACATGAAACGGATTGGAAAAGAAATTAAACAAAACGAAGCATTTTTAAAACGGGAAGACAATTACAAAAATCTTGTTCGTAAAATTAGCGCTCTTCACGACAAAATTAAACTTGGTGGCGGGGAAAAATCCATTGAACGCCAACACGGCAAAGGCAAACTTACAGCCCGCGAGAGAATCGAGAAGTTAATCGACCCCGAAACTGATTTCTATGAAATTAACTCCTTTGCCGCACACGGTATGTACAAAGAGTACGGCGGAGCGCCAAGTGCGGGAACGGTTATGGGAGTTGGCAAAATAAACGGCGAATTATTTTTTATTGTAGCAAACGATGCGACTGTAAAAGCCGGCGCCTGGTTTCCGATGACAGCCAAAAAGAATTTACGCGCTCAGGAAATAGCGATGGAAAACCATCTTCCGATAATTTACTTGGTTGATAGTGCAGGAGTTTTTCTTCCTCTTCAGGAGGATATTTTCCCTGACAAGGAACACTTCGGTAGAATCTTTAGAAATAATGCCAAAATGTCTGCAATGGGCATTCCGCAATTTGCGGCAATAATGGGTCCTTGCGTTGCCGGCGGAGCTTATTTACCAATTATGTCGGACGAAGCCCTTATTGTAGAAGGAGAAGGCTCTGTTTTTCTTGCCGGTTCGCATTTGGTGAAAGCTGCAATTGGCGAAGTAATTGATAATGAAAATCTCGGAGGCGCAAAGGTACAATCGAATGTTTCAGGCGTAACCGATTATATCGTTAAAAGTGATGATGAAGGTTTGGAGCTAATCAGAAGTTTAACCGGCAAATACGGCAAAAGAAATAAAGCCGGGTTCAATCGCACCGAACCGCGTCCGCCTAAGTTTGATACAAAGGAAATATACGGCATTTTGCCCGAAGATAATTTCAAGCAGTATGACACATATGAACTTCTTGCAAGAATTGTTGATAATTCCGAGATTGACGAATACAAGGCGGGATACGGCAAAACAATTGTTACCGCTTATGCAAGAATCGATGGTTGGGCAGTCGGCATAGTTGCAAATCAACGTTCGGTTGTTAAAAGCGCAAAAGGAGAAATGCAGATTGGCGGTGTAATCTATTCTGATAGCGCCGATAAAGCCACTCGCTTTATAATGAATTGTAATCAGAAAAATATTCCGCTAATTTTCCTTCAAGATGTTACCGGATTTATGGTCGGCAGCAAAGCAGAGCACGGCGGCATTATAAAAGACGGAGCTAAGATGGTAAATGCCGTTGCAAACAGTGTTGTTCCCAAAATAACAATAATTATTGGCAACAGTTTCGGTGCAGGCAACTACGCTATGTGCGGAAAAGCTTACGACCCGAGATTTATTTTTGCTTATCCGAATGCCCGAATTTCCGTTATGGGCGGTACACAAGCAAGCAATGTTTTGTTAGATATTAAATTAAATCAGATGCGAAAACAAGGGAAAATATTTGCCGAAAAAGACAAACAGAAGCTCCTCGCTGAAATCCAAAAATCTTATGATGAAAAAGGCGAACCACTCTATGCCGCTTCCAGGCTTTGGGTTGACGAAATAATTGATCCGGCCGAGACTCGTGAATATATTTCGATGGCGCTTGAAGTTGCAAACAATAATCCCGAATCGGAAAAGTTTAATGTCGGAGTTATTCAGACCTGACTTTTTTAGTTATGAATGGATAAATTAGTTCTGAATTATGAATGAAAGAAACGAATAATAAAGGAAAAAATCGGTTATTGTGGAAAAACTAACGAAGTAAGCAATGTGATAATCTCCGGAACATTCACCATACACCATGATAAAACATTAGCTTGCTTTCCCCCGATTTTCGTTTCCTTTCAAACGTTTACAATCACCATACGAAAATTCCAATAAGAGTTTAATCACTTGTTCCGATATTAAAAATTATTTGTAAAAAAACTATCTTCATTATCAATCATTTTATTATTTTTAGAACCGTTATTTGATTTAGTTATGGCGCATTCGTCTAGCGGTCTAGGACACCGCCCTCTCAAGGCGGAGATCACGGGTTCGAATCCCGTATGCGCTACTATCCTTTTTTATTTCCCTTTTTCACGAAACACATTCTTGAGAAGATAAATAACCGCATAAACCACAATAAATTTTTTGTCTCAATTAAAATTTCGATTAAATTTACATCTAAAAAAGAGATAAAAACAATGCCCTCAAAAAGAGAGAAAGAACGTGCTAAAATAATTTTTGATATTTTGGCAAAACTATATCCCAACCCAAAACCGGCACTCATTTATTCCACACCTTTTGAGTTACTGATTGCCACAATACTATCGGCACAAACAACCGACGATAATGTTAACAAAGTTACCGCTAATCTTTTCAAAAAATATAAGACAGCCGAAGACTATGTAGCCGTACCGGTTGAGGAATTGCAAAAAGATATTTTTTCTTCGGGATTCTATAAAAATAAAGCCAAAAACCTAAAAGGATGTTGTGCCGCACTTATCGACAGACATAACGGCGAAGTACCGATTGATTTTGACGCACTAACCAAACTTCCCGGAGTCGGACGTAAAACTGCTTCTGTTGTTTTGGGAAATGCTTTCGGCATACCCGCAATTGCAGTGGATACACATGTTAAAAGGCTTTCAAATTTAATCGGCTTAAGTAAAAACATTAATCCTGACAAAATCGAAGCCGACCTGAAAGCTCTTTTACCTGAAACATATTGGACAAACTCATCTCACTGGCTCCAGGCTCACGGGAGAAAAATCTGTGTTGCACGCCGTCCAAAATGTGATGAATGTATTATTGCAAATTACTGTGAACATTTTAAAGGAGTAAAGAAATGAAAGATTTAATGCGTGACCGGAATGCTTGCCATAAAATATTAACGGAATATACTAAAAATGAAAGTTTGCTAAAACATGCCTATGCAGTTGAAGCCTGTGTTGAAGCTTATGCCGAAAAATTCGGGGAAGATGTTGAATATTGGGCAAACGTCGGCTTGCTTCACGACTTTGATTACGAAAAATATCCGACAGAGGAAGAGCATCCGTACAAAGGTGCGGAAATCCTTCGTAACAAAGGGTTTGAGGAAGATTTTGTTACCGCCATACTTTCCCATGCCGACTACACCGGAATCGAAAGAAAAACTTTGCTTCAAAAAACACTTTTTGCGTGTGATGAATTAGCCGGTTTTATTACTGCCGTTACTCTCGTCCGCCCTAGTAAATCACTTAGCGAAGTAAAAGTGAAGTCGGTAAAGAAAAAACTTAAAGATAAAGGTTTTGCAAGAGCTGTAAATCGGGAGGATATTTACAAAGGCGCCGAAGCGTTAAATATTCCTTTGGACGAACATATTGCTTTTTGCATTCAAGCTATGCAAAAACATCACGAAAGATTAGGTTTGTGAAGCAATTGAGATTTGATAATTGATAATTGATAATTTTGGAAGATGTAATTATTCTAAATAAAATATTTTCATATAAAGTTCAAGAAGTTCGAGACCTTGCATGGGCGATCTTTTCTCCTCCGCTAATAAAATCAATACATGGAAGTCATATCGACTTTTGCTCCAATACTTTAGATGAAAATGAACAAACATTTTTTATTAATCTTTCTAATGAATTGGATAAAAACCCAAGAGAATTATTTGATTTTCTCGCCACTAAAAACTCCCGTTTACTCGGGAAATATTTCGAGGCGTTAATTGAGTTCATGATTCGCAAAAGTCCTTATAGAAAGCTACTTGTCGCAAATTTACAAATAAATTCAGGGACAAGGACAATTGGAGAAATTGATTTTATTTACAAAAATTTAGTCAATGACAAGTTAATTCATCTTGAAACCGCCGGCAAATTCTTTTTGTGGAAAGGCGATAATTATGAACTTTCATCATTCATCGGTCCAAACCCGAATGATTCCTTAGATAAAAAGATTTCCAAAATTAAAACTTCTCAATTACCGCTTGCGAAAAGTGATATAGTAAAAAGAACTCTGAAATCACTAAGGATAAAGGGTAATATCGAAAGTAAAGTTTTATTCAAAGGTTATTTGTTTACCCCGCTTGGCAAAGAATGTCAGCCACCTTTTGCCGGCAATAATTTTTATCGGGGATTCCGGATAAATAGTAATGAATTAAATATACTGCGAAAAAGGAAATCATATTGGAGGATATTGAAACGAAAAGAATGGGTTTCACCATATTTTACAAATGATAAATCTCAATTTACGGATTGGGAACATATTGAAAATAAAATAAGAATAGACTTGGCAACTGATCATTACCCTATTTTACTCTCCGAAATAGTTAAAGACAAAAATAACTTTGTTGAGACAAGTCGTTTTTTTATTACTCCGCCAAATTGGCCGAATAATTTTAATAACGATTTAACTTAAATTTTTCTCCGAGATATAGTTTTCTCACTTCCGCATCTTCTGCAAGTTCGGAAGCTGAACCTTCCTTAAAAATTTCTCCTTCAATCAATATATATCCTTTATCCACTATGCTTAAAGTCTCATGAACGTTATGATCGGTAATCAGGATACCGATTCCCTTATTTTTGAGGTTTGCTACAATATTCATAATATCCTCAACTGCAATCGGATCAACTCCGGCAAAGGGTTCATCAAGTAAAATAAATTTAGGATTGGTTGCAAGAGCGCGGGCAATTTCCGTTCGTCTCCTTTCGCCTCCGCTTAACTGCATTCCCAAACTTTTACGAATATGAGCAATACTTAATTCTTCGAGCAAACTTTCCATCTTTTCAATTTACTCATAGGTTTTGTCTCAGAAATTAAGACAAAATCACCTTCATTATATTCTTTTCCCGCAGTATCTGCGTAATATTTTTTACTCACACGATACTATTACTATTAAAT
>CAZMZM010000072.1:0-9809 GCA_964570865.1 uncultured Melioribacter sp.
ATTTGAAAATTAAAATTATTGGCAAATTAATTGCTTAAATACGCATTTGTTCTAATTATTTTAGTAAGTACTTTGTTGGAAATAACTGATCATGAAAAAACTTGCACTACTTTTTTGGGTCTTTGCATTTTCCTTTGTAAATGCCCAACAGTTGATAACAGAACAAATAACATCGCATAACGGTCTATGCAGCAATACCATTTTAAGTATTACTCAGTCTGATAACGGACATTTATTTATTGGAACCATTTCCGGACTAGATAGATATGACGGTAACAGTGTTGAGCATATTAAAGAGTTTAACGCATTAAGCATTACAGCTTTATTAGTAGCTTCAGACTCTACAATTTTTGTCGGGACACTGGATAGTATTGCTACAGTAAAAGATTTGTATTACCCTAAAGTTGATTTTTATTCAAAGAAAGACGGCTTAAAATGTAAATATTTTTACTCTTTTTATGAAACCGTAAAAAACCAAATATTAATAGGAACTGAAAAGGGTGTATTCGTATTTTCAAAAGGTAAAATAAAACGGGATCCGGCTTACTCAAAATTAAATTCGATTAAAGTCTATAAAATTACTCACGATTTACAGGGCACTAAATATTTTGCGACATCAGATGGATTATATGTATTTAGCCCATCAGGGATTTGGAGTAAAGAAATTACTGAGAGAGTATTTACTGTTTTCAGAGACAAAAACAATGGAGTTTGGGCAAGATCAAAACACGGAATATATAAACGGACCCACAATAAATTCGTACTGGTTAACAGCAAATTAAAAGCATCCGACAGATATTGTGATTTTCAGAATAGTTATGATGGGAAAATACTTGTCTCGCAAAACCGCAATTTATTTGAGTTAAACGAGACAAATGAGAAAACATTAATAGATTCTATTAATAATCCCGTTTCTTCGACAATTAATACAATTTTCATAGATAAAGATAATTATGTCTGCTTGGGAACAAACTCCGATGGTATTTTAAGAATAAAAACATGGGCTTTTACTTATTTTGAACGTCATGCAGGAATAAAATCAAATCCCTTCAAGATTATGCAAACAAAATCGGGGGAAATTTATGTCGCCACAGACGGACAAGGGGTTCTCAGATATTCTAAGGAAAAAAACAGATTTGTTGAAACACCTTTTACTTCCATTGTCGGAACAACAGTCTGGGTGATTTTTGAGGACAGCAAACAAAATCTCTGGTTTTCCACGGGGAATGGAGTTTTCGAGTTTACCGCAAATAATAAAATAATTAAGTTTAGTGAAAAGGAAGGGCTTGCAAAAGATGTTTTCCCGATTAATTTTTTTGAGGATGACACACAGAATATTTGGATTACTACATTGGGAAAGTTTCTCTACAAAATGAACGGAAAGAGTTTCAAGAAATTCGAACTTTTAGGAAAAAACAGAAATCTTACTCTTTTCAAAATTTTACCCGACATCAATTACGGATACTGGTTAATTGCCGAAGAAGGATTATTTAAATATGACGGCGAGAAAATTGTAGATTACAAATTCCAAAATGCTCTGAAAAAATACCATTTTTACGATGCAATTTTTTCTCAAAACGAAAAACTTATTCTCGGTACATTTAATCATGGATTATTAATTGTTGACTTTAGTCATTCCTCACCCAAAAAAGGAATAACGGAAATTGATGCTTCTAATGGGTTGCCAAATAATTCGGTAGTTTCATTACTGATTGATAACAAGCAAAATTTATGGGTAACTACATTTAGCGGGTTAGCAATAATTTCGCAATACGAAAACCCTGAAAAATTAAATATTATTAAATTTGCACAAAACGACAATATATTAGGTTCCGAATATAATCAGTTTTCGTTATTACAAGCAGAAGACAAAACAATTTGGCTCGGAGGAGTCAATAAAATCATTCGATATAATCCTCATAATATGTTACACACAAAACATATTAATAAACCGTTTATTAAAACGTTAAGCATTAGTTATAAGAAAATTTCCCCTTTCGAGTACGGTGCATCCGACACACAAAATTACTCACTCCCCGATAATGTAACTTTGCCTTATAATATGAATAATATTTCGTTTTTAATTTCTACAATTAATTTTTCCAATCCGCAACTTTTTGAATACAGCATAAAGTTGGAACCTATAAATAAAACTTATTCCCGCTTTTCTAATAATAACACTGTTCATTTTATCGGCCTCCCTTCAGGAAATTATACATTTTACGTTAGGACAAAAGACCAATTCGGAGATATTTCTTCAACTATTGCCAAATATAGATTTACAATTGCAACTCCTTTTTATAAGACTATTCCATTTTTCGTATTAATCCTAATTGTAATTGCGTTTGTTGTTTGGGGAATTACTTATTATAAAAATTGGGATTTAAAAAAGAAAAACAAAGAACTTAAAGAAATTATTGAGGAAAAAAACAGAGCTGAAAGACTGTTAAAAACATCTGAGAAAGATTACAGAGAATTATTCGCAACGGCATATAGTCCGATAATAATTTTGGCTCAATCCAACCTTGCAATTGTTGATGCAAATGACAGTGCAAGCAAATTACTTGGATATTCAATAAATGAATTGCGACAAATGACCGCAAACGATTTTATTGGTGCTCGAAAAGTTGACATTAAAACCAGACTGGCATCATTAGTAAAGAGCAACGGTGATTATAAAGTTGAAAAAGTTTCTCTTATCGGGAAAAGCAAGAAAAAACTCGAAACTGAGTTTAACATTAAATCTCAAATTTACAGAAGTGAAAAATGTTACCTTATTTCAATCAGGGATTTGACCAAAGAGAATGAAATTAATAGAAACTTGAGAAAAAGTCAAAAGTTGAAAGATGACTTTTTAGCGCAGATTTCTCATGAAATTGGAACTCCTTTAAATTCAATACTTGCAAATATCGAATTGCTGACAAGTAGTTTTTCCCAATTTTTTGACGATACGGTTTTATCCATGATTGAGAGTATTCACCGCTCTTCAAAAAGAATTCATAGAACTATCGATTTAATATTAAAAAAGTCGGAGTTGGAACAAAATGGTTTTCATCCGAACTTCGAAAAAATTGATGTTTGCGATTGTTTAGTTAAAAATAAAGACGAACTCGAAATACTTGCTCAGGGAAAAGGATTAGAGTTGAAAATTAACTGTCCGAAAGAACATCATTATATACTTGGTGATTTTATTTCCGTTGATACCATATTACTGACAATTATGGATAATGCAATAAAATATACAAACGAAGGCAGAGTTGACATTAGTGTATGGGAAAGAGAGAACAAAGTTATTGTTGAGATTAAAGATACCGGAATTGGAATTAAGGAGGAATATTTGCTTCATCTTTTTGATGCCTTTTCACAAGAAGATATTGAAGGCGTTTATAAAAGAAAATTTGACGGCAACGGTCTCGGTTTGCATATAGCAAAATTATATGCTGAAATTAATCATGCTAAGATTGAAGTCGCAAGTAAAAAAGGAGTAGGCTCAACATTCAGAGTTATTCTAAATAAATTCACAGAAGAATAAAATGAATAAAAAGTTTATCGTTGCGGGTCGGAAAATAAGTAAAAACAGCAATACTCAACGGGTGCTATTCATTGTAATGGGATCAATTTATTTGGCGGGTGGAATTTCATTTATTATTAATTCCGATTGGGTAAAAGGGTTGTTCTTTTCATTTACTTCCCTCTACATTATTTACAGCGGAATTACAAATAAAATCAACGGATTTAGAGAAAACTTTTTACAATTTGATGAGAGAGGAATATCGTATTTGTTAAATAACAAATTCACAATAAAACCTCAGGCAATTACTTGGAGACAAATTAAATCTATTGATATTAAACCCGTCAGAATTTCGTTAAAACTATCTGACGATAAGGAGGAAGAAATATCGTTGGCAAACTTCACATATGAGGATGTTTTAGAGATTAAAGATTTAATAAAAGAAACATGTGCTAAGCAAAATATTAGTTTAACCTGACAATTAGCTTTCAAAAATCGACAAGAATCATATATTTTCCCTTATAAAAAATTTGTTTTTCTTCCTTGAAGAAACATTTTTGATTACTTTAGAAGTAATAAAAATTTATTCGTTAAGTATATTCATTAACCAATATTATTGAAACAACAAAGAAAGGAAACTATGGAAAAATCTATTTCAAGAATTATTTCGGAATTTGCCGTAAATCTAAAATACGAAGATTTGCCGGCTGAAGTGATTGAAACCGTTAAACATTTTATTTATGATTCTGTGGCTTGTTCATTCGGCGGCTACAAAACAAAAGATGTAAATATTTTAAGAAACATTTACAAAACTATGGGCGGTGCGGAAGAAGCTACGGTTATCGGTTTCGGCGATAGAATTCCTGCCGTTAACGCAACGTTAGTAAACTCGCTAATGATTCGCGCTCTTGATTACAACGATATTTACTGGAAGGAAGATCCGTCTCACCCCTCCGATTTAATTCCCGCTGCATTAAACACAGGCGAGCTTGCCGGTTCTTCAATGAAAGATATTATCGTAGCTATTGTTTTGGCATACGAGTTTGAACAGCGTTTATGCGAGTTTGCCGTCCCCGGTGTTCGCGAACGCAAATGGCACCATGCAACACTAACGCAGTTTGTTTCTCCGATTGTGGCAGGTAAACTGCTCGGATTAACAGCAGATGAAATGGTAAACGCAATAGGAATAAACGGCGTGCACAACCACACAATCGGCGCTCCGACTGCAGGCAAACTTACCATGATGAAAAATACGGTTGATCCAATGGCTGTACAGAGCGGAGTATTTGCAGCTTTGATGGCAAAAGAAGGTTACACGGGCACCGAAGCTGTTTTTGAAGGTAAGGAAGGATTTATGGATACTTTTTTCGGATGGGATGTAAAAGGAGAGACCGCTGAACCTGTAAAAATGCAGGGGCGTGAAACGCTGGGTGAATGGACGTGGGATGTTGAAAAATTAATCGGCAATCTCGGTAAAAGTTTTAAAATTATGGAATGCGGAATGAAAGCTTTCCCTACCGAAGCCTTAACACACACTCACATCACAGCCGTGTTAAAAGTAGTGAGAGATAACAACATTAATTACGATGAAATAGAAGAGATAAAAATTACGGCAATTGCCCGTGCGGTTGACATACTGTTTGACCCCCACAAATACAGACCTGAATCGCGTGAAACCGCTGATCACTCTCTGCCGTACTGCCTTGCCGCTGCAGTTGTTGATAAAAAAATCACCACTTCAACATTCTCGGAGCAAAAGCTGAAAGACCCGAGAATCTGGGAAGTGATTGACAAAATCAAAGGTGAAGCATCCGAAGAATTTGACAAGATGTTCCCTGAAAAACAGCCTTCGCGTGCTACAATTACTACTAAGAACGGAAAAGTATATTCGGAATATCTTGAATATCCCAAAGGCGACCCGCGTGAGCCAATGACAATTGAAGATATTGACGTGAAGTTTAGCGGCTTAGCTGAAGGTTTGCTTGATTCGGAAAGACAACAGTCAATTAAGAAAACAATTCTAAATTGCGAAAACTTAACCGCAAAAGATTTTATGCGAAATTTAGTTATTTAATATTTTGTTTCAGTTCTTAATTTAGAGGGGACGGGAAACCGTTCCCCTTTTATATATTACCGGAACGAATTATGATTCACATAATTTTTTGTTCCGCCTGCCGTAAAAATCTTGAAAAATTACTTAGTAACCGTACCAATATTTCTTCTAATTTTATTATCCGATTAGCTCGGAAAATCTTAATTTACCAAATGGAATTTTAAAAATTTTGAAATAAATTTATTGGAATATTTATGGCAAAAGTAACAGCAGGAAAACAAGGAAACAAAGTCCGCTCGGATTGTTATGTTGAAATTCAGACTAAACGAACCGGCGGAGTTAAAATTGAAATAAAAAGTAAAGTCGAGTCCATGTACGGTGAATCAATACGTGCGACTGTTGATGAAATGGTGAAATTTTTCGAGTTGAAACATGCCAATATTTACATCGAAGATTACGGAGCGCTCCCGCCGACATTAATGGCAAGATTCGAGTTAGCCGTAAAACGAGCTTATCCTAAAATCGAAAAAGAATTTTTACCCGCCCTCATTAAGGAAAATCGATACTCAACTACAAAGGATAAAATACGCAGAAGCAGGTTATACTTACCGGGTAACCAGCCGAAACTTTTCCCCAATGCAGGCTTACACAAACCGGACGGAATAATTTTAGATTTAGAAGATAGTGTTGCCCCTACCGAAAAAGATGCTGCACAATTGGTTGTACGAAATTCGTTGCGGGCAATAAATTTTTACGGCGCCGAAAGAATGGTTCGGATTAATCAACTGCCGCACGGGCTTGCGGATTTAAAGTATATAGTTCCCCATAATGTTCACGTAATCTTAATCCCCAAGTGCGAAACGGCAAATGATATTAAACAGGTTGAAGAAGAAATCATCCGAATCAAAAAAGAGAAAAAGATTAAAAATGATATCTATTTTATGCCGATAATTGAAAGCGCTCTCGGAATAATTAACGCCTATGAAATCGCCTCTGCATCCGAATATAACTGCGCTTTAGCAATCGGACTTGAAGATTACACTGCCGATATCGGAGCTGAACGGACAAACGAAGGTCGTGAAAGTTTTTATGCACGAAGCGTTTTGGTTAACGCCGCAAAAGCTGCGCACATACAGGCAATAGACACGGTATTCTCAGACGTTAATGATATGGAAGGACTCAGAGCCGGAGTGTTAGAAGCTAAGTCTCTCGGGTTTGAAGGAAAAGGCTGCATTCACCCGCGTCAAATTAAAGTGGTACACGACGCTTTTGCTCCGACAGAGGAGGAAATTGAAAAAGCTAAAAAAATTGTAGCCGCATTCGATGAAGCACGGAAAAAAGGACTTGGAGTTGTGTCGCTGGGTAGTAAAATGATTGACCCGCCTGTTGTTAAACGTGCCGAACAAACACTGAGATTAATTGATAATTGATAATGGAGAATTGACAATTTTATTATTGTCGAAGAACGAAATAAAGGAAGTTTTTATGAAATTAATTAAAAATGCTGCAGGAAGATATGTGCCGACGGAAGTAAACGGAGTTAAGCAAATACCATTTAAAGGTGTCGGGAAATATAAACCTGAAGGGAATAAAGCCGCTCCGCCAATCAGAACTTGTGCCGATTATCCGGCTGACGGAAACAAGGTAGTAAAAAATCTGAAAGAAGCGTTAAAAAAAGCAGGACTTAAAGATGGGATGACAATTTCAACCCATCATCATTTTAGAAACGGCGATAAGGTTACAAATCTTCTTTTTGATACAATAAAATCAATGGGAGTGAAAAATATTCGCTGGTTTCCGAGTGCTTCTTTTCCTGTTCACGAACCGCTGATTAAATATCTTGAAGACGGAACAATTCACCATATCGAAGGCTCGATGAACGGAGCGCTTGGGCGTTTCACTTCGAAAGGTAAGATGAAAGGAACAGGCATATTACGCTCACACGGAGGAAGATGGCAGGCAATTCAGGATGGTGAAGTTCATATCGATATTTCGGTTATTGCAGCTCCAACCGCCGACCCTTTCGGCAATGCAACCGGAGATCGTGGGCCTGCTGCGTGCGGATTACTCGGATTTGCATTAGCCGATTCCATCTACGCCGATAACGTAATTGTTGTTACCGATAATCTTGTCCCTTTCCCCTGCACGCCTTGGCAAATACAGGGCAATAATGTTGATTACGTGGTTGAAGTTGATTCGGTTGGCGACCCGACTAAAATTGTTTCGGGAACAACGCAGGTTACCAAAAGTCCCGACAGACTTTTAATTGCCGAATACATCGCACAATTTTTTGAAGATGCCGGAATAATGAAAAACGGCTTTTCTTTTCAGGCGGGTGCAGGCGGAATAAATCTGGCATTTGCCGTTTACCTTCGCGAGCGAATGAAGCAGAAAGGAATCAGAGCGCGATTTATCAGAGGCGGCAGCACAAAATACCTTGTCGAAATGCTTGAAGAAGGCTTAACGGATTACATTTTAGACGGACAAACATTTGACTTGGAAGGTGTTCGCTCAATGCGCGAAAATACGGGACATATTAACACAAGTCCTTTTACAAGTTACAACTACCACGGGAAAGGCAACTTCGCCTCACTTATCGACGCGGCGGTTTTAGGAGCAACGGAAGTTGACATTAATTTCAATGCCAACGTTGTTACACATTCCGACGGTTACTTACTCCACGGAATCGGAGGATGGCAAAATGCCCTTTTCGGTAAAACTACAATTCTCGCAATTCCGTCATTCCGCGATAGAATTCCGGTTATTGTTGACGAAGTTACAACCTTAGTCGGACCCGGAGAATTAATAGATGTGGTTGTAACGGAACGAGGGATTGCAATAAACCCGAAACGTAAAGATTTGCTGAAAGCCGTTAAAGGTTCATCTCTTCCGATACGTTCGATAAAAGAAATTTACAACGAAGTAAATTCATTATGCGGCGGAAAACCGGCAAAGCCGAAACTGAATAAAAATGAAGTTGTTGCCGTAATTAAATGGGTTGACGGAACATTAATCGATTCCGTTTATAAAGTTGAGGATTAAAATGGAAAAGCTGATAAAAAAAATCCGTTCGTTAACAATGACCTTGTTTATCCTTTCCCTGATTAGTTTAATCTGGCTTGCGGTTGATTTCTTTATACTTAAATCATTTAACACACAGTACAATTACAACTTTCAAGACTTCAATTGGATTATGTTTATCGGCAGTTTTATTCCGATTTTACTCACGATTATTTTAATTTTTTTCCTCTCCCCATTTGTATGGAGATTAAAATCAAAATATAATTCCGAGTTGAAAAAGATGAAATCCGAGCAAAACAAGAAAGACGAAAACGGAACAAAAAAATTAATTGAAGAGAAATCGGAATGAAGAAAATCGGTATTGCACTTGGTTCCGGCGGCGCGCGGGGTTTAGCTCACATAATAATTCTTCAGGCTTTCGAAGAATTAGGAATAAAGCCTGACATTATTTCAGGCTCAAGCGTTGGGGCAATGATTGGCGCTGCATTTTGCGCAGGGCTTTCCACAAAAGAAATAATCGAGAACATGGATGAAATGCTTCACACGGAACAGGCAAAAGATTGGGATATTTACAGAAACAAAGACTACTTACGTTTGCTCGAATTTGTTGACATCGGGCTTCGTAAAGGGGGCATCATCAAAGGAGATAAATTTATTGCTCACTACAAAGAGGTTCTCGGAATTTCAACATTCGAAGAATTAAAGATACCGTTGAAAGTAGTTGCCACTAATTTTTACACCCGCGAACAATCGGTATTCGATCACGGCGAATTATTTGCTCCGATAAAGGCAAGTTACTCGGTACCGGGACTTTTCCCCCCAATGAAGATTAACGATAATTACTATGTTGACGGCGGAATGGTGAATCCCGTACCTTTTGATTTACTGGAACATCTTGTTGATATCACAATTGCCGTTGACGTTTTAGCACAAGGCACAAAACCACTGAACGATGAAAATCCCCCGCTGTTCGAAACTTTTTTCTCCTCTTTCCAGATTATGCAAAGTTCAATTTTCAATGCAAGGTTAAGAAGCAGTAAGCCCACTATTTTGATTAAGACCGATATGAAAAATATTCGAATGCTGGAGTTTGTGAAAAGTCAAAGAATTTTTAAGCTTGCCCACAAATACAAAGATCAGCTAAAAAATAAATTGGAAAAGGAACTTAAGTAAATCAAAGCAAAGTACTACTCCGCCGGACTACCTGATTATTATGCTCTTGTA
>CAZMZM010000073.1:0-9535 GCA_964570865.1 uncultured Melioribacter sp.
TTTTTACAGAATAAGAAAAATTAATGAACTTTTTGATATTGGGCTAGACGAATATCTTTCCGATGAAGATGCTATTAAATTTATCGAGTGGCCTGAACTTTTTGCCGAAGCTATTTTAGATTACAATTATTCGGTTAAAATTACGCTGAGTTCTGACGGACAAAGAGAGATAGAAATAGTGGAAAAGTAAATCCATTCAAAGAAACTTTTCAATAGAATAATTACTGTTCCCCTCTTGTATAGACTTCCGAATCGTATTGAAGCAATCCGGAATTATTCACCTTGAATAAAAATATTATCAATACTATAGTTTGGGATTAATTCCCTGAAAAAGCCGGAACTTCGTTTTTAATTGTTTTTTACTCACCATAATTTCTTAAATCATTCGGAGGTTCTGAAATTAACTTATCGATATTCCACTCCAAATTAATGGTACGCGGATTATCTCTTAGCTTACAATCGTTAAATGAACAGTATTTACACATTTTACTTGTGCAATAATCGTGGTGAATTCTTACTTCACAATTATTGAAAATTCTTTTTAATTCATGTGCAATGTTTGCTTCAATGTCGTGTGCTTCTTTTATGGAAAAATAATAAGGAAGAATCAGATGAAAATCAATGAAGATTTGATTGGCGGATTCCCGATACCGAAGTTGATGAACATCAATCCAAAAATCTTTTCTCAGTTCTAAAATTTTACCGGTAATTTTTTTCAATGTATTCGGATTGGCTTCGAGCATTAAGCCGCTGATTGAACGTTTTATTAAATTAGTTCCGGTATATACAATATTTAACGCAACAACAATTGCAACAATCGGATCTATAACTGTAACGCCGGTAACTTTTACTAATAACAGACCCAAAAAAACTCCGGCAGTAGTCGCAGAATCGGTCAGTATATGTTTCCCGTTTGCTTCCAAAATAAGGGAGTTAGTAGCTTTCCCTTTTCTTATGAGATAAAAGCCCAATATAAAATTAGTTAACGCAATAAAGATGACGATTATCATACCGGAGCCGAGATTTTCAGGAGGGGAAAGATAAATCAAATGTGAAATTGCCTCGTACAGTATTGCGATTGCCGCAACAATAATCAACATTCCTTCAATGCCTGCGGAAAAATATTCAATATTCCCATGTCCGTAAAGATGTGATTTGTCTGGTGGTTTTGCCGCTAAGTGGATACTGTATAAGACCATCAAAGTAGCCGCTATGTGAACGACAGATTCTGCTGCATCGGAATATACTGCCGCTGAACCGGTTAAAAAAAGTACAATTAACTTAGCTCCGAATAAAATTACTCCGACAATTACAGATAGAATCGCTGTACGTTTTTTTTCTAGGTCAGTATTTTTTTTATCCATGATCGTATGAAGTTAATTTTAAGAAACCGGAATCGAAATCCGCTGAACATTCCATTGCGTTATGTAATGAATTAAAAATACCGAATACCGTTGAACCTGTTCCGCTCATCAATGAAAGTTTGGCTCCTTTGTCCAGCATACTTATTTTAATTTTTCCTATTTCGGGATAAAGTGAAAAAGTGTAATTTTCAAAATCATTTACCAACGTTTTGGCAGCTTTTTCACAATTGAACAATGAGTTGTTCGTGAGTTCTGCCAAATTAATAGATCGTTGTTTGGGTGTGATATTCTGAAAAGCTTCCTTTGTGGAAATATGAATACGAGGATTAATAATTAATATTACTCCTTTTATTTTTATGTCAAGCGGCATTAATTTTTCGCCTCTGCCTTTTGCAAGAGCAGGTTTTGAAAATAAAAAGAAGGGGACATCCGAGCCAAGTTCCATGGCAATTTTTGACAAAATCTCATTTGACAAATCAAGATTAAAGAGTTTATTAATGGCTGTTAAGGTTGTTGCGGCATTGGAACTACCACCTCCTAATCCGCCACCCATCGGTATTTGTTTATCCAGATATATTGAAACGGGTAAATGTTTCCCCGTATAATCTTCCAGCGCTTTTAATGCAGAGTAAATCAAATTAGTTTCGTCAAACTTTAGATTACAGTTTGTTTGAAACTTGTATTCACTCGATTTCTCAAAAGTTAATGTATCGAAAATATCATGAAGCGGATAGAAAATTGTTTCCAGATTATGAAAGCCGTCGGTGCGCTTCTCGGTAATAAGCAATCCAAGATTTATTTTTGCAATAGCTTTTTTAATTATTTTGTTCAAGTAAATATTCCTTAATTTTCAAAGTGTGTTCAGGAGTCGAACCGCAGCATGAGCCTATAAATGTTGTGTGTTGAGTCTGTAAATCTTTTATGTAACTCACATATTCATTTGGAGTAATTCTATTATTGATTATTCCGGTGTTAATGTTACTTTTTCCGCAATTCATATAAAATCCATGATTAAAATTAATATCTTTTTCGGTAAAGAGCATCAATAAATCTTTTGGGGGAATACAGTTGAAACTTAAATTAATATTGTCATATTTACTCAATAGAATTTTTACAGTCTCATAAACATCTTCTCCGGATAGTAATTTTAATTCCGTATCAAAGTATAAGCTAATAATATAAGGCAGTTGGTTCGATTCGCAGAAAGAGGCAATAATTTCTATCTCATCGAGATGGCTTTGGGTTTCGTTCCAAATTATATCGACACCGGTTTCCCAAAGGAGTTCGATATGCTTTTTGTGATTATATTCCAATTCCGTATAATCAATAGTTCGTTCCTGTCGGTAGCAATCTTCCGCGGGGGCATTGCAACCGGCAATCATAACATTTTTATCTTCACGGGCTTCGTAGGCGGCTTTAACGGCTAACTCTACAAGCTTTTGCGAAGGTATATCAAAGTTTGACGCTTTTACTGAAAAAGGATTGGAATTAAATGTGTTCGTGGTTATTATTTCTGCTCCCGACTTAATATACTCGGAATGAATTTTTCTAACTAAATCCCAATTACTCACATTTGCAATTGTGGTCCAAAGGGAACGGTAAGGTTTTATTCCGCGTTCAATCAGAAGCGTTCCCATAGCGCCGTCGAGTATTAGCGGACGCTTTTTATTCTCAACCATGGAAAGAATGGAGTTTTTCAATTTTATCATCTTTTATTAAATATCTTTCGGAAAAACGGGTCTAATTTTGTTTTGACTTTCTCAAAATCAAGATTGACGAAAGTCGGTTTTGTAGTAGTTATTTCTTCGTATTCGGATTTGTAAGGGAACCAGATTATATCATCGGTATTATATTTAACATAAAGTCCGAAAAGGGGAATACGAAAAGCCGAAGCAAGATGAATTACTGAAGTATCGGGAGTAAACAAAAAATCTAATTTTGAAATCATTGCGGCAAAGAGGTCAAAATTCCTACTCATAAATACCTTTATATTTGTCGAGCTACCGATTTCATTTGCCTTGGACAAATCTTTCTCGGCTGTTAGTATTAAAATTTCAACATTGAAAGACTTAAAATATTCTATAAGTTTAATGAAACGATTTACTCCCCAAAAACGGGCATCGCTTCCTGCTGAAATATTTATACCGACGAGGAATTTTTTTGATACGTCAATAGATTGCAGAAACTGATCAACGAAATTAACCGAATCATCTTTAAGATTATAAATGATGTTTAGTTCCGATTTATCGTGTTGAATATGAAACGGTTTAACTAATGCTAAAAGTCTGTCAACAACATGCGTTCGGCTTGCGTCGGGGCGGGGAACTGTTGCAGTGAAAAATTCGCTATTGCCTTTTTCCAGTGCCAGCTTATTTGTTGCTCCGGAAAGCCGGACGAGAAAACTGACTGTGGCGGATACATCATCATGTGCATCAATAAGCAAATCGTAATTTTCGGATTTATCGAGTTTAAGAAAATCTCGGAAGCCCTTTATGCCTTTATGGAAAACGATCAGCTTATCAACATCGTTGTTATTTGTAAATACAAAATGGTTTTTTTTGTCGGCTAAAAGATGGATTTCGCACTTCAGATTTTCTTTCAGAAGTTTTATCAAAGGAGTAGTAACTAATGCGTCTCCAATTCGGTTTAGTCTGATTATTAATATTTTATTAATTCTGTTCGGAGATATTTCGCCCTTAGATTTAGAGCGCTTTTCTCGCGACAATAGTTTAATTAACACCTTTCGAATGGCAGGTTCTATTTTCTTAACCATTTGAAATCATCCGCGAAATTTTTTCAACTACTGTTTTTGTTTCAATATTTCGGAAACACTCCTTATTCTTTGGGCATGAAAGCAAGTTGCATTTGATGCACTCCAGCTTATTTAGAATTATGTAGTCATTCTTTTCTCCGAATGGACCTTGAAACTCAGGCGCTGTAGGCCCGAACAGCCCAAGAGTCGGAGTCCCGACAGCAGCGGCAATGTGCATAGGCCCGCTATCATTGGCTAAAACAGCATCCGCTTTTTCAAGGAATGCCGCCATCTCAATTATTGAAGTCGGCGGGGCTAAGATTCCTTTTGTTTTCATTTTTGTCGAGATTAATTCAGCTTCCCGCTTATCTTCCGGTCCCCACAAGATAAGTATTTTGGCTTTTAACTTTTCGGCGATTGCATCGGCAAATTCGGCAAACTTTTCCGGAGGAGCTTTCTTCGAATCCCAACCTCCGCTTGGGCTTACGGCAACAACCTTTTCCGATGTACTGAAATTATTGAAGAAAAAGAAATCGGCTTTCTCGCGTGCCGTATTATCTATCCCGAAGTAAATATTTTTTAGGTCTGATTTTATTCCTAACCTTTCTAAAAATTTAAGATGTAAAATTGCCGAATGATATTTTGCACGGTCTTCTTCGCCGTATAAATTGTAAGCGTATTTCCTCCCGCGATACGGAAAGCCTGCTCTGTACTTAGCTCCGCTTAACATTGTTAACTGTGCTGTAAAAGGATTTGAGTAAAAATCAAAAACTAAGTCGTATTTGTTTTTTCGGATTGCCAGTACAGTTTTTAATTTATCAATTAAAGTTGATTTCTTTAACACAATTACATTATTTATCTGAGGCAACAACTCAAGGAACAGATTACTCGGTTTCTCGGTTAGATAATCAATTGCTGCGGTATTGAATTCATTTTTGAGATTATCCAAAACAATTGTTGAAAGAACAACATCACCGATTCCGCGCGGTTTAATTATTAAGATTTTCCGGATATTAGATCCTTTCGGTTTTTTCATTTTTCTCTAACGGATTAAAATCATTTTTCTGGTGATTTTGTTTTTCCCGGAAACAAGTCTGTAAAAGTAAATTCCGCTTGGTAAATTATTACTGCTAAATTGTACGGAATAATTACCGGGCTGAAGTTTTTTGTTGACGAGCGTTTGAACTTCCTGTCCCAATAAATTATATACTTTCAGAGAAATATTTGAAGTTGTGCCGGAATTGTTATTCTTTGAAGAAATAATTTTCGTAGAATAGCCTACTTCATTATTATTGTCGGGGACAAAAAACGATATTGAAGTGTATCCTTCTTTAGCTGAAAACGGGTTCGGATAATTTTGCTCTAATAAAAATCTATTTGGCACGGCTTCGCTAATATCACTTATTCCAACCGGACGCAAAATTCCAAACCATGTAAAAATCTCTCTTATAAGTTCTTTTCGAGAGTAAAAATCATCTACTTGTCCGATTCCGAAGCCTAAATAGATTGTCATACTTGATGTGGAATTTGCCAATCCTACAACTCCTTCATAAGAGGAGTTAAGCGTAAGTATCGGAATACTGTTTCCCGTGCGGGAAGTAATTACTTCGGGAGCAGGTGTATAATATCCGCTAAGATTAAACGTGCCGAGTGTGATAACAGGATTATCAACAGTTGAATAAACAAAATCAGCACTGTCAATTGAGACGAATTGAGCGTCCAGATAATCATCATAAAAAGTGCGAGCCTCGGCAAAATCAGATCTTGATGCTGATATGTTTTCCCCCGATACTAAAACCGGTTTGCCTGAATCGAGAAGCGAAATTAAAAAAACAATATCAGATTTTGTATAAGAAGGATAACTGTCTTCTGAGAATAACATTCCCGATGAAATATTAAGTTGAGCAAATCGGTTAATCCAATGTTTGGTTTCAAAACTACCGATAACAGAATAGTCCAAGTTAAGCGAATCCAAAACCGGAGAAATTCTTTCTGTTAATATAGTGGTTTTGTTCTTGTTAATAATTACCAGCGGTTGCTCTTGGCTTGCCGCTATAAACGAATTCTTAAAATGGTAGGGAAGATAGTCGTTGATATTTTTTACTATCAATTGTGCCGACAACATCGAACTGTTAGTGTCGGTTGATACCGAAGCGGTAAAGAGTAACGAATCGTGCGTAGCAATTGTTATGCTGAGAGAATCGAAATCAAAACTCCAGCCATTTATAAGCGGATTTGTTTTGGAATTAAGCAGAACACTTACCGGCTTATTGTTCTGATTTTTAATTTTAAAATAGTTAGTAATAGTTTGATTTTGTTGAACTACAAGAAAGTCATCCTGTTCAGGTTCAATAATAACAGTAGGAATATTGATATTGGATTGAATAATGTTTTTTGTGTTATCATCCTGAATCCAAGCTACTACCGCCAAGTCTTTCCAATTCCAAATCGGATTTACAGCACAATTAAAAGAGTAAGTTGCCGAATTGCCTCTCTGCATTGAAGGGAAGTCAATCCCATTAAAATCGGGAAGCATTTTTCTCATTACATCGGGGAAGTCTTTTTCTCCGTTTGCTCCGGGAGGTACTGTAAATTGTTTTAAGCGTTCAACTATTGCCGTTCTAAGTCTTAAGTTTCCGGAATCAATATTTTCGTATGCAGTGATAATCACGTTAAACTTTACCGAGTCAGCAGTAATGTCGGCATCAATATCTATCCATACGGGAGCCTTCTTTATCAAATCGTTATTCATTTCACGAAACATCCTCTCCTCGTCTTCAGCAGCTCCTTTGGAAACTCCGTCCATAAAGTATTGCGGAGTGTACGTAACACCGTAATAATCTGTCCGGGCGTTATTATCAACAGAATCAGCTTGAAACATCGGATCGGAAATATCGGGCCATGACGCATGATAACGAACCGAAATTACTCCTCCGAAATAATTTTCGTAAAACCTGTTCATTATCTCATTTGATACAGCGCAGTTACCGCATCCGGAATTAGTAACTACTTCCATTAATACAATCCGTCTAACTTGAGCTGTTAATGAAACTGAAATTAGATTCAAAATAATAAAAGCGTACAGAAATATTTTACGCATAAAAAATCCTTTAGCGTTTTTAACTAATCTGTTATGTGACGAGAAATAACCAATCTCTGAATTTCCGAAGTTCCTTCTCCGATTTGCAATAACCTTTGATCACGGTAAAAACGTTCGATGTCATATTCTTTCATCAATCCGTAACCACCGTGTATTTGAACAGCTTCATCGGCGACTTCTTTCGCAACTTCGGAGCAATAAAGTTTTGCCATTGCAGCTTCTTTTGCAAATGGTTTTCCTGTATCTTTTAACCAGCAAGCTTTGTAGAGAAGATTTCGTGCAAGTTCAACTTTAAGCGCCATGTCGGCAAGTTTAAAAGCAATTGTCTGAAATTTAACAATCGGTCTGCCGAACTGAACTCTTTCCTTTGCATGCTTAAGTGCCATCTCGTATGCGCCCTGAGCAAGTCCCAGTCCCATAGCTCCGATTGAGAGGCGTCCGTTATCGAGAGTACTCAGCATTATTTTTGAGCCTTGTCCTGTTGCGCCGAGCAGATTTTCTTCCGGGACTTTGCAGTCATCAAAATATAACTCGGAAGTAACGGAAGCGCGCCACATCATTTTGCCGTGCATCGTTTTTGCTGTAAATCCGGGAGTTCCTGTTTCTACGATAATTGTTGAATATTCTTTTCGGTCACCGTTCATACCGGTAATGGCTTGTACCGTAACGCCGAGAGATAAATCGGACGAACCGTTTGTAATAAAAATCTTCGAACCGTTAATGTTCCAAACTCCGTCTTTAAGCTGTGCTGTGGTTTTAGTGCCGCGCGAATCGGAACCGGCATTGGGTTCGGTCAATCCGAAAGCCCAAAGATTTTCACCGGTTGTAAGTTTGGGAAGATATTTTTGTTTTTGTTCCTCAGTTCCGTAGTAGTAAAGCGGGCCTATTCCCAGAGAGTTGTGCGCCGCCAAAGTAGCAGCATGTGAACCGTCAACACGGGCAAGTTCTTCGACGGCAATTATATATGAAAGCGTGTCGAAGCCAATGCCACCATACTTCTCCGGCAAGTACATCCCGAAAAGACCTAATTCGCCCATCCTTTTTGTAAGCTCAAGCGAAAATTGTTCCTTCTCGTCTAATTCTTTGGCGACCGGTTTAATTTCCTGTTCGGCAAAGTCTCTAACTGTTTTGCGAATTGCAATTTGTTCGTCTGTGAAACTGAAATCCATTAGTAACCTCTCTCTTTCTTTTTCTTTTCTTCGTATTCACGTTTTTTCTTTTTGGCAACGGCAAGTCGTTTATATTTATTGCGTTTAGCTTGTGCAACTATATAGATAACAATTGTACCGAGGATAAAACTAATTAAGATATAGAGCCAAATCGGAGTGGTTTTTTCAAGTCGTTGTTTCCAATCGGCATTGAGACTCCTAACAGTATTAATTTTTTCAGCATTTAATAATTCTGCTTTTTCCAGTGCCGAACTCCATTTTTTTAGAATCTCGATATTCCATAAAGTATCAACAAAAACTTTATAATTATGAAGTCGTTCAAAATGAGTACCTGCTTCAATGCTTTTCTTCTCTGCGTAATCCAATAGTGATTGGAAAAAACCATCGAATGAATCTGTGCTGTCAAGCACAATCCCGTGAGTATAAAAAATATTACGGAATTGTTCGGTAAGTTTTTTCTGTAGTGTTTCTTCCCATCTTGAAGTTAAAATGATAATTTCTTGCTTTTTCTTTTCAACCGGATAATTCTCATGAGTAATTTTGTCCAAAATATCGTTGTTAAGTTTGTTGAAATTTTCCTCGAAACGTTTTTGTTCTTCAAAGATTGAAATAAATTCATCAGGTGATAATTTGGTTTTAAGCTCAAGGTATTTAATATTATCTCTCAAAAGTAATTCAATCTGATCAAATAAATTATCCGGCTTAAGATTAATAATATTGTAATCGCTCTCGATGCTGTTTGCGGTTAATCTATCTTTTATTGTCAATATACTGTCAAGCAAACTCACAATCAATCCGTTTCGTTTTGATAAATTTCCCCTCAGTTCGGCAATCTTATTCAGATAAATTTTTTCTCGTTCCGCTCTCTGCATAAGCTGTTGTTTAAGCGAGTCTATCGAGGAAAATGATTTGTAGTAATTCTCGGCAAGTATTGCTACTGATTCTTTCAGTTTTGAAACTTCATCTTTGAGTTCGTTTGCTTTTTTTATTGCATACTCTTTTTTCTTTGAATCCTGTAATTTTTGCTTTAGATTTTCAAAAATAGAATTGAAAGTTTTAGGGTAAAGCGCTCTGTCTAAAAAGTCTTTTCTCGTTTTGTAGTAAGTGTAAAAGCCGGTAACATCTTCTTCAATTCCATTAAAATCCGACT
>CAZMZM010000074.1:0-9146 GCA_964570865.1 uncultured Melioribacter sp.
GTTTTGTTCTTCAAAATTCTTAATTGTTTGAATTACGTCTTCACCTATTTTATTCCAAACCCGCATATTAGCACCGCGAATCGAAAGGAAGTCGAATTTGTTCTTCGGCATTTTGCGCACAACTTCTCTCAGAAGGTCATCCTTGCAAATCATATAAGGGGGTTGATTGAATTTTTTTGAAGCGTCATTTCTAACTTTAGAGAGTTTGCCGAACAGCTCCAAATCTTTTTCGTAATTTCTATTTGAATTTTCTTGTATTTCAACTTTCTGTTTGTCTGAAGGTTCAACTTCATCAATGGAAATATTCCCGTTAAAAATTGAAATTTTACCTGCGTCATTGAGAAAACCAATTGCACTTTTCAGCTCTTCAACCGAGTAGTTTTTACAGCTGCCGTAGTTTGGGATTTCTCTTGCTTTTATCGTTCGCGATTTTCCCGTAAGGGCATTTATCAGTAAGTCCGATTTTATCTCATCTCCGAATTCTTGAAGTGTGTTTAGAATAATTTCAGATAGATAATTATTAACCGCTTCGTTCTCTACAGTTTCCTTTTCAGGTTTACGGCAATTATCACAGATGTTGCAACTTAACTCATTTTCTTCTCCGAAATAATTTAGTATAAATTTCATCCGGCATTCTTTAGTGTTAGCATAATCAACCATTTGTTCAAGCTTATTCAATTGGTTCTCAATCAATGCTTCGGTCTTTACAAAATCAATATTCAGATCATCACTTCTAACTCTTGTTGTTTTTAAACGAACAGTCATAAATTCTTCCGGTTCATTAAAAGCCACAATCCCGATTACATCCAACTCTCGCAGGCTTTCTCTTACTTTGCTAAAAGTAGAATTTATGATATGAGCAATTTTATTAAGATTGATTTTTGTCTCGGATGAAAATGGAGTTGAGAGGTAAATTCCCGTAATAGCCGTAAGAACTTCGGCATATTCCTTACGAGCAATCTTTTGAATATACGTTTTCATTTCAGCCGGCGCCAGCAATGAACGAATAGTGTAATCGGAAAAAGATGGCGAGCTGGTTGCCAAGTATCCCGATTGTTTAAGAAGTGAAATTGCATTATCAACTTTTGATTTGTTCAAATCTTTTGCGGCAAAAAATTTATAAAAACTTTTGTCGAGCGGAATTTCTCCTTCATATAGAGACCCGAGAGCTACACGACTGTAATCTGCAATGCCGTTATAAACTATCTTTACTTCTTCATATGTGGGATATGAATTTGAAATTAAATATTTATGAATTGAAGAATCGCGTTTTGAATAAAGAAGATAAATATTTGATGGTTTGCCGTCCCGTCCGGCTCGTCCGATTTCCTGATAATAATTTTCGATTGAAGCAGGGATATTGTAATGCACAATCGTACGAATATTATTTTTGTCGATTCCCATACCGAAGGCATTTGTTGCGCAAATTACCTCCAACCTCTCTGAAGCAAAATCATCTTGAATTAATTTTCTTAGTTCGGCGGAAAGTCCGGCGTGGTAGTGATTAACGGAGTAGCCGTGTAATCTTAAAAACTCAGCTGTTTCTTCCGTCTCTTTTCTTGTAGAACAGTAAACTATTGCCGGTGTTCGATTGGCTGAAAATATCCTTAGCAGCTCCTCCTTTTTCCTATTCGTTGTTAAAACTTTCAGTGAAAGATTAGGGCGGGAAAATCCTCGTACAAAAATTTTGGGAGCTGTCAGTTTTAACTGGTGAACAATGTCTTTCCTTACTTCAGGTGTTGCGGTCGCTGTGAATGCAGATATTTTATTCAAGTTAAGCGCATCTGCAAACTCACTGATTTTTCGGTAACTGGGTCTGAAATTATGTCCCCACTCACTTATGCAATGAGCTTCATCAACAAAAAGATATTCAAATTTATATTCGCTTAGTCTTCTGCGGAATTGTGATGAGTCGGTTTTTTCCGGGGATATGTAAAGCAGTTTTATTTTATTATCGGAAATTTCGCGCAATATTTTTTCAGCTTCATAATTTGTTAATGTGCTGTTAATAAAAGCGGCTCTGCGTTTCACCGCATTCAATTTATCTACTTGGTCTTTCATTAATGAAATCATAGGTGAAATTACAATGGAAGGTTTTTCGGACATTAAAGCGGGAAGCTGATAGCAAAGGGATTTACCTCCTCCGGTCGGCAAAATTGCCACAACATTCTCATCTCGCAGAATTGATTCTACTATTTCCTGCTGTCCTTCTTTAAATTCGGTAAAACCGAATTCATTATTTAACGCATCGAATATTTTCGGATTCATTAATTCCAACTCGAGTATTAAATGATAAAAACAATTGATAATTGAAAATTGATAATTAAAATTAATAAAAATTCTAATATGGGTTCTGATTTAGTTTCGGGATAATCATAATGTTTGGCTTACTGCGGTTTTTTAATCAAGAACGGAGATTTCAATGACTTGCATAGTATATTTTATTCTCTAATATCAATTGAAATTTAAAATAAAAAAACCGGATATTCACATATCCGGCTCTCCAATTGTAAAAAAAGGATTATTCTTCAACTCTTACGTTGACAGCTTGAGGTCCTTTTTTTCCTTCTCCAATTTCAAAACTGACTTTTTGACCTTCTTCCAAAGTCTTGAAATCCATTCCTTCAATAGATTTGAAGTGAACAAAATAATCGGTTCCATCTTCATTTGTGATGAATCCGTAACCTTTAGAACTGTTAAACCATTTTACGGTTCCGTTTAATCTTTCTGACATGATTAATGTCCTGTAACTAGTTATAAATAAATTAATTAAATTGTGCAACAAATCTAAAAAACGTGGGATGAAAAGAAGGGGGAAAAGCCGGAGTTAATTCCATCTTACTACTTAGAAACGTGTTGCTAAATGATGTGCCGAAGCGCATCAACAAAGAACATACATATATTATATATGTTATTGTAAATATAATAAAATAATTACGGAATATTCAAATTTAATTTTTAATTAATTTTTATTGATTATTGTTTATAGGGGGTAGAGAATTACTAAGTAAAAAATAGGCTGAATTTATTATCGTTGCATAAATGTATGAAAATATTATTAATTTTAGGATGAATATTTTGAATGATAAAATCATACATTAGGTTTCTTTTTAATGGTTTCTTAATTATATTAAGTCTTAATAATATTTTTTTTAGGAGTATTGATTTGAAAAAATTTGATTTAGCAATTTTAGGCGGCGGACCCGGCGGATACGTTGCGGCAATCAGGGCGTCACAGTTAGGTTTTAACACAGTAATTATAGATAAAAACGACCTTGGAGGAGTATGTCTTAACTGGGGATGTATTCCGACAAAAGCATTGCTGAAAAGCGCCGAATATTACGATATTGTAAATAAACGTTCCGGTGAGTTCGGTTTTTCAGTTGAAGGACTTTCATTTGATTTTAAAAAGATAATCAAGCGTAGTCGGGATGTTTCAAAACGTGTTACCAAAGGTGTGGAATATTTAATGAGAAAAAATAATGTTACACGTTTGAAAGGATGGGGGACTTTTTTAGATAAAAACAGATTGTCGATATCCGATGAAAATGGTAATGAAATTGAAAAAATTTCTTTTGATAAAGTTATTATTGCCACAGGTGCAAGGACTAAGATTTTACCGAACATTCCTGTTGACAGAGATAAAATAATTACAAGCAAAGAAGCCATGTCTCTTACTGAAAAGCCCGACGAACTTATTATTATTGGAGCAGGAGCAATTGGAGTTGAGTTTGCATACTTTTATAATGTACTTGGTACTAAAGTTACGATTATCGAAATGCTTGATTCCTTAGTTCCCGTGGAAGATAGAGAAATATCAGAAACACTTAAAAGGGCTTTTAAAAAACGCGGAATAAAAATTCACTTGTCCACTATGGTAAAAAAAGCAGAAGTAAAAGGGGAAAAGGTTGAAGTAACTATCATTAAAGAGGGAAAAGAAGAAGTATTAACAGCGGATAAAGTTTTAAGTGCAATTGGCGTTACCGGAAATATTGAAAACTTCGGGTTGGAAAAAATAGGAATTAAAACAGATAGGAACTCCATCGTTGTCGATAAATCGACATACGAAACAAACGTAAAAGGGGTTTACGCAGTTGGTGATGTTATCGGTCCGCCGTGGCTTGCACATGTCGCTTCACACGAAGCAATTCATTGTGTTGAAAACTTGAAAGGAATTGTAAATTCTCCGATTGACTACAACTCGATTCCCGGCTGCACATATGCAATCCCGCAAATTGCCAGTATCGGACTTACCGAAGAAAAAGCCAAAGAAGCCGGTTACGAGCTTAAAATAGGGAAGTTCCCATTTTCGGCAAGCGGAAAAGCAACGGCAATAGGGGAACGGGAAGGTTTTGTTAAATTGATTTATGATGCAAAATATGGCGAGCTTTTAGGTGCACACATTATCGGAGCGGAAGCTACTGAATTAATTGCGGAAATTGGAGTTGCCAAACATCTCGAAGGAACTTTTGAAAGTTTGCTGAAAACCGTTCATGCTCATCCGACTTTGTCAGAATCTATAATGGAAGCCGCAGGAGATGCATACGGAGAAGCAATTCATATTTAACAAAGATTTTACATATTGTAATTTGGGAATGATTGATTATCAATCTGCGTGGGACTTACAGCACCGTTTATACGATTTAAGGTTGAAAAATCAGATTAAAGACACGCTGCTATTATTAGAACATCCAAACACCTACACTTTAGGAAAAGCGGCTAACAAGGAAAATTTAGTAGCAACCGACGAATTCCTTTTGCAAAATGAGTTTTCCATTTACAATATCGATAGAGGCGGTGATGTTACTTATCACGGTCCCGGTCAGATAGTGGGATACATAATTATGGATCTTAGCGAGTGGGAAAAGGACTCTCACAAATATTTGCGTACAATCGAAGACATGGTAATTAATGTTTGCGGCGATTATGGAATTGATGCGGGGAGAGTCCCGAAATATACGGGTGTATGGGTTAACGATGGGAAAATTTGTGCAATCGGTGTTAAGATTTCACGTTGGATTTCAATGCATGGTTTTGCACTGAATGTAAACACAAATCTTGATTTATTCGGAGGGATTATTCCGTGCGGAATTGCAGACAAGAAAGTAACTTCAATCGAAAAAGAGATTGACAGAAATATTGATTTGGAAAGAGTAAAAAGGAAAATAGTAAAACATTTCAGTTCGGAGTTCGGGTATAATAAATTCGATGAAGTTGAAAAATCCCGAATATTTGAATTATTAGAAACGGAAAGGAAACAATAAATGTCAAAAAAAATCAAAAGAACAAAAGATGAATTAATAGATGCACTTAAGATAATGATGCTTTCCCGAGCAATTGACGAAAAAGTAAGCATACTAATCAGACAAGGAAAGGCTTCGTTTTTAATTGCCGGAGCCGGTCATGAAGCGGCGCAGGTTGCAGTAGGGAAACGGTTGAAAGCCAAGTATGATTGGGTTTACCCGTATTACAGAGATCAAGCGGTTTTGTTGAGTTTAGGAATTACGCCTGAAGATATTATGCTTGAAATGCTCGGTAAAGCCGATGATCCCGCAAACGGCGGAAGACAGATGGGAAATCATTGGGGGCATAAGGATTTTAATATTCCTTCGCAATCATCTCCGACGGGAACGCAGTTTTTACAAGCTGTCGGTACTGCCTTGGGATACCGCAAGATAGGGGAAAATAGAATTGTTTATGTGAGCTCCGGTGACGGCACAACAAGTCAGGGTGAATTCCATGAAGCAATAAACTGGGCTTCACGCGAAAAGTTGCCGGTTATTTTTATGATTGAGAATAACGGTTGGGCAATTTCTGTCCCGGTCGAAGATCAATCTGCAGGAAAAAACGCCTCAATTACAGAGATGATGAAAGGTTACGAAAACTTACTCCGTATTTCTACAGACGGAACCGACTACGAAAACATGTTAGAGGTTGCCGATAAAGCTTATAAATATGCCGAGTCGGGGAAGGGACCTGTTTTAATTGAGGCAAAAGTTGTTCGGTTGTTCTCTCATTCATCATCCGACGACCAAGCCAAGTATCGTCCAAAAGAATCTCTCGAAGCGGATTTGAAAAAAGATCCGATAGAATTATTGAAGAAAAAATTGGTTAACGAAAAAATTATTTCAAATGAAGAATTTGAAAATCTCAAGCATGAGATAAAACTTAGGGTTGATGATGTGGCTGACTGGGCGCTTTCTCAGCCTGATCCGGTTGCGGAAACCGCTGTCAGGTATGTGTATGATGAATCGGGACTAAAAGATACTTTTGAATATGAAAAGTCTGTTCCATCCGGAAATAAAACGGTAATGGTTGATGCAATAAACCACGCCCTGCACGAGGAGATGGAACGCAATGAAAAGATTTTTGTTTTCGGCGAAGATATTGCCGATGGAAAAGGAGGAGTTTTTACAACTACAAAAGGACTCTCCACAAAATTTGGAAACGACCGCGTATTTAATTCTCCCCTGGCCGAAGCCAGCATCGAAGGAGTTGCAACCGGAATGGCATTAGCCGGATTAAAACCGTGTGTGGAAATTCAATTTGGAGATTATATTTGGCCTGCTTTTATGCAGTTACGTAACGAACAAGCAACTTACCGTTACCGTTCGAACAATGCTTGGTCTGCGCCTGTAGTAACCAGAGTTCCGGTAGGTGGTTTTATTGGCGGCGGGCTTTATCACAGCCAAACAATTGAAGGCTTTTTTGCCCATCTTCCCGGAATTTATATAGCTTACCCTTCTAACGCAGCCGATGCAAAAGGTTTGCTCAAGACAGCACTCAGATTGAACGATCCGGTATTGTACTTGGAGCATAAAGCGTTGTATCGTCAAACGTATGCCGCATCTGCTGAGCCGGATGCCGACTATCTGCTCCCGTTCGGAAAAGCTAATATTGTTAGGGAAGGAACCGACTTAACCGTTGTAACCTGGGGAGCAATGGTTCATGAAACTAATTTTGCAGCTAAAAAACTTGAGAAGGAAGGTTTGTCAATTGAAATAATTGATATCAGAACCATTAACCCTTTGGATGAAGAAACTATTTACAACTCGATAAAGAAAACCGGAAAAGTTTCCGTTGTTCATGAAGATACTTTAACTGCAGGATTCGGAGCTGAAATAGCTGCCGGAATTGTCTCTAACGCTTTTGAACTTTTGGACGGGCCGGTTCAACGAATTGCCGCTCATGATGCCTTTATACCGTATCATCCTAATTTGGAAAGATATATTTTGCCAACTCGCGATAGAATTTATGATGAATTAAAAGAGCTTTTGGCATATTGATATATTACAATTAATTTAATTCGGTTAATAATAGATTTTTGAAAAAGAGGAATAAATGAAAGAAAAAATTTTAATGCCTAAAATGGGCGAATCGGTTATGGAAGGTACGTTGATTAAATGGCATAAAAAAATAGGTGAAAAAGTTGCCAAGGATGAAATACTTTTCGAAATCAGCACAGACAAAGTTGACACTGAAGTGCCATCGCCTGTTGATGGTGTTATTACCGAAATATTTTTAAACGAAAACGAGACGGCTGAAGTCGGCTCGTTGGTTGCCGCTATTACTGTTGAAGGTACCGAAGCTGCTGAAAATATTGAGGTAAGTAACTCGATAACTGAAGAGAAGGTTGTTGAAGAACTTCCGGAAGACGATTCCGATTTGATTGATATTCAAATGCCTAAGATGGGCGAATCGGTTATGGAAGGTACTATACTGAAGTGGGATAAGAAGGTTGGAGATAAAATAGAAAAGGACGAAATACTTTTCGAGATAAGCACAGACAAAGTCGATACCGAAGTTCCTTCTCCGGTGGACGGCGTTGTTTCCGAAATTTTGTTTGATGAAAATGAAACCGTTGAAGTGGGGGTTGTAGTTGCAAGAATTTCCACATCAGGAAAAGTTCACAAGAAAATATCTAATGTTGTTACTAACAAAGTTCAAGAAATAGAGGCTTCGGTTTCGGAACCGTTCGAGAAAAGGGAAACATCTCCGATTAAATCAAACAGGTTTTATTCACCATTGGTAATGAATATTGCTTCAAAAGAAAATATTACTTTTGATGAATTGGAAACTATAAAAGGAACGGGAAGTAAAGGACGTGTTACTAAGAAAGATATTCTTACATACATTTCAGATAAGAAAAAGAGTAAGACGCCAAAGACCGATGTACAATCCTCAATTGCATCTTCTCCGAAATTATCACGGGAATTCACTGAAAGAGAACAAATAGTTCCTATGGATAACATTCGTAAAAGGATTAAAGAACACATGCTTAAAAGTCGTGATACGTCGGTTCACGTATCGGAAATGATTGAAGTTGATATGACTCGCATCTATAATTTTATTAGCAAAAACAAAAAGAAATTTTTGGAAGAGGATAACACGAAGCTGACATACATGGCGTTTATCTCGTATGCTGTTGTGAAGGCATTAAAAGAATACCCTTTAATGAATGCTTCGATTGACGGCGAGAATATTATTATGAAAAAATATGTTAATCTTGGGATTGCCGTTGCCGTTGAACCGAATGGTTTAATAGTTCCGAATATTAAGAATGCCGATTCCATGAATGTCCGCGGCTTGGCCAAAGCAATTCAGCAGTTGAGCTTTAATGCACGAAACAAAAAACTTAGTCCGGACGATGTAGCGGGCGGAACTTTTTCACTTACCAATTACGGAGTATTCGGTTCACTTTTCGGAACTCCGATTATAAATCAGCCTGAGCTTGGAATACTTGGAATCGGCGCTGTAGTTAAACGTCCGGTTGTTATTGAGACAGAGCAGGGTGATGTAATCGGTATCAAGCCTATGATGATGCTTTCGTTAAGCCACGATCACAGATTAGTTGACGGAATGCTTGGCGGATTGTTTATAAAGTATGTTAAAGAAGCTCTGGAAAATTTTGATGTTAAAACCGTTTAACTTTATTTGCAACAGTCCTTGGGTTAGTTAACAAAATAATTTACACAGTCTAAAATTGTAAAAAACGCCACTATCTTAAATGGCGTTTTTTATTTTATCTTTTCCCCAAATTAAAAAAGCCGAGTATTGCTACTCGGCTTTTTAATGTAAAAATGTAGGATGAAATTATTTCATCAGAATCATTTTCTTTGTATCCGAATATTTACCGGCTTTGATTG
>CAZMZM010000075.1:0-8622 GCA_964570865.1 uncultured Melioribacter sp.
CGGAATAATTGTTTTGGAAATTAATACAGGAAGTGCAAAAGGAGTTTACAATATATTATTCGGTTCAGGTTTTTTCCCAGCCGGAATTAAAGGGCTAATCATTAGCGGATTTTTTGCTGCAATTATGTCTTCACTTGCAAGCGCATTTAATTCTACGGCGACACTTATCGCTTACGATTTTTTCGGCGATAAAAAAGGTAAAAATAACGATGCTCAACTAATCTTAATCGGAAGATTATCAACAATTTTTATTGTGTTGGTTGCAATACTTTTTATCCCTTTGCTACGTCTTTTCGACAACGGAATTTATGTGAATTTACAAAGACTTCAAGCTTATATTTCTCCTCCAATTGTTTTTGTTTTTATTGCAGGATTGATTTTTAAAAAGCATTCGGCCTCAGCTGCTGTTTGGACTTTGATTATCGGGGAGTCGATAAGTTTGGTAAGAATTTTTTCCGATTTTGTTGAGCTTCGTTACAATTTAAATTACACTTTTTTTAGCTTTATCCATGATATTAATTATCTATATTTTGCAGCTTTTCTTTTCGTCTTTTCAGGAATATCATATTTGTTGTTGCAAGCAGTATTAACCGATGAACATACGGAAATTAAAAACACAGAATACGTTTCTTACATAAATGATGTAAATAATTCATAAACAAAAAAAAGGAAGAACCTTATGAAAAAACTAACTTTATTTATTTTGTTCTTTTTCTCCGGCTTAGCGTTAGCACAATCGCAAGTTGTAGAAAGTTTTAATGAGCCGTCGGATTCATCGTACTGGCTTTATAGGATGGCTGATAATTCAGATCCTTCAATAGCACACGTTAATCTCTCCTATGAGACTGACAATACTATTAACGGACAAGCTGTACGAGTTGATTGGGCTGCACAGAACTCGGAAGTCTGGGGCGGATATGTTAAATTTGAACATATTTTACCCGGAGATCAAGTATATGACTTCAGCGCATATGATTCGATTTCATTTTGGTATTACAATGAAGTTCCGCAAAGTTTAGCCGGAAGAGCTCATGTAAGATTTGAGCTTTATGATGTTTCGGATGTTCCTGATACAGTGCAAGATGAAAATAGTATGGAATTCTATTATTCATTTGAGTATAATATTTTAGATGATTCTGTAGGTGGATGGCATAAATATACTTTGCCTTTGCTTGCTGACCCTAATTTCTGGAGCGGTGAAGGATTTAACAGAACAGGATGGGCAGGCGTTGCAGGAAATGATCATCTTGACAAAGATAAAATTAAAGGATTCGGAATAGAATTTTCAATAAGCGGAGCAGGCGAAGGAGATTTTTCGCAAGGGATAGTAGTTTTTGATCAGATTGAACTTTCAGGAATAGCTCAAAATCCTATTATTTTCTTTAACGGAATGGCAGTTCCCAGCAATGTTGCTTTATCGGATCCTTGGGGAGGCAATACTTTTACGGTTACTGATGAAGATGCTTATGTTCCCGGAACTAATTCTCTTAAATGGGATATTACTTCCAATGATTGGGCAACATGGAGCGGAGCTAACTTTACTTTAAATAATATTATGAACTATGAATATTTGTGGTCGGTTGATTCCGTGAAATTTGCCATTAAAGCTCCGGCGGATATGGGTGACTTAAAATTAGTTTTTCTCGATGACGATATGGATGGAGATGGCGAAGATCTAATGTTTGAAGCGGGATATGTTTTACCGGCATCAACCATGGGATATGATGGAACATGGAAAGAAGTTAAAATTCCTTTAACGGCATTTAATAGATTTGATGGTGGTTGGAACGGTACGGGAACAACTCCCGGTGAAATGGATTCAACTAGAATTAAAGAATTCCGCATCCTTTTGGCCGATGGAAATTCATTTGGTAAAACAATTTATCTGGATAATATTTGGACAGGCTCACCGACACTTGACGTAATTCCCCCCGAGCCTCCGACAGGCGTAAGCGTAGTTGCAGGGAGTTACCAAAATCTTGTAACTTGGATTGACGTTCCAAACGAAGAAGGCGAAGTTTATGATGTGTTTGCGAGTTTAAATCCAATCACTGATTTATCATCTTCTGATGTTGATGTTGTTGCTACCGGAGTTGAAGGCGGAACTCAATTGGCTACTCACGTGTTAATTGCGCCGTTAACAGACCAGGATTTAACTTACTACTATGCGGTACTTTGTGTCGATGCGGCAGGAAATAAAAGTCAACTTGTTACTACAGATCCTATTACCAACACAGCTAAAGGCGTTACAACAATATATCCCGAAGCACCTACGGGATTTGCCGCTGACGGTGATTTATCCGAATGGAGTTCAATTCCTTCCTTCAGAATGTATCCGTCCGACGGCAGTGGTACAATTGTAAATAACACGGTTATCGATGGAGATGCAGATTTATCGGTTGACGCTTATGTTGCTGTTGATGCCGATTATATATATTTTGCATTTAACGTAGAGGACGATATTGTTTCTTCCGATACTACATTAAGTTCATATCTTATTGATTCACCCGATTTGTATTTAGGTCTTTATGACTGGCGTGGAGCTCCTCATACCGGATTACAAGCAGGAGACGAGCCTGATTATCACTTCAGATTTAATTCAAACGCTGCAAGAGTTGATAATATCGGCGGTCAAATTATTATGCGTCCGGGCGCTAATTACTACTGGGCACCAAAATTCCCAACAGGTTACATTGTAGAAGGAAAATATTCACTCGACTCGTTAGCTGCTATTCGCGGCGATGCACGTTTTGTCCCACAAGTCGGAATGAGAATTCCGATTGATTATTCAATCAACGATGCGGACGCAACCGGACAAAGAGAAGGGATATTAACTTACTCAATCAATAATCAGGATCAGTCTTGGGCGAATGTGTCACGCTGGACTTACACTTGGGTCGGTGATAGTATGACAGGTGTTAATGACGGAACAGATAACGTAATTTCTAAATATGAACTCTCACAAAATTATCCTAACCCGTTTAACCCGACAACTGTAATTAACTATTCGTTACAAAAAACCGGAATGGTTTCATTAAGCGTTTATAACATTCTCGGACAAAAAGTAGCGACATTAGTAAATAAAGTTGAAAACGCAGGTGTGCATAACATTAAATTTAATGCAAGTAATTTAACATCAGGCGTATATATTTATCGTATTCAAGCAGGATCATTTACACAATCAAGAAAAATGATATTACTGAAGTAGTAAATTATTTATCTTATGTTTTCGAGCGGCTACCTTTTTTGCTCCAAAGAGAAGGTAGCCGCTTTTCTAAAGTCTAAAATTTAAATTGATTGGAGAAAAAATTGAAAATTCAAGTACGAACGTTAATTCTACTTTTTGCTACAACAATTATTACAAGTGTTTTATTCGGCGGACAAACCGGAAAAGTTTCGGGATATGTAACTGACGAAACCGGAAGTCCCGTTTTGGGTGCAAACGTAATATTGGAAGGTACTTTTTACGGTGCGGCTACTGATGAAAACGGATATTACTATATCATAAATGTAGCACCCGGGAAGTACACATTAAAAGTAAGCTCTATCGGTTATCAAACGGTTAAAGTTACAAACGTTAGAATTAACATCGATAAAACTACAAGAATTGATGTAATGGTAAAAGAGCAAAGTGTGAATTTAGGTAAGGAGGTTGTAGTAACAGCCAAGAAACCCCTAATCACGAAAGATTTAACATCAACCTCTGCAACGGTTTCGTCTGAAGAGATTAAACAGATGCCTGTTGAGGATATGAACCAGGTTGTAAATTTGCAAGCCGGCGTTGTGGACGGTCACTTTAGAGGAGGACGCTCAGGCGAAGTTGCTTATCTTGTTGATGGTATTCCTGTTAATGATGCTTACAACGGCGGTATGTCAGTGCAGGTCGAAAATAATTCGATTAGACAGCTTGAGGTTATCAGCGGTACATTTAACGCCGAGTATGGTCAAGCAATGTCAGGTATTGTAAATATTGTTACTCAGGATGCAGGGTTAAAATATTCCGGAAACGTAACGGCATACGGAGGAATGTATTATTCAAGGGACACAAAAATATTTAGACATTTAGATACTTTTGGGGCGGGGCGGTCAGTTGATTTACAGACAACAATCAGCGGTCCTACAAAACTAATTGATAATTTGGGCTTTTTTCTTAGTGGAAGATATGTTAACGATTTAGGTTACTTTTACGGAAAAAGAGTTTATACAATAGATGATTCAGATCCTTTTCAACCTCATGGCGACGGCGCATGGTTGCCAATGAGTCCTTACACAAAAACTTCACTTAACGGTAAGCTTTCATATCAAGGCTCTAACTGGAAGATGAGTTATAATTTATTTTGGGATGATAATAAAAACAGATATTACGATCACTCCTTTTCGTGGGCGCCGGATGGAAGAATGTATCACTACCGTACAAACGTTTTTCATACATTGCAGTTTTCATACGTACCGTCACAGGCTATGTTTACTTCATTAAAATTTGCCCTTAACCGCAATAACTATTCCGGTTATTTATATGCAGATCCTTATGACCCGAGATATGTGAATCCTAATAACGGCATACCTGTCAGCAATTATACTTTTAGAAGCGGTGGAGATCAGGGTGACAGATATTTTAGACATACATACACATATACAACACAATATACTTTTGAATATCAAGCTAATAAAGAACATAAGATAAAATTTGGATTAGATGGAAATTATTATGATTTGTATGATCACTGGAAGACTATTGTAAATCTAACCGAAGGACAATTAGATGATAACGGTAACGAAATCTTTACACTCGGTTATCGCGATTTAGGGACACCCGGCAACCAGATGTATCAGAAGAATCCATATTCGTTTGCAGCATATTTTCAAGATAAGATGGAATATGATATAATGATAATAAATCTTGGGATTCGATTCGATTATTTTAATTCGAATACAACAATGCCGGTTGATTTACGTAACCCGTCACAAGTTAATCCGAACACTGATTTCCCGGGCGCAGGTATTACAAAACCGGCAGAGGCAAAATATCAGATTAGTCCTCGTCTCGGTTTGTCGTTTCCTATTTCAGACCAGGGAGCTATTCACTTTTCATACGGACATTTTTTCCAGATACCTAATTTGCGGTACCTTTATATGAATAGTGATTATATCATTAACCAGGGACAATCGCTCAGTTCCGTTACCGGTAATCCTGATTTGAAAGCACAGAAAACAGTAAAATATGAAATTGGGCTTCAGCAGGTGGTTTTCCCGAATGTAGCTCTTAATCTTACAGCATACTACAGCGATATTAGAGACTTATTGGGAACGGAGATTATCAACACTTACGAAGGATTTAAGTATGCTCGCTTTACTAATAAAGATTATGGAAATGTAACCGGATTTATTTTAAGTCTCGATAAACGCTATTCGGATTATTTCAGTGCCAAGATTGATTACACGTTTCAGATTGCAGAGGGTAACTCTTCCGATCCGATGTCGGTTTACAACAACAATCAGAGTAACCCTCCGATTGAGGCTGAAAAAAAAGTTGTTCCGTTAAATTGGGATCAACGCTCAACATTAAATCTTGCCGTAAACATTGGTGTTCCGAGCGATTGGAATATCGGTTTTATTGCACGATACGGTTCGGGAAATCCTTATACCGAAGATATTCAAATAAGCAACGGAGTTAGATTTGAAAACGGAGGGAGAAAACCTTCGACATTATATTTTGATATTAAAGCGAACAAAACGTTTAACATTCTCGGCTTTGATTTTAACACGTTTTTGCTTGTTTATAATTTATTTGATATACGAAACGAAACATCTGTTTACGCTACTACCGGACGAGCCACCGCTGATTTAAATACAAAATATGCGGGAGCAATTTACGGATTGAATACGATTGAAGATTACATAAATAATCCCGGTATGTACTCTGCGCCGAGACAAATAAAATTTGGCGTCAGCGTTAATTTATAATTTCTGTTGAATCGGAGGAAATAGAATGTTTTTCAGGAAACTAATTGTTTTTATTATGTTTACATACGTCTCGATTTTTGCTCAGGTTAATTCGCAGATTGAGGCTTACCGTCATGAGCCATACGGAGATATCCAAAATCGTCGTGAAGGTTTAATGGATGGTAATCAGATTAGAACTTTATTTTATAATAATGGAGAAGTCGGTCAGTGGCCTTTTTCTCCATCGGGAGAATGGCCGAGAGGAAGCGGGCACAACTACCTTGACGGTGTTGCAGTATTAATTGCTACCGAACTTCATACACAAGGGGGAATAATTCATACGCTTGAAACATCTTACCGCGAGTGGATGGATAGAGATCCCGTTACGGGATTAATTTGGGGAATGGAACCTGTTGCAGGATATTTTAACCCTGCTTCAACTTCTCCCGCAATCAGCACCGATGAAAAAACATGGCCGAGTGTTTGGCCTTCGGCTCTTCCTAATATTACTCCGGAATGGAACGGATATTGGTATGGCTATTTTGGGCGCGGAGTAAAAAATGCGGACTTTGAGACATTTTTTGTTATGGATGATTCCAAAGACGGAGAGTTTGCCCGTCCGCCTTATAACTACTATCCGGTACAAGAAGACTCGAACCGGCATGGAATGGGTATCAGAGTTGAAGTTCGCGGATTTCAGTGGTCACATGTATTAGCCGAAGATATTATTTTTTGGCATTACGATATTGTGAATCTTTCCGATTCAAATTATGAAAAAACCTATTTCGGCTTTTATACGGATACGGGCGTGGGCGGTGCCGGAGATAACCAAGACGATTGCGCATCTTACGATACGAAACTTGACTTGGCTTATGCTTTTGATGATGACGGTTTCGGATCGCCGGGGCATTGGAAAACAGGTTATTATGGTTATGCTTATTTGGAAAGTCCCGGTAATCCTTATGACGGAATTGATAATGATGAAGATGGAATGGTTGACGAAAGACGAGATGATGGAATAGATAATGACGGCGATTGGATTCCTTTTTCGGATTTAAACGGCAACGGTGTTTGGGACCCTGATGAAAACGAACCTGTAAATAATGATGTGGGACAAGATGGTGTCGGTCCATTAGACCCGCAATATTTAGGACCTGACCAGGGTGAAGGCGATGGCATACCTACGGAAGGTGAGCCTAACTTTGATAAAACCGACAAAGACGAATCGGATCAGATTGGTTTGACGGCGCTTTCAATTTACAGATTGGGAGATGGCGGAACCGGTGGCGGTTGGCCTAAAGATGATGAGTCGATGTGGCTGAAAATGGCGAGTGCAACATTTGATACAAGTTTACAGCGTGCTAACATAAGTATGGTATTTGCCTCAGGTGCATTTCCTCTTAAACTTAATGCGCGTAATAGATTTTCGATGGCTTTGGTTTTCGGAGACAATTTGGATGATATGGTTTTTAATAAAGAGACCGTTCAGCAAATTTACAATGCAAATTATAATTTTTCCAAACCCCCTCTAAAACCTCATTTAACTGCTGTTCCGGGAGATAAAAAAATATATCTTTATTGGGATAACGTTGCTGAAAATTCACGCGATCCGTTTTTAGGATATGAAAACAACGATCCTGCTCAGGGTTACAAAAAAGATTTTGAAGGATACCTGGTTTACAGAAGTCGTGAACCGGAATTTAACGACATTAAAATAATAACGGATTCACACGGTAACCCAAAGTTCTGGAAACCGATTGCTCAGTTCGATTTAATAGATTCAATAAAAGGTCCGGACCCGATTGGAATTAACGGTGCTCATTTTTATCGAGGCGGTGATACGGGATTACAACATTCCTTTATCGATACCGATGTTGAAAACGGTGTAAAGTATTACTACGCGTTAGTTTCATACGACATGGGTGACCCGAATTTCGGTACTGCAGGTTTAGTGCCGAGTGAATGTACGAAAATTATCACTGAGGATTTTTCCGGCAATCTGAAGTTTGTTGATTACAACTGTGCTGTTGTTACTCCGAATGCTCCGGCTGCAGGTTACCAGCCCGCGGAAATTGACGGAGATGTTACACAAGTATCGGAAGGGATCGGAACCGGACATTTGAATGTTACTGTTCTTAACGAAAATGAAGTTAAACAAGGCGCACAGTACGATGTAGTATTTTCTGCAACCGGAGATGTACCCTCTTATCAAACTTCATCATTGCAGCTGCAAAGAACGTTAAACGGCGTTGTCGATACAATATTCCAATCGATACCAAGCGATGAATTCGGCAATAACTCATTTACCGAGCCTTTCGACGGGTTGGTTTTCTCGGTTGTGAACGATACTTCAATAACAATAGATCACGATAAAACGGGCTGGCTTGTTGGGGAAAGCAATCTGACAATGGCTGTTACACCCGATTCCACATCACCCGCTATTAGTGTGGCTTGGCCTGCAGATTATATGATTAAATTTTACGACACTAATGTTTATGAAACTCCTAACTTTCATATTCAAGCTAACTTTTTAGTTTTTAATGAAACTACCGGTGATACGAGCGACGCTGAAATTTGGGACAATGACGGCTCGGGAGATTTATCGATGGGCGATGATATTGTAATAATTGAATATGTCGGTACTCAATTTAAATTAACTTGGCGTATTGCTTACCACGC
>CAZMZM010000076.1:0-8547 GCA_964570865.1 uncultured Melioribacter sp.
ATCTAAATCACACTAAAAAAATAAAAAATTACTTTGTTGATTCAGAATTTTTATTTAAATTTTAAAGACAATACAGGAATAAAAGCTACTCTATTTACAGTATTTATAATTAATTAATATTATTTAATAATAATAAGGAGGGAAGAATGAAAAATCTTCGACCTAACAAATTACTAATCTTAATGGTTAGTTTGTTTACATTCACCTTTTTACATGCGCAAACACCTTCGGATAACAGCCACGGTGTTTCAGTAACCAGTAATTTTGCTTGGAGTTTTAATACTGCTGATGGTACTAATGATTATCTCCAAGTTTCTACTAATTCAACTTTTGGTGATATTGTAATCGATAAGCAACTTGCTTCATCAGCTACTACTTATACTTTTGCGGCAGGTGATTTAACAGGTTCGCTTGCAGGCAATAGTAACTTCGATTATAATACCACTTATTATTGGAGAATTTATAATAAGAGTACTACTTCAAATGATGAGCCGGCCGGTGCAGGTACTTATTATACTTTTTCTACACAAATTGAAACCGGAAAAGTAAGCATTACATCACAGCCCGGTAGCGGAGCAACGGGAGTAAGTATTACACCGACAATTACTTACACTTACACGCATGTCGGAAGTGCTTCAAATGTAAACATTGTGGTAAAATTAAATGGTACGACAGTAACTACTCATAGTGGAGTTAGTGCCACTACTACTTACACTAATGAAAGTTTAGGCACTTTAGATTATAATACAACTTATTCGTTAAGTATAGTTGTAACAAATGCTGATGAAGCTACTGATAACTACACTGTTACCGGAAATACTTTTACTACGCTTTTAGCCACTCCCACTTTGATTGATCCTAGCGGGACTTATGCAACAACAACAACATTAACATGGGGAATGTCAGCAAGTTATTCAAATGTTGATTTTGCTTATGTTGTTGCTACAGATAATCTTTTTGCGAATACTGTTGCCAGCGGAACGGTTACAACACATGTATTAACTGTTAATGTTTCACTTCCTTCAGCCGGAGTTTATTATTGGAAGGTTACTGCAACGGTTAATGATGCTGGAGCAGCAAATAATACTGAAAGTACTACAACTACTACAGGTAGTTTTACTTTAACAATCCCCGGACCTGCGCTTACTGCACCGGTTAACGGATTAACGGGAGTTTCCGTTGAACCTACAATGACATGGGGTAGTGTTACGGGCGCTGTATCATATAAACTTTATGTAGCAACTGCCAGTACTTTTGGCGCTACAAATATTTATGCTGTTAATCAAGGCACAAATCTAACTAAAGCTTTTACTGAAGCTATAACCAATTTCCCTCTATCAAATGGTACTACATATTATTGGAAAGTTACCGCTCTTGATAATGCGGGAACAGAATATGCATCGTCAACTTATCATTTTACTACATTCCCTGACGTTTCGCCAACTCTTACAAATCCGGCGAATGCTTCGACGGTTTATACTTCTTCAGTATTAATGGGTTGGACAATAAACCAAGCGGTTGGTACTTTGAAGTTCAAACTGCAATATCAGGAAACTACTCAAAGTGATAATACAGTGCCAACAGCCGGCGAATGGGCTGCAGATGGTACAGGAACAGATGCTACCACAGTTACTACTACAAGCTTAAGTCATTCAATATCTGTTAACGGCGGAATGAAATATTATTGGAGAATAGTTGTTCTTAATGCTTCAAACGAAGTTGAAGATTATTCTTCTGTATATGCTTTTACCACTTCAGGCGGTGCTACTGTTAATCCTATTCCTTCTTATCCGATTGGTGGAGCAACGGTATATACTAATTCGCCTACACTTTATTGGTATGTTAATGAATATGCCTCCGGTGTTACGTATCAGGTTAGATATGCTACTGCTTCCACAGTTAACGGTGACGGAATGTTAACAGATGCAAGTGCAACCAGTCTTCCTACTGATGGCAACATTGCAACAGCTACTAGTGCAATGTATAAAGCTCTTTCGGGATTAAATCCCGGAACAACTTACTATTGGGAAGTAAGAGCTTATTATTCTTCAACAAGTACTTTCGGAGATTGGTCTAGCGTTAATTCATTTACTACTCATGGAAGCGGAACATTAGTTGTTCCTACAGTTTCCTATCCGAGTGGCGGTTACACTGTTTATACTACATCACCATACCTATATTGGTATGTTAGCGGTACCGGTGACGGCTTGACATATAATGTACAAGTTGACGACGATGCTGCTTTTGGAAGTCCTGCTTATACAGGTTCAACAACTACAAATGCTACTTATATTCAAGCATCCAGTTTAACACCGGGTACGACTTATCATTGGAGAGTTCGCTCCTATAATGGTACAACCTATTCCGGTTGGTCATCATCGGGTACTTTTGCAGTAGCCGGCGGTGTTACTAACGGTTATCCCGTTGCCTCTTATCCTGTCAGCAATCCAACTGTTTATACTGCTAAGCCGACATTGTATTGGTATTTAGAGGGTTCTTCATTAGGATTAACTAAATACGTTGTAAGATATAAAGCAGGTAGTGCTTCCGGAAATTGGTCAACTACTTATGATGGAACAGCTGATGTTACGAATCTAAATACAACTTATTGGACATTTACATCAGATTTAACTTACGGTCAAACTTACTATTGGGCAGTCGCAAGTTACGACGGCTCGACCTTTTCTGCTTGGTCACAAGGTTCGTTTACGGTTGTTGGTCCCGGAACTGCGGGCGCACCGATACTTTCTTATCCTTCAAACGGTACAACTGTTTATGATAATGACGTAACTCTTGGTTGGTATATTAACGGTTCAACAACCGGAATTTCAGGATATGAAATTACTTACAGTACTTCTGACGTATTTGCTACTTCAGTTACTACAACTACTACAAGTACAACAAATACATTGTCGCTAACAGGATTAACTGCCGGTGCAACATATTACTGGAAAGTTCGTTCGCATTATTCAGGTTCAACTTACTCGGGATTTTCATCAACATATCACTTTACCGTAGATCCCGGTGCCAGTTCGGTTGTGCCTATTCCGGGAAGCCCGACAAACCAAGTAACTATCAACACTGTTGCTCCGGTTCTTTCTTGGGCATTACCGGTACAGTCCGAATCAGAGTTGACTTACACAATCGAGTATTCAACAAGTGCTGATTTCAGCGATGTTCAAACAATAGATAATGTCAGCACACCTTTCAAACAAGTTAGCGGTTTGCAGGCAAACACAAATTATTATTGGAGAGTAAAATCTACTGCTTCAAACGGCGATGTTTCAGGTTATTCGCCGGTAGGCATATTTAATACAAACGGAGTTACAGGAGTTAATGACGAAGTTGACCAAACTCCTACTGAATTTGCAGTTAAGCAAAATTATCCTAATCCGTTTAACCCGACAACAACAATTAAGTATCAGCTTCCAAAAGCTTCTTATGTTTCAATTAAAGTATATGATATTCTCGGAAGCGAAGTTGCAACATTGGTTAACGGTAATGTCTCTGCAGGTTACCATTCCGTAATTTGGAATGCAACTGATAACAGCGGCGCAAAAGTTAATTCCGGTGTTTACTTCTACAGAGTTTCTACTAACTCTAATGTTGTTGTGAAAAAAATGTTATTACTTAAATAATTATTCTTTTATGAGAACCGGTTTTCCGGTTCTCATTTTGTTCTATATTTAATTAATTAATTTTTACGACAAAATTTTCCCGGGTTAAAAGGAGATGATACTATGTCTAAGATAGCTGCAATAGCATATATAACATTTATTTTTTTGGTTCTTGGAACAGCATTATTAGCTTGCCAAGCATTTATTATCAGATAAAAATAAACTAAATATCCTGATTTTTTTAAGCCCCGTTTTCGGGGCTTTTTTTTTAGGATTTTTATAGAACTTCAGAGGTTAGAGTTGTAAATAGAATAGTTATTTTCTAATTAGGATAAGAGTAATAAAATAATTTTGATGTTCTGTAAGCCTTAAAGGTATTTGTAGCCGAATAACAAATGTGTGGCGTGATTGTTATAGAATTGTTGGATGTTCGGTAAAATGAAGATAGAAAAAAGCGACAAATTTATTGCCGCTTTTTTAATAAGAGTTAATTATTATGTTTTTCTATTTATGAGAGAAAGATTTCTTCGATTAATTTTCAAGTGCTTTTTCAGATTTAAAAATCCTTTCCCGTAGTTTGTTCTTATTTCCGTCAAAGTAACTTTCGGGATTATCGGACGATTCTAATATCCACTTATTACTGTTTCCATAGCATTTGATTGTATGTGTCTTTCCATCTCTCTCGCGGATTGTAAGCGACATAACCGGAGTATTGGAAAGTGAATCGGGGAACTCATCAATAAAATTACTGTTTTGCAAGTTTTGTAAATAACGAAGGTATTTAACTGTTTCAGTCGAGTCGAGTTTTGTATTACCCGAGTACCAGTTATTATTTTTTGCAGTAATAATGTAGGATGAATCCGCAGGATAATTAAAACTGAGAGTTTCCCAGTTTTTGTAATTCGACTTGAGCAAAATAGAATTCCGGAATGACTTCGGACTTCTGTTGAATGTTGCTCCTAAGAAACCTTCCGCAGTGTAGGTTTGTTCTTCATCGTTGTTACGCATGTAGGTGTAAATCCGGCTCCTACCCTTAAAGTTAAGTTTCCCTACACGGAAATCCGCCACAACGTCTGAGCCGTCATAGACTTGTACGCGGGTCGAAGCGGAATCGACTTGGAACTGTTTCCATTTTGCAGGTGATTTAGATGCAAGCCGCACGATCTTAATGTCGGAGAGTGTTTTCAGCAGCCCGTCAATTTTGTCTTTAGGTACGGTTACGGATTTTTTCTCCGATACTTGCACAAACCACTTTCCTTGTTTTTTACTGAGCACGGTTTTGCTTGTATTAACGCCGTTGCTTTTTGGTGTAATAACAATTTTAGTAACGGCTGAAGTGTCAACATCAATAAGTTTTGTTTTAAAGTTCCTTTCCGCTTTACCTGCATTGGAGATAATTACTATTATCCAAATAAGTATGAGTAATCCAAAAACTATTGCCAGATTTTTTAATAATTTCTTATTCTTCATAATCTATCGCCGCTAATTTTTTTCTTAATTTTTTCTTTGATTGAAATCTGAAAAATCCGTAGAGAATCAGTAAGATAATCGGAAGCAAAAAGTTAACATATTTGATTATCGTTTTTGTACTATCGGAGATAGTTTTGTCAATCGGACGCGAAGTAACAGCCTTTGTACGCAATGCGTTTAATCCGGTGTTGTCCGAAAGCCAATCGATGGCATTTACCATAAGGTTAATGTTGTCATCCTGAAGTTTCTGCATTTTTTGTCCGCTTCCGTTCACAACAAAATCACCGTCCCCGAATAGAATCATTTTGGACTTGTTGTTCCCCAAAAGCTTTCCTTCAACCGAGATTGCAAGAACCTGCTCGGGCAATTCAAAATCGGAGCGTTTCCACTTTTTTGTTACATTAAAGTAGAGCGGGGGTGTTTCCACTCCGGAGTGTTGTGAAGAAAAAGCAAGAGGTGTTATGTGAAGAGTTGTGTCGGCTTTCTGATAATCAATAGTGCTGACAAAAGGAAACATTACCGATTCCAAACCGGCTGTAATCGGATTATCTTTTGCAAAGTTAGTTACTATGGGAAGATAGGGAAATTGAACCGGAGTGTTTATTCTGAACATTCCCTGTTGCTGAGTAACCATGATGCTGCTGCATTGCTCATCAATTACAAAGTTTTGCTTTACGTCTATTCCGAATTTGTTCAGCCATTTGTTTAAGCCGGTATTTACAGCAGCCCCTTTGGCTTCGGTTAAAATTCCTTTAACTCGGTTAAGTGCTATTACCAAATTACCGCCCCGTTTTATAAAATCATCAAGGTAGTGAATATATTGGGGCGGAATCGTGTCCTCCGGTGCTATGATTGCAAGAGTTGAGTATTCATTCGGTATGCCGGAAGTATCGGTGAAGCTTATTTCATCCATGTCGTGGGTAACGGAAAGAGCTTCTTGCAATTGCTGCATTTCGCTTAGCGCCGGCTCGCCGTTTCCTTTTAGAAATGCTACTTTCGGTTTATCCGTTGTAGCGATTTTTTTAATTGAAGATGAAAGTTGATATTCGAGCGGTGTCCCGGGGCGCACTAAAGGAATCACGTCGCTTTCATCCTCGTACTGAAGTACAACTCCAAGGTAAGCCTTCTGCTGTTTCATCTGATCCTTTTCTCGTACGTTTATCATTACGGGGCGCACACCTGCTTGCTGAGCTTTCATTTCAATCTGTTGGTCCGAGTTGGGATCAACAAAATCATAAACAATCATACCACCCGAGTAGTTGGCGTATTCAATTAACATGTCGCGCAAATCTTCGCGTGAGCGTTCCACATCGGGAGGTAAATTCTCTGAAAAATATGCTGTAATTGTTACCGGAGCAGTCAGTTCATCTAAAATCCCCTTAGTTGCATCACTTAAACTGTAACGTCCGTCGGCTGTAAAATCGAGTCGAGTGTAAAGGGTTTCGTTGAGAATATTTATTACTAATACTATTCCGATAACCAAACCGATTATTGTATAATAGTTCTTTTTCGTGTACATTTTATTCCACTATTTTTCTTTTAGATAAAACCATAGTTGCTGAAAAAATCGATAATCCCGCCAGGGATAAGAAATAAATAATATCACGCGAATCTATGACACCTCGCGCCATCGATTCGTAATGTGTTGATATGCTGAGATAGCTGAATAGCTCTGCCATCCATCCTGCCGAGTCGCCTGCCAAAACATCGAAAATAATTATGAAAAATAGTCCGATGAAAAGAGAAATTAAAAAGGCGACAATCTGATTGTTCGTTAAACTGCTTGCAAATATTCCGATTCCGATTAGTGCGGCACTCATTAACAGCATTCCCAAATAGCCGCAGATTACCGCACCGTGATCAACCGGACCAAGGAATGAAACCGTGATGTAATACGGAAGAGTAAAAAGAAGGGCAATGAATATAAGTTCGAAATTTGCCGCAAATTTTCCCATCACCAATTGGAAATCACTTACAGGCTTACTGAGCATCATTTCCAATGTCCCGCTTTTTTTCTCTTCGGCAATTGATTTCATCGTAAGAGCCGGAATGAAAAAGAAGAGCGACCAGTAGGCAACCGAGAAAAACGATTGCAAAGATGCTTGTCCGATAAAGAAAATATCGGAACCGTAAAGCCAGGTGAAAAATCCGCTTAGTCCGAGGAAAACGGTAATCAGAACGTAAGCGGTTAACGAATCAAAAAATGATGAAACTTCTCTTTTTGCAATAATTAAATAAGTATTCATGGCTTAGTTCATTGTTAGTTCACGGAAAATGTCTTCTAATTTAGTTTCAATCGGAGTCATTTCGGACAAGAACCAATTATTTTTTACGCATAGGTTAAATATGTCGCGCCTTATTGATTCTTCCGAATTGCTCGAGATTAAGAAAGTATTTTGTTCATCGCTGATAAAATCGACCGATGAGATTCTCGGCATGTTTTGAAGAGTTTGAACGATGTTATCGGCTTCTGCATCCAAAATTTGAACACGAACGGTTTGATTGCCCGAAGCTTGATCTCTTAAACTTTGGGATGTTCCGTTTGCAACAATTTTGCCGTTATTCAAAATTAATATTCTGTCGCAAGTTTCCTCGACTTCAGGCAAAATGTGCGTGCTTAGGATGATTGTTTTCTCACGCCCGATTTCCTTAATCAAGTTTCTGATTTCAACAATCTGGTTTGGGTCTAAACCGGTAGTCGGTTCATCGAGAATTAAAATTTCGGGGTCGTGAATTAAAGCTTGCGCCAAGCCGACACGCTGTTTGTAACCCTTTGAAAGTTCGCCGATTTTTTTGTGCTTTTCGGCATTAAGCCCTGTTAAATGTACCATTTCGGCAATTCGTTTAGATACTTTTTCTTTCGGAACTTTTTGAATCAAAGCTGCAAATTCAAGATACTCGAGAACAGGCATGTCAAGATAAAGCGGATTACTTTCAGGCAAGTAACCAATCTTTTTCTTGATTGCTTCCTCGTCGTCGTAAATGGAAATTCCGCCTACTTTTATGTCTCCGGCTGTAGGAGCCATAAAGGCGGTGATAATTTTCATTGTTGTGGTTTTGCCGGCGCCGTTCGGCCCGAGAAATCCGAGGATTTCGCCTGTTTCTACATGGAAAGATATGTCATCTACTGCTTTTTGGGTTCCGTAAGTTTTTGTTAAATTTTCAACTGTTACACCCATTAAATTACTCCGTTTGTTATCAGTAAATGCTTTAAGTAAAAAATTAAAACTATTAAAAAAGTTTAGGGAATTTATGTTCCAAAAAAATTAAACTTTTTTTCGATAAAACCGATAATCAAGGATAAATATTATTCAAAATAAAATTAAGGAAGATGTATCATGAAAAAATTTCTGGTAACTGCATGTTTGGTTGTTGTTTTTTTCGTACAAACAGATTATGCCACAAGCAATGCGATTACTGACGGAGGTACTTATTTGGCAACTGCCGAGCAGATGCCTGC
>CAZMZM010000077.1:0-8403 GCA_964570865.1 uncultured Melioribacter sp.
ATTCCTTTTTCAATTACGTATTTGTTCTTAATTAAAAAAAAAAGACCGGCTCGAAAGCCGGTCTTAATTTATCAATACAATTAATTAAATAATTAGAATTGTAAACTATGATCTTTTAACTTAGCCATAAAATAATCTCTGTTAGTTCTGGCTATGTTTGTAATCGATACACCTTTCGGGCATTCGGCTTCACAAGCATAAGTGTTAGTACAACTGCCAAATCCTTGTTCGTCCATCTCGTTTATCATTGCCTGAACTCTTGTGTAGCGTTCAGGTTGTCCTTGAGGTAGAAGAGCAAACTGAGATATTTTAGCGCTTGTAAACAACATTGCCGATGCATTTTTACAAGCTGCCACGCAAGCACCGCAACCGATACATTCAGCAGCTTCAATAGCTAAGTTAGCCGCTTCTTTTGGAATTGGAGTAGCATTTGCATCGGGAGCATTACCTGTATTCACCGAAATAAATCCGCCTGCTTGAATTATCTTATCCAAAGGCGAACGATCAACAACTAAGTCTTTAATAATTTTGTAAGCTTTTGCTCTGAAAGGTTCCAAATATAACGTTTCGCCATCTTTAAAATTACGCATATGAAGCTGGCAAGTAGCCGTTTTAGGAACTGAACCGTGCGGATGACCATTAACAATAATACCGCATGTTCCACATATACCTTCACGACAATCGCTTTCAAAAGCAATCGGACGTTTACCCTGTGCTTCAAGTTCTTCATTTACTTCATCAAGCATCTCAAGTATCGAGGCGTCCGGCGATACGGAGACTTTAAACTCTTCGAAATTACCATCAACGGAAGGGGTTTCTTGTCTCCAAACATTCAATGTTAAATTTATTTTTTCATTCATCACTTATAACTCCTCGTCGATAGTTTAACAAATTCAAAGATAAGGGGTTCTTTGTTAAGTTCCCACTCTCCCGGCTTCTTGAATTCCCAAGCAGCAACGTACGAGTATTCTTCATCGTTTCTTAATGCTTCACCTTCTTCGGTCTGGTATTCTTCGCGGAAGTGAGCGCCGCATGATTCGTTTCTGTTCAACGCATCAACCGCCATCAATTCGCCGAGTTCAAGAAAATCAGCAACTCTTCCGGCTCTTTCCAGCGTTTGGTTTAGAGATTCATTTTCACCTACAACTTTAACATCATTCCAGAATTCTTCACGTAATTCGGTGATTTCCTTGATAGCTTCTTTTAATCCTTTTTCGTTTCTCGCCATTCCGACTTTGTCCCACATAATTTTACCGAGACGTCTGTGGATACTATCAACAGTTTGTTTACCATTAATTGAAAGAAGTTTATTTATTCCGTCTTTTACATTTTGGGCTGCTTCTTCAAATTCCGGTCTGTCCGTACTTACTTTGTCAGGTTTAACACTTCCGAAATAATTTCCGAGCGTATAAGGTATAACAAAGTAACCGTCTGCCAAACCTTGCATCAAAGCGCTGGCTCCTAATCTGTTAGCACCGTGATCCGAGAAGTTAGCTTCACCTAATACAAACAAACCCGGAACGTTGCTCATTAAATGATAATCAACCCAAAGGCCGCCCATCGTGTAATGAGGAGCGGGATAAATTCTCATTGGAACTTTGTACGGATTTTTATCCGTTATGTTTTGATACATTTCAAATAAGTTTCCGTATCTTTCGCGAATTACATCTTCGCCGAGTCTGGCAATGGCATCGCTGAAATCGAGATAAACAGCATTTGTTCCTTGAACTCCGCGACCTTCGTCGCAAACTTCCTTAGCGCTTCTCGATGAAATATCACGAGGAGCCAAGTTGCCGAATGAAGGATATTTTCTTTCGAGATAGTAATCTCTTTCTTCTTCAGGTATTTCAGCCGCTCTACGCATATCGCCTTTTTTCTTCGATACCCAAATACGTCCGTCGTTCCTTAAACTTTCACTCATCAATACACGTTTTGATTGTAATTCGCCGTGAATTGGTAAACATGTAGGGTGAATTTGCGTATAGCAAGGATTTGCAAACGTTGCTCCTCGTTTATGTGCACGCCAAGCAGCAGTAGCATTACTGTTCATTGCATTTGTCGAAAGATAATATACTCTCGAATAACCGCCGGTTGCAAGTAAAACAGCCTGGGCGGCATATTTTTCAATTTCGCCTGTAAGCAAGTTTCTTACAATAATACCTTTTGCCGCACCGTCAACAACAACTAAATCAAGCATTTCACGGCGTGTGTACATTTCAACATTGCCTGCTCCGATTTGGCGGCTTAATGCACTGTAAGCACCAAGCAATAATTGCTGTCCTGTTTCACCGCGAGCATAAAACGTACGGGAAACCTGCGCTCCGCCGAAGGAACGGTTAGCTAAGTAACCGCCGTAATCTCTTGCAAAAGGAATTCCTTGGGCAACAGCCTGGTCAATAATATTGTTACTAACTTCAGCCAATCTGTAAGTGTTGGCTTCTCTCGAACGGAAGTCGCCTCCTTTTTCCGTGTCCCAGAATAACCTGTAAACCGAGTCGCCGTCATTCTGATAATTTTTGGCCGCATTTATACCGCCCTGAGCTCCTATTGAGTGAGCTCTTCGAGGGCTGTCGTGAAATGAAAAAACTTTAACTTTGTAACCTAATTCTGCCAAAGTAGCTGCGGCGGAAGCGCCTGCCAATCCGGTTCCGACAACAATTACGTCAAATTTTCTTTTATTGGATGGATTCACAAGTTTCATTTCCATCTTGTGATTAGTCCATTTTTCTTCTAAGCTCCCTGCAGGAACATTTGATTCTAATTTTACCATTATTTACCTCCTATTGAAGTGAAATAGAAGTAGAGCGGAATAAGGGAGAAGCCTAATCCGAACAACCATGCCAAGAATGTACTGAATTTTTCTACCCACGGAGTGTATTTAGGATGATTCCATCCGAACGTCTGAAATGCGCTTTGAAAACCGTGATGGATATGAACCCCAAGCGTTATTAAAAAGAGAATGTAAAGTAATGAGTAGAGTGGATTATGAAACCATGTAACCACAATATCATATAATTCTCTATGAGGAGTTCCAAATTTAAATTCATACCAGAAAGTAATTAAGTGAAGAATAAGGAATAATAAAATCAACAAACCTGTTTGCCATGTATAGCGGGCGCTGAATTTTATTAAACTGTTTGATTCATACTTTTTGTAAGCAATAGGACGTTTTGACTCATTAGAAACTGCAAGCGACAAACCGTAATAAATATGAATAAGGAATACAAGGGCTAACATTATTTCAATAACGTGCGTAAACCATCCCATTGATTCCAGAGCGGAGACGTATGCTGTAAATACAGATTCGCCTCCCCAGATGGTGTAGTTGCCAATAAAATGAACTGTCAGAAACAGAATCAGCAACAAGCCTGTTACAGCCATTACCACCTTTTTTCCGATGGAAGTACTAAGACTTCGGGATAACCAACCCATTAAAATCCTCCTTTAGATATAATTTGAGTGTAGTATTTTTTGAATTGAAAATTTGAACGGACTATATTTTTAGATAAATATTTTTTCATCAATAATATTTTTTTTGAATAGGGAAACTTAATGTATTACAGCTAAAAAAGAAAGACCCGTTTATCTTTTTATTTTTTTCCAGATTGGTTTTATTAATATAAAATTAATAAGACAATTGAGAATGGACAATGGAGAACGTATGTTGTTTCAAGTACCGCAAACAGAAAATGAGATTACACGTCATATCCTTAATTAACTACTAATCAACCATCTTTTAATTATTTTTTGATAATCAATAATCAGTTTGCACATCATCCTTAGAAAGTATCACGGGCAACTGTGGATAATTACGGCTTCTCCGCATAAAAAAAATCAATTTCATAATTACAATAATAGAAACTAAACTTTTTCTAATATTCTACGATTATCGTTAATAATATTATTCAAGTAATAAATTAAGTATTTACAAAAGGAATTATGGCTATGAAACTTAAATTTTGGCAAAAAATGCAAGTACAAGTTACTGCCGCATTAATCGTTGGCGTAACTATAATGGCGTTTTTTATAATTTCGAGGATAAAAAACTCCTACATGGATGACATTAACTCAAGAATATCTTCTCAACAAAATAGTTTTCAAAGTTATTTTCAAACTCAGACTAAATCATCCGTGGAAAAACTTGAGTTTGCCGTTAACCTACTACTGAAAAACACGGAAATAATTAGGAGTTTTGCTAAAAGAGACAGAAAAAAACTGCAAGATATATTACTTTATGATTATCAAAACCATTATAAAAGTGAATTTGGAATAGTTCAATTTCAGTTTCATTTGCCCGATGCGACCTCTTTTCTGCGATTGCATAAACCGTCAAAGTTTGGCGATAATCTATCGAAATTCAGAAAAACAGTAGTAGAAGTTGCTTCGTCTAAAATGCCGGTAACCGGTTTGGAAGTCGGAAAAGCCGGACTTGGTGTTAGGGTTGTTTATCCTGTCTTTGATAAAACAAAATATATCGGTTCCGTAGAATTAGGGGGAGAAATTAAATCTATTTTGGATGCGATTTCATCATCATTTAAAATTAATTATGCGATTGGAGTAAAAAAGGAATATTTTAAAAGAGCCGGACACACTGTTTCACCCAATGACATTATTACTTCCGGGTTAGATTATTACAAAACTTCAAGTAGTATAATATCAGAATTATTAAAAAATGATTTTTCATTAAAAAGTAAAATCATACAAAAGCATGATAATTACTACTCCCTCTATTCAATTCCTCTAAGAGATTATTCTAACAGTAATATCGGTTATATTACAGTTGTAAATGACGTAACGGACTTATTTATTAAAATGAATAAAAATATAAATGCAATTATATATACAATTTTAGGATTCGTAGTTTTTTTCTTGGTATTATTTCTTGTATTTTTTAAAAAAATAATTCTTACCCCTATTAGTAAATCTGTTTCTAACACAAATGAAATTTCGAAAGGTAATTTTGATGTAGAATTCAATTATAAACTTACTAATGAAATCGGGATATTATTTACAAATCTTAATAATATGAGATTAAAACTAAAAGCATTGTTCGACGAATCTCAAAAACAATCCCATGAAGCTAAGATTGCCGCAGAAGAAGCTGAAAAAGAAAAAAAGATCACCGAAGAAAATCAAAAATATCTTTCGGAAAATACCCACACTTTACTTTCCGCAATGGAGCAGTTTGCCGAAGGCGATTTAACCGTTAAAGTAAATCCCCCGAACGAAGATGATGAAATCGGCAAATTATTTTTAGGTTTTAATATTGCCGTCGAAAAAATTAGGAAATTAATAAACAAAGTTGTAGAAATTGTTGAAGCTACAGCCAGTGCAGGAACACAGATTTCCTCAAGCGCTGAAGAAATGGCTGCCGGTGCAAATGAACAAAGTTCTCAGGCTAACGAAGTTGCAGGAGCAGTGGAAGAAGTAACACAAACCATTATGGGAACAACTGAGAACGCTAATAATGCCAAACACCTTTCGGACGAGGCTGAAAAATATTCGATAGAAGGAGTAAATAAAATTAAAGAAGCCAAAAAAGGGATGGAAAATATTGTTACCGCTACAAACGACACTGCCGAGTCGTTGCAATCATTGACTAAAAAAACAGAACAGATTGGCGAGATAACAAAAGTAATTGATGAAATTGCCGACCAAACGAACTTACTTGCATTAAATGCAGCAATCGAAGCTGCACGTGCCGGGGAGCAGGGACGCGGATTTGCAGTTGTTGCCGACGAAGTACGTAAATTAGCCGAAAGAACTTTAAATGCGACAAAGGAAATAGGAGAAATGATTACCGAAATTCAATCGGAATCGAATAACGCAAATGCCTCAATGAAAAATGCCGCAAAGGCTGTTGAAAACGGAATGGCAAAAACCGGAGAAGTTGAAGAATCATTAAATAAAATTATGGATGAGTCCCAAAAAGTTGAATCGGAAATCCAGAGGCTTGCTTTAGCCTCCGAAGAAGAATTACGTGCTGCAGAAGATATTGCATCTTCAATGGAAGTAATGAATAATGTTACTAATGAAACCAGTACCGGTATCCAACAAATAGCAAAAGCAACGGAGGATTTAGCCCGCTTAACCGAAACTCTTAAGGTTGTTGTTGCTAATTTTAAGATAGAAGACGACAATTCCAAAAGGATTGACGATCCGAGAGAAACTGACAATTATTATTTAACCTAAACTTTTAACCTTAATTTATTTTCAAGGCGAAGGAGCTATTCTTCTTCGCCTTCTATTTTGTTTATCAATTAATAATTCAACAATTATTATCGATTTCTACAAAATGTATTCCTTCATCCTTTTTCCCGTAATTAATTCCGAAACTCATCCCCACTCCCTTTTCTTTGAAGGAAGGTTGAAAAAGCCGTTTTTCAAATTATTAAAAATACTTTTCTTGTAAGAAAAAATTTAGAGTAAGTTTTAAGAGTTATTACACAGTTCCTGAAATCGTGGATAAGAACTTACATGAATTAATAACCGTTTCACCTGTATGCCATTGATGTAACAGTTTATGAATAAAAGTTCTTTTCTCTCTGAATTAATGAGTTTGCGAATTACTGTTTAAATTTATCCATATTTTTTTTATCTTAATTATCAATTAACTACAAAGTGAGGCGATATGGAATCTGAAAAACTTAAAATAGTTTTTGATATTGAAACAAGCGGATTCCCTCTTGAAACGTTTTCCGAATCCCAACAAGAATATTTAATGCGGTACGTTGAAAAGGAAAAAGATGAAAAAATACGTTCGGAAAAAGAGCTTGAAGCAATCCGGTACTTAAATCTTTATCCCTTTACGGCAAAAGTAATTGTAATCGGTTTGATGAACATTAACACTGGAAATAGATACGTAATTTTTGAATCCGAAGAACCGAGAGAATGGGAATCCGAAGAAAAAAAGATTTCGTATCACGGAATGACGGAAGAAAAAATGCTGATAAAATTTTGGGATTTTCTCACAAAAGCGGATAAACTGATTTCATTTAACGGAAGACAATTTGATCTTCCTTTTCTGATGCTTCGTTCGGCTATGCTAAAAATCAGACCGAGCCGTAATTTTATAAAAAGTAGATATGATATAACCAAACATATCGATTTGCTGGACCAATTTACATTTTACGGGTTAACAAGAAAATTTAATCTCGATTTTTATGCTCACGCTTTCGGTTTAGAGTCCCCTAAATCTAACGGGATTACCGGAATGGATGTAAACGAACTTTACCGCGCAGGAAAGATAGAAGATATTGCCATTTACTGCGGAGACGACATAAAAGCAACTGCAGAACTTTACGAGATTTGGAAGACGTATCTGAAGTTTTAACAAATATTCACAATAGTTTACTGCGTAAAATATTTTGGATGAGATTATTTCAGTATTTAATAATAGATGTCGGCAAGCAACCTAGCTACATCTCTATCCAATCCTTTACATATTCTCTCATTTTGTCTAGCCAGGTTTCGTCTTCAAGTTCCATTGAAATGTACAAAGCGTAATTATTTAATGCTATTACTGCATTCCTGCTTGAATCCCTCATCTCAATTTCTGCTAACTTACTTACTACATGTCTGTTCACTTTTTGAATATCGTCGTAAATTTGCCTGAGCTTAACCAATTTCCAATCAACATGTTTTCTCTCTTTTGCTTTAAAAAACTGAGCCAAAATATACATCGTAAGAACTTTATATTCAGTTTCAAGCAATGAGGCAAAAGGAAGATGAAACCGGACCAATGATTTTAATTTGCCAATAATAGGACATCCGCTTGCTGCCATAAAAATTCCCATCATGCTCGATATGCCTGTTTGAACGCTGGTATATTTATAGCTTCCGCGTTCTTTAGTTTCAACACTAATTTTTGCTTCGGCAAAGGAAGGAAATTCCGAAAAGAATTTAATAATTGAATTAACTCGAATAGCAAGCGGGCAATGTGGAATTTTCTCTCTGTTTAACGGACACTCGGGACATTGAAAATTTTCCATTTTGGTCCACTCAGGTCTTTCTACGGGAATAGGACTTTTATCCAAGAGTGTGTTGCCGTCAATTATTATCTTAAACTGTTTTATTTCCCCGTTTCTAAAATAAAAGGTGTAAAGAAACTCGAAATCTTCATTAGTACTCATACAATTGCCCCTTTTTTTCTCTAATTTAAGAAAAAAAGTTGACTTTAGAAAGAGAAAAATTTTAATTTATTTTTCTTTAAAATATTATTATTAAAAACATTTACTGCAAAACAAAAAAAAAGGCGGTAATAATACCGCCATAATTAAGTATTCACCAAAAACAAAAAAATTATTTTAACAACAACATCTTCTTAATCCGAACAAAATTATTGATTCCGTTTGCAACTTTTATTTTATAGAAGTAAACACCTGAAGTTAAATTACTTCCATC
>CAZMZM010000078.1:0-7707 GCA_964570865.1 uncultured Melioribacter sp.
ATGTATGCCTCGTCCCGAAGCTGTAATTAGCGGTTTTATTGAACTGCAGAAACTAATTACAGAAGGTAAAGCTGACGGTGCAAGACAGTATAAAGAAAATTTAGACTGGTATAGAGCAAATCAGAAAAAGGTTATTCATAACTGGAATATGCCGGATTATAATTGGTGAGAATATGGAAATGAAATTGCAAATAGAAAACGAAATTCTTGATAAGATTAAATTTACATTTCATTCTGCTGAAGTAAGAATACCGAGACATCAGCGTATTGAAGTAAAGTTGAGACATGATTTAATCCATCCTTTTTTGGGATATGCCAAAAATACATTGGGATTTAAACATCTTTCTCACATTTCATGTGTTGATTGGTTGGAAGATAATCAAATTGAGTTGGTTTATATCTTAATGAATTACGAAAATTTGGTTGAAGTGATTGCTAAAATCAGATTAAATCGTGAAAAACCGGAAATACCGACATTAAGAGAATACTGGCCGCAGATTGAAACTTACGAAAGAGAAATTCACGAAATGTACGGTGTTGATTTTATCGGACATGGCAATCTGACAGATTTTATTTTGGAAGATTGGGAAGGAATTCCACCCATGAGAAGAGATTTTGATACTGTCAAGTATTCAAAAGAAAACTTCTTCCATCGCGAGGGAAGAGAAGACGCACAAGATGTAAGAACTACTATAACTAAAAAGAGCGGGGAAGAAATCCCTGAATTGGCAAAAGTTTATTCAGTACGGCATTTAGAATGAGAGAAAAAGAAACCACAATATATTTAGGACCACAGCACCCGGGTATTACCGGAAATATGATGGTCAAGCTGAAAGTAACCGGCGATACAATTGTAAAAGCGGAAACGCACGTCGGCTACCTGCACAGAGCTTTTGAAAAACTGATGGAAGCGAGAACATGGCTTCAGTGTTTCCCGATTGTATGTAGAATATGCGTTCCGGAACCTGATCCGAATGAAGAAAATTTATCTCGCGTAATTGAGGAAATCGAAGGAAGAGAAGTTCCCGAAAGAGCTAAGTACATTCGTGTTTTGGTTCTTGAACTATCACGCTTGGCAACTTACCTTCTTTGGATGGGCGGTCAATCCGGCTCGATGGGACTTTACACCATGCCGCAATGGACTGTCGGTGATCGTGATTATATCCTTGATTTGTTTGAACAGCTTACCGGCGGAAGAGTTTATCATATGTACATTTGGCCGGGCGGCGTTCGTCGAGATTTACCCGAAGGCTTTAAAGATAAAGTTCTTAAGGTAATGGATTATCTGGAAAGAAGATTAAAAGATTATGACGATCTGCTATTTAATAATGCTTTATTTTACAAGCGTGCAAAAGGCGTCGGCATAATTGATAAAAACAAAGCGCAGGAATGGGGCGTTGTAGGCGCACCGTTAAGAGGCTGCGGAATAAAGCATGATGTTAGAATAGATGAACCTTACGAGGTTTATGATAAAATGGATTTCATTGTTCCTACTTACGAAGGCGGTGATGTTTGGTCGCGTGCAATGGTAAGGCGTTTGGAATTCGAACAATCTATATCAATAGTAAGACAAGTAATTGAAAAAATACCGGGCGGAGATTTTTATAATAAAATCCCGAATCCATTAAATTGGAGAGTACCACCCGGAGATGCTTATGTTAAAACGGAATCGGCTCGCGGCGAGTTCGGATATTATGCCGTTAGCGACGGTTCGGTGAAACCGAGAAGAGTTCACGCACGCGGACCGGCATACGTTCACGGTGTTTCACTGCTTGAAAGAATTTTAGTAGGCGCAAACATTGCAGACGTATCTTTTATAATGAACAGTTTAGGCACTTGTCCACCAGAAATTGAACGTTGAGGTAATTTAAATGGCATTTGATATAAAAGGAATATTGTCACCGTTTAAAGCTCTAAATCAGCTGGGGAAACATCCTCATACGGTTAAATTTCCTTATGAAGAAAAAACTACTGCTCCTCGTTACAGAGGTTTGCATTTTAACGATTTGGAAGAATGTATTGGTTGCGGTACTTGTTCTACGATTTGTCAGAACAAAGCAATCGATATGATAAATCTTGAAGGAATCGACGCTTCATCGGGCGATACCGGCTTAAGACCGCGTGTTGATAACGGACGTTGCTGTTGGTGCGCTTTATGCGTTGAAGTTTGTCCTACCGGTTCATTGAGCTTAACGACCGATTATATTTACGTTACAGAAGATCCTACTACATTTCTCTGGACTCCGGGTAAAGATAATCCTGAAGGAAAGGATATAAAATCGTTTGTCTCTGATCCCGAACATTCGTTGCTCGAGTACCAACGTGTTCCGATGCGCGAACTTGAAGGAAAAGAACGTGTTAAATCTTTTGCGGAAGTTGTACTTGGTTACTCCGAAGAAGAAGCTCGAAAAGAAGCCGAACGTTGCATCGGTTGCGGTATTTGTACCGATAACTGTCCGGTTCACATGCATATTCCGGAATACATCAACGCGATAGCGCTCGGCAATGACGAAGACGCAGTCAGAATAATTTATGACAACAACCCGTTAGGCGAAACTTGCGGTAAAGTTTGTACCCGAAGATGCGAGGAAATTTGTGCTATCAGTAAACGCGGCGAACCTGTTGCTATCCGCTGGTTGAAACGCTACGCTACCGAACGTGCTGAAAATGAAGAAATGGTTAAAGAAATTGTTAATCCTACTATTATGCCTCCAAACGGACACAGCGTTGGAATTATCGGTGCAGGTCCTTCGGGATTAACAGCTGCTTACTATCTGGCAATGCGCGGATTTAATGTTGATATTTACGAATCGAAAGCTCACGCCGGCGGTATGATTATGTACGGAATTCCAAAATACCGTTTGCCTCTTGATTCTATCGATAAGCAAATTGAATATATGGAAAGCATCGGCGTTAAAATCCATTACAACACAATGGTCGGTAAAGATATTTCCCTTAAAGAACTTCATCAGAAACATGAAGCGGTAATGATCGGAATCGGTTTCGAAGTTCCTTACTCTATCGGACTTGCAAATGAAGAAGCCGAAGGCTCAATACAAGCGGTCAACTTCTTGAGAGATATTAACAGCGACAAACATGTGGAAATAGGAGACAAGGTTGTAGTAATAGGCGGCGGTAACGTTGCGATTGATGCTGCGAGAGTTTCGAGAAGATTAGGCGCTGATGTAACAATACTTTACAGAAGGCGAGTTAAAGATATGCCTGCCGATTGGGAAGAAATTGAAGGCGCTGAAGATGAAGGCGTAACAATTAAACCTCAGGCTATTCCGCTTGAGCTTATCACTAACGACAAAGGAAGAGTAACTGCGATAAAATATGCTAATGCCGAAATGGTACCGGATCCTAAAGGCGGACGCCCGAGACCTAAAATTATTGAAGGCGATGAACATATAATTGAAACAACTGCCGTAATCGGAGCAATTGGTCAGGAAGCAAATTATTCCTTTATCCCTGAAGATATTAAAGAGCAAATTGAAATAAAACGCGGACGAATTGTTGTTAACGAATATCAGCAGACCGGTTTGGATTGGTTATTTGCCGGCGGTGATATTGCCAATAACCGTGCAGACGCAATCAGCGCCGTTGCAGACGGATTCCGTGCAACAAGAGGAATTGAAAAGTTTATTTTAAATAAGGAAAATTGAGATGGCTGATTTAACAACAAAATACTTAGGTTTAACCCTAAAAAACCCGGTGATTGTATCGAGTTCTACGTTAACAGAGAATATTGACAGCATAAAAACTCTTGAAGAAAATGGTGCGGCTGCAGTTGTATTGCGTTCAATCTTCGAAGAAGAAATTACAATGGAAGCTGATCATGTAGTTAGCCAAGCAGTAAAAGAGGGATATGACGAAGGATTATTTGACTATTTTGATTCTCGCGTTAAACAAAAAAACATTGAAGATTATCTTGATTTAATTCTTGAATGCAAACGTCAAACGTCTATTCCGATTATTGGAAGTATTAATGCGGTCTCTAATCACGAATGGACATACTTTGCAAAAAAAATGGAAAGCGTTGGAGTTGATGCTATTGAATTAAACATGTTTTTGCTACCTTCCGATTTGAAAAGAACTTGCACTGAAAACGAACAAATTTACTTTGACGTTATTAAAAAACTTACAAGCGAAGTTAGCGTTCCGGTAACTCTTAAAATGAGTCACTATTTCTCAAATCTCGGAGCTATGATTAAGTCTTTGTCGGAAACAGAGATTAAAGGATTAGTGTTGTTTAACAAATTCTTTGCCCCGGATTTTGATATTAATACCGAAAAAGTTACTCCTACTTATGTATTAAGCGGTCCCAGAGATATTTCAATGTCGTTAAGATGGATTGCAATGATGAGCGACAGAGTTGATTGTGATTTAGCTGCATCTACAGGCGTACATGACGGCGAAGGAGTTATTAAGCAAATTCTTGCGGGAGCAAATGCGGTTCAGGTTGCCTCTACTCTTTATAAGAAGGGACCGGAACAAATCGGAGTAATATTAAATGAAGTTGAATCTTGGATGGATAAAAAAGGTTACACTACATTGGATGATTTCCGTGGAAAATTGAGTTACGGAAAAGTCAACGATCCTGCACTTCTCCAAAGAGTTCAGTTCATGAAACACTTCGGAACATTTACAAATAAATAATATCTGATTACATTATGTAATAATTTTAGCCGAGCAATTTTTGCTTGGCTTTTTTTATTTTAAAAATTCTAAGATATTGAAAAAACAAGTTTTTTCAGGAAAATAATAATGATGAAATAACGAAAAAAAAGGGATTTTGGTAGGTTTAAATTTAATCACAAATCTTAAACAATTTCATAATTTATTTGTAGTTGCTTTTTAGATTTTTTTATTCTCGGTCTTGATAATGAAATGAACATGAAATGTAAAACTTATTATGAAGATTTTTCTACAAATAGTGATAAAGATATGTTATCTTTAAGCAACTAATTTTGTAATGATATTTAACAAAATAGGCCTATCTTTGACAGGAAGATACAATTTTAATTAATATGAAAAATTATTTTTTTCTAATATTGTTTGTTTGCCTCTCACTTACTTCTACAAACATTTTCGGCCAATCCCAAATTGACTCACTAAAAACAATTTTTAAGACCGCAAAAACTTCAGTTGAAAAATTGGATGCCGCAATTGAATTATCCGACAAATTAGATTACGAACAAAATCAGGAAACAATAAAATATTTGAAAATTGCCCAAGGTATGCTGAGAAAACATCCTGACAGTCTTAGGCAAGCAAGATTAAATAGAAATTTCGGGTACTATTTAATTTATACAGGCGAATATATAAAGGCATCGGAATATTTTTTAAATGGAATTGAAATAGCGGAAAAAATAGGAGATATTGAATTAAAAAATAATATAATAAACGGTTTGGCATTATTGAATCTCCGGACTAAAAGTTATAAAAAGTCAATAGCACTTTATAAACAGCTTATTGAATACGCTAAGCAAACAAAGAATGATAACGACAGGTTTAAGTTTACTTTAAATTTAGCAATGGCATTCGGAGAGGAAGGAAATTTTGACGAAGCTGAAAAATATCTAATTGAAATTTACAATTGCAATCCCAAAAATAAATTTTACAAAGCCGTTGCCGCTAACACTTTAAGTTTTATTTATAATCACAGCAAACACTACAATAAAGCGCTTAAATACGGCAAAGAAGCAGTTCATTTCTCAAAAATATTTTCCGATGTTAGATTTAGAATCGAGAGTATGACGAACTATTCCAATGCTTTAAAGGGACTCGGTGAAAATATTCAAGCCGGCAGAATAATGAAAAATATTTATTTGCTTGCACGAAAAAACAAATTTATTATTAAAATGAACAACGAAATCGGGAATCTTGCTTTAAATTACGAGGCGCTCGGGGATTACAAATCCGCTTACAAATATTACAAAGATTTTGCCGAAAGAAGAGATTCGCTGTTAAATGAATCGACAACTGCAAAAATTAACGAACTGCAAATAAAATATGAGACAGAAAAAAAGGACAGGGAAATTCAAAAAAAGAATGCTTTGCTCAAACATAAAAATTTAATACTTACACTTACTGTTTCAGGAGTAATTTTATTTATTATTATTTCAATTTTTATTTTTGTGCTTTATCGAATGAAAAATGCAGCATATAAAGAATTGGTAAAAAAGAATCTTGAACTAATCAAATTTGAAAAAAAACCGCTTGGAGAAAAAAGAAAAAAAATTATTAGTGATAAAAACAAATATATTTCTTCGTCGTTAAGTAACGACAAAAAAAATGAATTAAACGAAAAACTTACCGAAGCAATTAACGAAGAAAAAGTATTTCTTCAATCCGATATTTCACTTGGTAAATTATCGCAGAAACTGGGAGTAAATTCAAAATATTTATCGCAAGTTGTGCATGAATTCTACGACGCGAGTTTTTCCGATTTTATTAACCAACTTAGAATTAAAGAAGCCGCCAGATTGTTAAGCGATAAATCTTATCGGCACATTTCAATGGAAGGTATTTCGGAAATGGTTGGGTTCCATACTAAATCTTCTTTTAACACATATTTTAAAAAATTTATTGGTGTTACTCCGTCATTTTTTGCAAGTACATCGCAAAGTCTTTCTCAAAAATAGTATAGTATCGCAGATTGTTTTGCGAGTTGCTAATCGAATAATCAATCCGTAATAAAATATTAATTACAATAATCTTTAAGAACGAGTTTCAAATCCCGAATATTAAACATCTTTCGGTTAGCTTTATAAAACTTAAAATATCGATTTATTAGTAAAAACCGAAGCTTATTTTCATAGGTTGTTCGTAATTCCGAATTCTAAACAACAATCGTTTGACTTACCTGAAACAGAAGTTTATTATTTGACTGTAAATTTCAGGAGCAAAGCATGCAAAAACATCACTTCCTTTTCCTGACAAATGTAAAAAACACCTATTCCGCGTTACTCAAATTCTCAAATAATTTTCCGAATGAATTTGATTTTCTCGTCCATTCCACCGGAATGGAAAAGGAACATTACTCCGATTTAAGAAATTCTAAAATTATTAGAAATCGAATTTTCGATGATACGATTATCATTTTTTATTTAACCGGAAATTTAAGTCTTTATATTATTGATGAATTTTTTAAAAACCATCTGAACTTAAAACATAAAATAATATATGTTTTTCCGGCTGTCAATCTGGTCTATTTTCGCAATAATTTGCAGTATCTATCTATACAACAGACGATTAAAGTTATTAAAACCAAGTCGGATAATTATCTTTTGATATTTGCATTAATGACCGAAGATAATTATTCCGCGTATTTCATGAAATTAGACGAAAAGTATTTCCCTCAAAATAATACTTTTAACAATCTCACAATTTCAAATAAAAATTTAGTTGAAGAAATATTAATACTATCGACTGTTGAATACAACAAATCGACTATCTATTTGGTAAATGAAAAATACGATCTCGTAAAAGAAGCAATAGATAAAATTAAATTTAATCCGATTGAAAAATTACTTTATAAAACAATTCACCAAGAATATTATGCCCTTTCACAATTCATTTCTCAGTTACCGAATTTGGAAAATATAACGTTAATAAATACCGGAAGAAAAAAGTACGGGCAATTAAGCATCGTCAAACAATAGTTGTTCGGAAAGTACATGAAACAGCAATGAGCATTTTTTA
>CAZMZM010000079.1:0-7691 GCA_964570865.1 uncultured Melioribacter sp.
ATAAAAGAACAGATTATTAATTTATTTCGGATAGAATGAAACGATATTTTTATAATCCGCCGGGTGCAGTAAAATCGATATTCGGCAAATATCAATGGGAAACCGATTGCGGAAAAATATTATTAACGTTTGACGATGGTCCAAATCCCGACACTACCGAAAAAATATTGGAAAAATTAGAAGATAATGATATCAAAGCCGTTTTTTTTTGCGTGGGACAAAATATAATCAAATATCCCGAGTTAGTTGAAAAAATCTTGACCGACGGACACACAATCGGTAACCATACAATGAACCACTCAGTAGTAACAACACTAAGTAAATCAAAAAGGGTAGAGGAAATCTCATCCGTAAGTAATTTAATGAGAAACAATCACGGCTATGATGTTAAGTTTTTTCGTCCTCCTCACGGCAGATTTAATTTTAGATTGGCGAAGGAACTTAAACAAATCGGGTTAAAAAATGTAATGTGGTCTTTACTAACATATGATTATAAAAATAAGAAAGATATTGTTAAATTTGCCATTACCAAATATTTAGAAAAAAACTCGATTGTAGTGATGCACGACAGTAATAAATCAAAAGATGTTGTAATCGAATCAATCGATTTACTGATTCGGTATTCTTTAAATAATAAATTTGAATTCGGGAAGCCTCTTGAATGTTTGAAATAATTGCCCTTGTTGTAATATCGTTATATTTTATTCAAACCGCTTTGATGATGATAGGAGCATTTCGAAAATTTCCCCGAATCAAGAAGGATGAACTTCCTTCGGCTTCAGTAATAGTGGCAGCCCGCAACGAACGTGAAAATATTCTGAGTTGTTTAATTTCTCTTCATAATTTAGAATACCCCGAGGGGAAACTTGAAATTATTATTGTTGACGATGACTCGACGGATGATACTTATGAAATAATTGCTGATTTCATAAAAGATAAAAACCGCTTCAAGCTAATAAAACCGACAAAACAAATTGCGGCAAAACCAGGGAAGGCAAATGCCTTGGCAAACGGCATTGAAATAAGCGGCGGAGAAATTATTATGACCACCGATGCCGATTGTGTGGTTTCACCTACTTGGGCAATTACGTTAGCTTCCTATTACAAAGGGGATGTCGCATTCGTCGGAGGTTTTACAACTCAAAATTCCGATTCGCTTTTTAATGGAATGCAAGCGGTTGATTTCGTTTATCTGTTAACCGTGGCTGCCGGCACAATTAACTTGGGACAGCCGGTAAGCTGCATTGGAAATAATATGTCCTTTACTCGTAAAGCTTATGATGAAATTGGAGGATATGCTTCAATCCCGTTTTCGGTAACCGAAGATTTGGCTTTGATAAGAAAAATAAAAGCGCTTAAAAAATATAAGATTATCTACCCGATGGATAAAGGTTCTCTCGTTGTATCTAAACCTCTCGAAAATTTAACATCAATTTATCATCAAAAAAAGAGGTGGGGTGTCGGGGGACTAAAAACAGAAGCTCTCGGATTTTTTGTGATTGGAACAGGTTTTTTAGCAAACTTATTAGTCTTGGTTTCTCCGTTTATTTTTTCCGCTCCGATTCTATATTTGGTTTTTTTCAAACTAACAAGCGATTATCTTCTTCTCTATTCATCACACAAGTATTTGGATTTGCCATTTACTTTTACAAGCTATTTGGTATTTGAAATTTATTACACTTTCTATGTGGTTATTCTTCCGCTTGTTGTATTCATCAATCGAGATGTGAACTGGAAAGGAAGAGAGTATTAATGTTGTTACTTTGTAATTACTATGTAACTTACCGTTGCAATGCTTTTTGCGATTTTTGTGAATTTGCCGCTCACGGAAAATATAAAAACACGCCTCATGCGTCGCTTGATGATTTTATCAGAAACACAAATGAGTTAAAAAAACTTGGAGTTAAGTTTATCGACTTAACCGGAGGCGAGCCGCTGCTAAATCCTAATATTGTTGAAATGACGGAACATGCACGCTCGTTAAAAATGCAGACCAGCATTACAACCAACACTTTGCTTTATCCTAAATACGCAGAACAGCTTGCCGGCAAAGTTAACTTGCTGCACTTTTCCCTTGACTCTCCCGACAAAGAAGAACACAATAAAATTCGGGGCGTCGATTGTTTCGATTCCGTTTTTGAATCTATTGAGTTGGCTAAATCTCTCGGGGAGTTTCCCGATATTCTTTTTACGGTTACGAATGAGACTTACAAAAAGTTACCACGCATGTATGAATTTGCTGTTAAACACGATTTGGTTTTACTTGTAAATCCGGTCTTTTCATATTTCGGAAATCCGGGATTATCGGCTGAAGCTATTGATTTTATTGAGGAATTCACAGAGGGGAAAAGTCATGCATATCTTAATAATGCGTTTATGGATTTGAGACGTGCGGGAGGCAATCACATTAATAAACCTTCATGCAGAGCTGTTTCGCGTGTGATAGTTATTTCACCGCAGAATGAAGTTATTCTCCCTTGCTATCATTTTATGAAAAAAACTATTCCGATTTCAACTTCAATAATAAATGTTATGGAAAGTGAAGAATACCTTTATTACAAAAAGATGGAAGGACGTTTTGATTTTTGCGAAGGGTGTACGGTTAATTGTTATTTTGAACCTTCATTTGCTTTTCCTACCGATAAATATGCGTTAACGGCTTTGCCGAGTAAAATCAAATACGGCTACACAAAATTAGTTAAACAAAAAATTAAAAAGATGCTCAAATAAAATTAATAATTTAGATTGATTTACAGAGTGTTCTTAAATATATTTTGATTCTTAATCAATGAAAATGGTAACGAAATATGTCTGATTTTTCCGGTTACAAAAGTTTTGCAAAAATAGCCGCTTGGTTTACGTTTATATATATAATTTTATTCCAATTTATTATTTCACCGAATCTCATTTTACCTTCTCCCGCTTCTATGATTGACTCGGTAGATTCTTTGTTCGGGGAATATCATTTCATCAGTGCTTTGGGATTAACGTCATTCCTTGTAATTCTCGTACCGATACTTGGATTTCTTTGCTGCTACACTACAAAATATTGGGCTGCAAAGTTGTTCTTGAATTTTGACATGCACCCGACTCTATATTTTTCATTTAGATTTTTCTCTTACTTCTTTCTTCTTCTGTTTATGATTTACTGGTTCCGGAGTTCTCCGATAGCCGAACTTGTTTTTCTGATGATAGTTGCGGGATTGGAACAGAAAATTTATTTGTCGGAACTCGTACGGAAAATTAATCCGAATTATTTCCAAACGCTCAGTTCGCTTGATGTCAGCGAAAAGAAAATAATCGGGGGAGTTTACAGTAAATTGATGAAACCATATTTTTTTGAAAAACTTCATCGGCTATTTTTAGCAGCTTGGGGTTGGGCGTTAGTTTATGAATATATTTCCGGTTCTTTCGGAATCGGCAATTTAATGAGAAAAGCGATTCTCTACAACGACCTATCGACGATAGCACTTTTAGTAGTGATAATGATTGTTGTAATTTATATCTCCGGCTTAGTATTTAAAATAATTCAATACAAAGTAATAACTTGGATTCCCGATGAAATCAAATAAAATAATATTAAAAGTAGATTCATTAACTAAAGATTATCTTGACCCAACAGGGTTTAAACTTCGCCTATTCGAAGACTTATCTTTTAATATTCATGAAAATGAATTTACGGTTTTTTTAGCGCCTAAAGGTGCGGGTAAGTCCACGCTTTTCCGGATTCTTGCTAAAGTTGAAGGAGATTATTCGGGAAATGTTATAAGTGAAAGAAATCGCTTGTCCGTACTGATTGCGGACAAACCGACAACATTGCAATGGCTTTCCGTAAAGGATAATATTAAATTTGCGGCTAAAAACAAAAATGAAGAAGATATAAAAAAAGTAATTGCAGATGTCGGGCTTGAAGGGTATGAAGATTTTTTCCCCCATCCGCAAAGTTACGGATTCAGATTCAGAGTAGAATTGGCGCGGGCTTTAATTCATAATCCTGAAATTATTTTAATTGACGACGCTCTCAAAAATATTTCCGATGCGGAAGTAAGATATGAATTGCTTCTGAAATTAAGAGAGCTGAACAAGAAATATTCTGAAACAACATTCTTATTTGCGACAAACAATCTTACCGATGGATTGTTTTTATCCGACAAGTTTGTTGTGATGAGCAATCATCCCGGTAAAATAATAGATACATTGGAAATTAATCTTCCGGATGAAAGAGATTTTGAGATAGTGAAATCTCAACAATTTTCGGATTTCAGAAACAAGATTGAAAAAATATATAAAGAACATAATAATCAACTATTTTTGGAAATAACCGTTTAGTTAAGATGAAAGAAAAAATTGAATTTTTAGAAAGTTTGCGAGAAAAAGCTCGTTTGGGCGGCGGCGAAAAGAAAATCGAAAAGCAACACGCCAAAGGAAAATTTACGGCAAGAGAAAGAATTGATTTATTAGTTGACGAAGGTAGTTTTGACGAACTTGATATGTTTGTCGAAAGCCGCGCAACAGATTTTGGTTTGGACAAAAACAAAGTACTTGGCGACGGAGTTGTTACGGGCTTCGGTAAAATCAACGGACGAATGGTAGCTGTTTTTAGCCAGGATTTTACCGTGTTCGGCGGTTCGCTTTCGGAAGCGCATGCAGAGAAGATTTGTAAGATTATGGATATGGCGATGAAACTCGGTATCCCGATAATCGGGCTAAATGATTCCGGCGGTGCACGAATTCAGGAAGGCGTTGTCAGCCTTGGCGGATATGCGGATATTTTCCTTCGAAACACACTTGCTTCGGGAGTTGTCCCTCAAATTTCCGCAATACTCGGACCAAGTGCCGGAGGAGCGGTTTATTCACCTGCAATTACAGATTTTATATTTATGGCGCGAGGAACAAGCTACATGTTCGTTACAGGCCCGAACGTTGTAAAAACCGTTACTCACGAGGAAGTTTCCTTCGAAGACCTCGGAGGTGCTGATACTCATGCTTCTAAAAGCGGTATAGCCCATTTTGCTTTTGATAATGAAATTGAAGTAATTGAAAATATCAGAAGATTAATCGACTATATTCCTCAGAACTGGAAAGATAAGTCTCCCGAAAAAGAATTCGATTTCTCTTCGGATTTGATTGTGCCTGAATTAAATAATATTATTCCGGAAAACCCGAATAAGCCTTATGATATGAAAAAGGTAATTAATCTATTGGTTGACGACGGCGAATTTTTTGAAGTCCATTCCGAATATGCCGAAAATATATTAGTCGGTTTTGCCAGAATGGGAGGAGTTTCCATTGGAATTGTTGCTAATCAGCCGGCAGTTCTCGCGGGAGTTTTAGATATTAACTCATCTAAAAAAGCTGCAAGATTTGTCCGTTTTTGCGACGCATTTAATATCCCGTTATTGGTATTGGAAGATGTTCCCGGATTCTTGCCCGGTACCGAACAGGAATGGAACGGAATAATAAGTAACGGCGCAAAATTGCTTTTTGCTTTCAGTGAAGCTACTGTACCTAAAGTAACCGTAATTACTCGCAAAGCTTACGGCGGCGCTTATGATGTAATGAACTCCAAACATATTCGAGGCGATTTTAACTATGCGTGGCCTTCATCCGAAATTGCCGTAATGGGTCCGAAAGGCGCCGTTGAAATTATATTTAACAAAGATATTAAAAATGCCGAAGATCCTGAAGCAAAACTGGACGAAATGATTAATATGTATCGGGATAAATTTGCCAATCCGTTTATTGCTGCCGGACGCGGCTACGTAGATGACGTGATTGAGCCGGCGCAGACACGAATGAAATTAGTAAATGTTTTTCAGATATTGAAAACCAAAGTGGATAATAATCCGAAGAAAAAGCATTCCAATATTCCACTTTAATTTTTCAACTGATTTATTTTGCTATTTATTAAAAATTGCTCTGAAGTTTAGAGCAATTTTTTTATTGATAAATATTCTCAAATAAAAATCGATTTGTTTTACACATACTTAGAAGATGTATTAAAAAATTTATCTTATGATGGAAGAATATTTTTTGTAAATTTATTTTTCAACATTCAAATAATCGGTTAATAATTAATAATGCTAATTTATGCTTAATTACATTTGGCTTTCTCTACTCGCTTTCGGCATTCTCTTCGGGCTTGCCTCTGATGTCTCCGATTTAGCTTCAAACAATTACCACAATGGAGAAGGAATCCCTTGCGAAATTATTTTACAAAATCCTCAAAGCGATAAAGCTTTGGTTAAGATAAATTCAGATGAATTAAATATGAGGTTTAGTGAAGAATTAACCGGTAATATTTCCATCCCCATTAATTTTAAGGAAATTAAATTACATCATAATTTGATTTGGAAAATCCCTTCATCTGCAAAAGGGAAACTGAAAGATATTGCTTCGGCAACCGGAAACAGTAATGATATTTCATTCGAAGTGGAAAATATCAATAAAGTTTATGATAATCGTTTTTTCGCGCGACTGATACTTGAAGATGTAAAATTTATTAAGATGAAAGCAATAACCAATGCGGCTATTGATTATTCCAAAACAGCCGTTGATATTGCGCTTGGTCTGATTGGCATCATGGCGTTTTGGCTGGGCATTATGAAAATTGCCGAAAAAGCCGGTTTGGTTAATTTGATCGCACGTTCCGTTAAACCGATTACAAAATGGTTGTTCCCTGAAGTTCCGCCGGAACATCCGGCTGTAACTGCAATGATTATGAATATTTCCGCAAACATGCTTGGCTTGGGTAATGCGGCAACACCGTTTGGATTAAAGGCAATGGAGGAACTTAATAAATTAAATCCCGAAAAAGGGATTGCGACAAATGCGATGTGCACTTTTTTGGCAATAAACACTGCGGGGCTTACACTTGTACCTGCAACGGCAATAGCTGTGCGTGCCGCACAAGGTAGCAGTGACCCGACTATTATTATCGGGACTTCATTCTTCGGAGCTCTTGTTGCAACAACAACCGGCATTACCGTGGCAAAGTTGTTCGAGGTATTTTCCGGCGGAAGTTTATTTTCAATCAGTTGGATTAAAATAAACTCGGTTAAATTATTGAAATCATTTTTAATATTTTTTGCTATTATTGCACTTTTTGTGTTTGGTACAATCGAGTTTATGAACAGCAATAGTTCCGGCATTGTGATTGAAATAATTCGCGCAATAGCAGTATTGGCAATACCTTTGCTAATTATCGGTTTTGTCCTTTACGGAGCGGTAAAAAAAGTTAAACTCTACGAAGAATTTGTTGAAGGAGCAAAAGAAGGATTTAATATCGCAGTTAAAATAATTCCGTATTTAGTAGCCATGCTTGTAGCAATCGGAATTTTTCGCGCAAGCGGGGGAATGGACTTGCTCGCAAAAATTGTTAGTCCGCTTACAAATTTAATCGGAATGCCTGCCGAAGTTTTGCCTATGGCGTTTATGCGTCCGCTTTCCGGCAGCGCTTCAATAGGAATAATGGCCGAGCTTATGTCAAAGTACGGTCCCGATTCATTCATCGGAGTTTTGTCCTCAACAATTTTAGGAAGTACGGAAACAACGTTTTACGTTCTTGCTCTCTACTTCGGATCGATTAACATCCGTAAAACGCGTCATGCCGTTATCGCAGGTGTTTCGGCTGACATTGCCGGAATACTTGCCGCCGTATTTATAGTTAGAATAATTTTCGGATTGATGTA
>CAZMZM010000080.1:0-7319 GCA_964570865.1 uncultured Melioribacter sp.
GTACCCGCTTATTTTATTCCGAATATCGAAAAGATTTTCAGCATCTTTGAAAGATGTAAAGGCAAACGAATCATCATAATATGGCATACCGAGATAAAAGATACCGGAAACAGTAAATATTTCAACGTTGGGAGGATTTTCATTGCTTGGAGTTTTATCGTTTCGTAAAGCAAAAATTGTTACTTTATCATTAACTTTTAACTGCATCCTTTCTGCAATTCCTTTCCCGATTACAATGTGATTATTCCTTAGATTTGTTTTTCCGCTTATCATAAATTTGGAAATATTCGTTAATGTTTCTTTCCCGTCAATTCCGGTTACAATAATCCCATCGCTATTTGCCTTCGATTTTACAAGGGTATATTTTGAAAGGAAAGGCTCGATGTTAACTAATTCAACCCCAACTATTCTTCTAATTTTATTTTTAATATTACCTGAATTATCCAAATTGCGGTTTGAAAAGCCTGTAATTTTTATATCAGAATCAAAATTTGTGGCGGAATTAAAAATGGAAGCTTCAAAACCGTCCAATATTTGGAGAGCGAGAAGTAAAACCGTAACTCCAATTGCAATCCCGACTATCGAAAATGTTGTAATAAGGGAGAAAAAGGCATATTTTTTTTTAGATCGGATAAAATGATATGTTAAATAAAAATTAAGATTCAAAATTTCATCAATTATTTATATTTTAATTTTATAGATAAAAAAAAATTACGAAAAAAAATAATCAAAATTGACATTTTAATAATAATGTCATAATTTTGTTAGCTCAAATATTTTGAGAAATCGGGGCGTAGCGTAGTCCGGTTAGCGCGCCTGCTTTGGGAGCAGGAGGTCGCAGGTTCGAATCCTGCCGCCCCGACAAATTGTTCATTAATTATTGAAATAAAATATTGCATTAATGCGCCCGTAGCTCAACCGGATAGAGCAACGGCCTTCTAAGCCGTAGGTTAGTGGTTCGAGTCCACTCGGGCGTACTTTGTTTTAAATGGTGGTTGTAGCTCAGCTGGTTAGAGTGCCTGGTTGTGGCCCAGGAGGTCATGGGTTCGAGTCCCATCTTCCACCCGAAGCAAAGGCCCTATGGTGTAACTGGTTAACACATCACCCTTTCAAGGTGGAGAGTACGGGTTCGAGTCCCGTTGGGGTCACAATATTTTGTGAATCTTATGAAAAGTTCAGATTACTTACCCAATAAATATTCAGTTTCAGATACTTACTGCACCCCCCATAATTCCGGTGTTTATACTTCATTCCCAACATTATATTTCTATTTAAAATTAGCAGGTATTTTTGCAGCTGCTAATGACGAAGCAGTTAAAGGGAGATTGAACGATTCAGCTTGGATTAGAGCCTCGGATCAGATTTTTCGTAGTTGGGAAAAAGCCGGAGGCAAAATTTGCATTGATGGTTTGGATAATCTGAAAAAGTATGATGGGCCGGTTGTTTTTGTCGGAAACCATATGAGTTCACACGAAACTTTGATGCTTGCTTGTGTAATTCATCCGGTTAAGCGTGTGATTTATATAATGAAAAAAAACTTGCTTAACTTTCCTCTTTTCGGAGAAGTTACAAAAGCTCGCGACCCTATTGTTGTCGGGCGGGAAAATCCGCGTGAAGATTTACAGATTGTTCTAAATGAAGGGAAAAAACGATTAGAGAATGGCAAGTCAATCATAATATTTCCGCAAAAAACCAGAACCAAGTTTTTTAACGAAAAAGATTTTAACTCTCTCGGTGTAAAATTAGCGCAAAGAAACAAAGTGCCGATAATACCGATTGCGATATTAACAGACGCTTGGGAAAACGGTAAATTAATAAAGGATTTCGGTAAACTCCATATGGAGAGAGTTGCAAGATATTCTTTTGGTCAACCTATTGAAGTAAAGAATCCCTCTGAAGCTCATCAACAATCTATTGAGTTTATTAAATCCAAATTGATTGAATGGGGCAGAGAAGACTTGATTGTGAAAGAGTGATTTATTAGAAAAACTTAATTGTTAATTTTTTCTTGAGACAATTTTTACTACTCCAGAAATATATTAAAGTTCCTATTCAGAACTAACTAAACATGTGTTAATCCTTGATTAAATTTCATGTTTGTATTTCAAACTGATCTAATTTCATTCAATAAAATTAGTAGTGTTTCCAACGTTTGTATTATTAATTTAAATAACTGTAGATTCTTTTAGTCAACAACTTATCAATAATATCTAGTTAGTTTAAATTTAAATATTTATTCGTAATGCTTGATTAAAAAGTTAAGTTTGCCTAACTTTTTATAAAAATATCAGAAGTTATGGAAAACATTTCAAAAGAGAATTATCTGAAAGTAATTTTTAACCGAGAAGAAGAGAACAAAAAACCGGTTCCGACTTCTTATCTGGCAGAAAAACTTAACGTAAGTCGATCGGCAATTTCCGATATGGCAAAACGTTTGTCGGAAGAGGAGTATGTTAAGTATGAGAAATATCACGGTATTCAATTGTTGCCCCGAGGACGTGAACTTGCTGTGGAAATAGTGAGGAAACACAGGTTATGGGAATTGTTTTTGGTTAAAGCTCTAAACATGAGAATTTGCGAAGTGCACGACGAAGCTGAATTATTAGAACATATGACCTCCGCCAAATTAATTGATAAGATTGACAGTTATCTGGGGCACCCTAAATTTGACCCGCATGGTGACCCGATTCCGACAAAAAAGGGAAAACTGCCTAAATTAAAAAATATGATTTCACTTTCGGAATCCGACGAAAATAGAAAATATGTTGTGGCGCGTATTACCGATACACAAAAAGATGCTATTTATTTTTTGCGTAAATTGGGAATTATTTTAGGTGAAGTAATTGCTATCGAAAAAGTTCTTCCCGATAACGGCGGAGTGCTGATTAAAAAGGGGAAGACGCTCCATTCCTTGAGCAACAATTTAGCAGATGGAGTTTTTGTAACGCCTTTGAAGGAGGGAGTATAGTGATCTATTTAATAATTCTAATAATTATTGTTTTAGTATTACTTGTTTTTTTTACTTCCAGAAGTATTGGAAATAAAAGAAAACGTAATGAAAAAATAGAACTTGAAAATGCTTTAAAGCATATTTATAATAGTAATAAAGAAGAAACTCCTGCTACATTTAACAGCTTAAAGGGACAGACCGAGCTTTCGGAAAAGAAGGTTTTATCGGTAATTGAAAAACTTATTGACAGGAATCTGATAGTTAGAAAATTAAACGAGTTTTTCCTGACAAAATCGGGTAAAACTTACGCTTTGAAAATTATCAGAAAACACCGCCTGTGGGAAAAGTTTTTAGCTGAAGAAACCGGAATGAGTTATGAAAGATGGCATAAGGAAGCAGAGGAAAAAGAACACTTCATGACAGATGAAGAGCAAGCTGCAATTGAGAAAAAACTTGGTTATCCGCTTAGAGACCCGCATGGCGATCCGATACCGGATGAGAAAGGGAATTATTTTGAACTTAACGGTATTCAACTTTCGGAAATAAAAGAGAAAGGGAAGTACAAAATCATACATGTTGAAGATGAACCTCCGGCAATCTATCAGCAGATTTTGAAGTTGGGTTTATTCCCAAAAATGATAATTGAAGTTGAGGATATTTCTTCGAACGAAATTTTGGCTCTTACCCAGGATGGAATAAAAAGAATCCCTTTAAATGTAGCCATAAATTTAACTGTTCATGAAATTGAGGATGAACTTCCCAAAGATGTTCTAAAGTTGACGGAAATTAATATTGGTGAAAAATGTCAAGTTGTGAAATTATCGGAAAAACTGATTGGTCCGAGCAGAAGAAGATTACTTGATCTCGGAGTAATTCCATCAACGGTTATTACGGTTAGGTTTCAAAATATTTCCGGAAATCCGAGAGCTTACGAAATTAAAAATACATTAATTGCATTACGCGACGACATTGCCGAATTAATCTATGTAAGGAAATTTGATAATGCTTAAAGAATGCCGAAACTGTCCGGCTAATAATTTATCGGACTTAATAAAATTAGGGGAAGATTTAACTGATTTCAACTATCATGTTGCTCTATCCGGAAATCCTAATGTTGGTAAGAGTACGGTTTTTAATAATCTTACGGGACTTCATCAACACACAGGAAACTGGCCGGGTAAAACGGTTACAAGAGCTGAAGGAGCGTTTGAATATAAAAAGAGTAAATTTAAAGTAATTGATTTACCCGGTACTTATTCTTTGCTTTCAACAAGTACGGATGAAGATATAGCACGTAATTTCATTTTATTTGGTAAACCTGATGTAACAATAGTAGTGGTTGACGCTACAAAACTTGAACGGAATTTAAATTTGGTACTGCAGATTTTAGAAATTACTCCTAAAGTTGTCGTATGCCTTAACCTAATTGATGAAGCGAAAAGAAAGAACATAACAATAAATGAAAGACAGCTTTCAAAAGACCTTGGTGTTCCGGTTGTTCCTGCTGCAGCGAGGCAGAAAATCGGGATGGATAAATTGCTTGATTTTACATATCAAGTTGCAAGCGGAGAATATGTTTGCAAACCTAAAAAGATTTCAAAGTTTAATAGAAAAGTGCAACATGTAATTGATGAGCTTACCAATGATGTAAGCGCTCTTTTCCCAACCTTACCAAATCCTCGATGGATTGCCATGCGGCTTCTGGAAGGTGATGAACGAATAATTAATGCAATCGAAAACCGTGAATTGGAAAATTTATTAAGCTAAAAAATATGAACGAAACGAATATAGTAAATAGTGATTACCTAAGAAAAGTTGATGAGTTGTTAGCTAAGGCAAATAAGTTTAGATGGGAACTCGGGGATGACTATCATGATAAAGTAGTGGAAGATATTTACGCTGAAGCCGGAAGAATTGCTTCACGTTCGGTTACATATGAAAATGTAAATCGGAATAATGATTGGGATGTGATTCTTGACAGAATCGTAATTAATAAGTATTCCGGATTTTTGATAATGTTTATACTTCTTGCTATTGTATTATGGTTAACAGTACAAGGAGCAAATTATCCGTCAAATCTGCTTGCCAATTTACTGCTTGATGATTTTCTTCCGTTGCTGCACGGTTGGGCTTCGGCAATTCATTTGCCTGCATGGTTTAGCGGAATATTAATAGATGGAGGCTACTTGGCGATGGCTTGGGTTATTAGCGTAATGCTCCCGCCGATGGCAATATTCTTCCCGCTATTTACTTTACTTGAGGATTTCGGATATTTACCGAGAGTCGCCTTCAATATGGATAACCTTTTCCGGAAAGTCGGCGCACACGGCAAGCAAGCTTTAACGATGAGTATGGGCTTTGGTTGTAACGCCGCCGGAGTAGTTGCCACGAGAATCATCGATAGTCCGCGTGAAAGATTGATAGCTATCATAACCAATAATTTTGCTCTTTGCAACGGAAGATGGCCTACTCAGATTCTACTGGCTACAATCTTTATAGGTGCATTGGCTCCTCCTGCGCTTGCAGGTGTTGTTTCTGCGGGAGCAGTGATTGCTGTGGCTTTACTCGGAGTCTTCTTAACATTAGTCGTTTCCCGGCTACTTTCAAAAACAATGCTCAAGGGAGAAGCTTCCGCTTTCAGTTTGGAGCTTCCGCCGTACAGACCTCCCAGATTGTTGCAAACGCTTTATACTTCCCTTATCGACAGAACAATTTATGTACTATGGCGCGCCATTATTTTTGCTTTCCCGGCGGGACTTGTAATTTGGTTGCTGGCGAATGTTAATATTGATGGTTTGCCTCTTGCCAAGTATATTATTGACTTTGTTGATCCGGCAGCATTTATTTTCGGATTGAACGGAATTATTATTCTGGCTTTTATTATTGCAATTCCCGCAAATGAAATTGTGATTCCCACTATCTTGATGTTGACTGTTTTGATGCACGGTGTAACAGGCTATTCGCATGGAGTATTATTTGAGCTTGATTCTGTCTCCGACACTGCTCAACTTCTTCACATAGGGGGGTGGACGTTACTAACCGCCGTAAATGTAATGGTGTTTAGTTTGGTACACAATCCATGTTCGACAACAATCTACACAATCTACAAGGAAACCGGAAGCGTTAAATGGACATCTGTCTCAACGTTTCTTCCTCTTATTCTCGGTTTTATTCTTACTTTTTTTATTACACTGGTTTGGCATTTATTTTGAGAGCGAATAATTATATTTTATCTATTTTTGTAGAATAAATTTTGGGATTTGATTGGATAATTCTTCAAATATTTGGTCTAGATTATTTGCTTCCGGTAAAAATGGTAAGCAACGATACCTGGTGCACATAGCTCTGTTTCTGTTAACTGTTGTAACTACAATTTTTGCGGGCACCGAATGGGCTAGTGCTCAAGCTCCTCCATATCAGTTCTCAGAGTTAATGAGCAAAGGATTACCTTATTCAATTTCCGTGTTATTTATCTTAGGCGTTCACGAATTCGGGCACTACTTTGCTTCAAAGTATCACAAAGTAAACGCTACACTTCCTTATTTTATCCCTTTCCCTCCGATTGCAGGTTTCTTAAATTTCGGAACAATGGGTGCGGTGATAAAGACAAAAGAGGGAATTGATAATAACTTGAAGATGTTTGACATCGGCGTTGCCGGTCCGATAGCCGGATTTATTGCAAGTGTAGTAGTGTTAATTTACGGTTTTTCCAATCTTCCTGATGTTTCATATTTACTTAAAATACATCCCGATTATTTTTCTCCGAGTTACGGACAAGGAGGAATTGAGATAAGTTTCGGGAATACTTTACTTTACTCATTTTTACAAAATGTATTTACTTCTTCAAAAGATTTTGTTCCGCCGATGAGCGAAATGTATCACTATCCGTATTTGATTTCCGGCTGGTTTGGTTTATTGGTTACGTCAATGAACTTAATGCCTGTCGGACAACTCGATGGCGGACATGTTATTTATTCCATGTTTGGGCCAAAAGTTCAGGAAAATGTCGCCGGCGTTTTTATGATACTTCTTCTTACAAGCGGCATACTCGGTTTTGTGGATTCTGCTTTTGAACTTGGGTTCACAGTAGGTTGGTCAGGATGGATTTTCTGGGCAATTCTTCTTTATTTTTTCGTTAAGATTAAACATCCTACGGTACCTTATTTTTCCCCTTTGAATTTAAAACGAAAAGCATTGGGATATTTTGCAATATTTATTTTTATTATAAGTTTTATCCCTGTACCGTTTTTTATTGCGTACTAAAACATTTGGGATTAGAAATCAATTTTAAAATCATACTTGCATTTTAATTCGTCAATTATTATTTGTTGTTTTCTCTCGTTTAATCTTTCTTTATCTTTACGAGAAT
>CAZMZM010000081.1:0-7298 GCA_964570865.1 uncultured Melioribacter sp.
GAAATAAATGATGAAAAATAATCTTTGGACTATTATCTAACAATCTTGATTTATCTAAAATTTTTCAATCGATTCAATCCTACAATAAAAATTTTCTTCTGAGTTCCAAATTTCTATAATGCGCAAGGAGTGAATACGGAAACAAAATAAGAAGACTAATGGAATTACAGCATGCTTTTCGATTGGTAATAAATGAGATATTGGTTTATTAGTCGGCTACACATACGAGTAAAAGCAGCGATATTTGTAAATATAGAACTTGTTCCCGACAATTAGTTTATTGAAATCAATTTAATTTAACGATTGAATCTTTTTCTTAAAATTATATTAAATAAACAATTGAGAAAAGTATAGAATACTTTTACATGATTGATAATAAAGTGTATATTAAGATAAAGCTAATAAATTATCGATAAGCATAATCGACTAATAATTTTTACAGAGCTTCGAAACAGATTAAAATCAACCCTCAATTGATTGTTATTTTTGTATCAAAAATAATTATACATTAATATTCAAAATGATTTAATTTGCAATTTATTCTGAAAAATATTTGGACTCATGTTAGAACGACTTTTTGTAAAAGATTATGCTTTAATTGAAGTTGCCGAAGTTGAATTTCGTTCGGGATTAAATATAATTACCGGGGAAACAGGCGCCGGAAAGTCAATATTGGTAGGGGCTTTAGGACTAATAATTGGCGACCGTGCTTCGACGGAGGTGATTCGTAAAGGTGCAAATAAGTCAATTGTCGAGGGCGTGTTTCATATAAAAAATTACCTCAAGGTTAAAGAACTGCTTGACAAATTTGAGATTGAATTCGATGAAAGAATAATTATAAGGAGGGAGATTTCACTCAAAGGTTCCAACAGGGTTTTTATAAACGATACTCCGGCAACATTAACTCAGATTAAAACCTTGGGGAATATGCTTGTTGATATGCACGGACAACACGAACACCAATCTCTTTTAAGTGCGGAGAAGCATATTGATTTTCTTGATACGTTAGGAAATTACGAGAAGCAATTAAGTTTGTACAAAAATCTGATTTCCGAACTGACGACTAAGAAGAGCGAACTAAAAAAAATACTTTTACGCGAAAAAGAACTTAGGGAAAAGGAAGAACTCTACATATTTCAGCTTAAGGAAATAGAGAGCGTCTCACCTGAAGAAGGTGAGGATGAGATATTGTCTGAAGAACTAAAGGTACTTGAAAATGCCGAGCATATTCTCTCTTCCTCAAATGAAATCTATTCCTTTGTTTACGAAACCGAGGATTCGGTTTACGATAAACTTTCATATCTTAAAAAACTAATTTCCGATTTAACAAAATATGACAAAAAGTTTGTCGAACAGGAAAATGAAATTGAATCCGCTTTAACCTCTCTTTCTGAAGTGGCTTCTTTTGTTAGGGAATATGGAAGTAATATTGAGCTTGACGAATCGGCGCTTGAGGAAAAACGATTGAGACTCGGAGCAATTAATTTACTTAAGAAGAAGTACGGCGGCTCACTAAATTCCGTGTTGGAAAAACAGAAAGAAATTGAAGCTAACCTTAACTTATCACTTAATTTTGAAAGGGAAATTTCATCACTAAAAAATGAGATTGAAAAAATCAGAATTAAGGCGGGAGAAATAGCCGAGGGAATTTCCGAACAGAGGAAAAAACTTGCCTATGAAATATCGCCCGAAGTAGAATCGGAGTTGAAAAATTTGGGCATGGAAGATGCAAGATTTGAAGTGAGATTTAGTGAAACACCTTCTGTTGCTGACGAGTTCATTTCAGTGAAAGGGAAAAAACTAAAATATGATGAAAACGGAATAGATACCGTAGAGTTTTTCATCTCAACCAATAAAGGCGAGGATCTAAAGCCGTTGGCGCGCATAGCTTCCGGAGGTGAGATTTCGAGAGTGATGCTTGCCCTTAAAACAATTCTTGCCGAAAAGGATTCGATACCTCTTATGATTTTCGACGAAATTGATGTTGGTATTAGCGGACGCATCGCCCAGAAAGTTGCAGAGACGATGCGTAAGTTGGGTTTCACGCATCAGGTGATTGCAATCTCACATTTGCCTCAGATTGCGGCGTTTGGTAATCATCATTTTGTGATCATTAAAGAGAATTCAGACGAGCGTGTGATTAGTAGAGTTTACGAACTGACTTCGGATGAAAGGGTTGCTGAGTTAGCGAAATTAATAAGTGGCGAAACCGTTGTAAATGCAGCGGTTGAGCACGCTAAAGAACTTCTGAAAATAGCAAAACAAATTTAAGTGAAATCTCTTTCTCTCTATATTCACATTCCTTACTGTGATCATAAGTGTATCTATTGTGATTTTTATTCTATTATTAATTACAAAAACAAACCGGAATATTTGAACGCATTAAAGAGGGAAATTAAATATTACGCCGAGACGAGCGAGGATAAGTTTATTGTAGAAACAATTTTTTTCGGTGGCGGAACTCCTTCTCTGATGGAGGTCTCGTATATCGAGGAAATATTAAACGGTATTTCGAACAGCTTTGCAGTATCGGAAAATGTCGAGATAACTTTGGAAACAAATCCGGGGAGTGTGAACCGTGAAAAGCTTTCCATGTTTCGGCAAATTGGCATTAACCGTATCAGCATTGGAGTTCAATCGTTTGATGATAACGACTTAAGGTTTCTCACCAGAATTCATACCGGAAATGAAGCTATAAAAACCGTTAATGATGCTGAAAATATCGGGTTCCGGAATATCTCGATTGATTTGATTTTTAATCTTCCTAACCAAACAAAAGAAAAGTGGCGGTTAAACTTGGAGAAAGCAGTTACGCTTCCGGTACAACATATTTCGGCTTACAGTCTCATTTTGGAGAAAGGAACTATACTGAACAAAATGGTATTGGACGGCAAAATTGAAATCGGCGATGAGAGTTTTGATGCGGATTTATATCGGTTTACACAAGACTTTTTAATCGGAAAAGGATTCATGCAATATGAGGTTTCTAATTTTGCATTACCGGGATTTGAATGTAAACATAATCAACAGTACTGGAACTACGGAGATTATATAGGTATCGGAACGGCAGCTCATTCGTTTGTAAATAACAAGCGGTGGTGGAATTATAAGTCGCTTACTTTTTATTTGAAATCCGTAAACGAAAAAGGGAACTCAATAGCCGGTTCTGAAATATTAACCAAAGTCGAAACATTGGAGGAATTTGTAATGCTTGCATTACGAGGCGGGGGAATCAGTATTAAACGTTTGGAGAGTGAGTTTTCTTCGGAATGGTTGAAGTTGAATAATCCCAAAATTATTAAATTTAAAAAACTCGGATTACTTGAAATTACTCCTAAAAATATTAAATTAACCAAACAAGGTTATGCACTTTGCGATGAGATATTAACCGAGTTTGATTATTAATAAAGGAAACAATAGAGGAAACAATGAAAAAACTTGAGCTACATTGGCAAATACTAATTGCGCTCGTATTATCAATACTTTACGGGATATTTCTTCCCGATTATGTCGGTTGGGTTTCCTGGATGGGAACGATTTTTCTGAACGCATTAAAGATGGTAATAATACCATTGATTTTAAGCTCAATAATTTCGGGCGTTGCAAACATCGGAGGCGCTGAAGATTTTGGACGGCTTGGATTAAAAACGCTTGGTTACTATCTTCTTACCAGTCTTCTTGCGATTGTAACCGGATTGTTTTTTGTTAATATCATTCAGCCCGGTGTTGGGGTTCATCTTGGTACACCTGAAGTTGTCAGCGGATTAAATCATGCAAGTAAATCGTTCGGTGATACTTTGTTGAATATCATTCCGTCTAATATTTTCAAGGCTTTTGCTAATGGCAATATGTTGGGAATTATTGTTTTTGCCATGTTCTTCGGGTTTTTCATTACGCAAACTTCCGCGAAATATAAAATCTTAATGGTAGATTTTTTTAATGCTTTTTTTGACATAATGATGAAAATAACAATGTTTATCATTAAGTTTGCTCCGCTCGGTATTTTCGGATTGGTAGCTAAAGTGATTGCCGATCAAGTTGCCAAAGGTAGTTTGGGCGAAGTAGCCTCCAGTCTTGGACTTTACATGCTTACCGTTATTTTGGCATTGTCGTTCCATGCGTTAATAACTCTTCCGGCATTAATTAAATTTATCGGCAAATCAAGTCCGGTAAAACATTCAAAGGCAATGGCTACGGCACTTTTAACCGCCTTCTCAACGTCTTCGTCAAGTGCTACATTACCTTTAACCATTGAAGCAATTGAAAAGAAGAGCGGGGTGTCAAACAAGGTCGCCAGTTTTGTGCTTCCGTTAGGGGCGACTGTAAATATGGATGGAACGGCTTTGTATGAATTGGTTGCCGCAATGTTCATCGCTCAGGCTTACGGATTGGATGTTCCGATTGCACAACAGTTTTTAATGGTGCTTGCGGCTCTTCTCGCCTCTATCGGTGCTGCCGGAATACCTATGGCGGGGTTAGTGATGATGACCGTTGTACTTTCCGTAATCGGTTTACCTCTTGAAGCCGTGGGCTTAATATTAGCGGTTGATCGAATATTGGACATGATGAGAACTACCGTTAACGTTTGGAGCGATTCGACCTGTTCGGTAATAATTGCAAAATCGGAAGGTGAAAAACTAAAAGTATAATTTTTTTATTTGACAAAAACTTATGGATACAAAATGAAAACAGAGAAGAAAATTGCAATTTTGGGATGCGGTAACATCGGATCGTCAATTGCAGAAGGGCTTTTGAATGCCGGAAGCATTGATCCGAGTAATTTGATATTAACCAGACGGCACACTGATAAACTTGCCGGATTAAAGGGAAAAGGAGCTTTTGTTACGGATGATAATTCCGAAGCGGTAAGGGAAGCGGACATTGTTATTTTAGCAGTAACTCCGCAGAAACGTGTGGAAGTTTTATCCGAAATCAAAAGTGTTTTAATTGAAAAAAAACACACATTAATTTCGTTGGTTACCGGTGCAAGTATCTCAGAGATAAAGGAAAACATCGGTAAAGATATTCCCATAATTCGCGCAATGCCGAACACGGCTATTTCAATAGGGGAATCGATGACTTGCCTTAGTTCGGAAGATAAATACAAAGAAGAAACGGCAACAGCGGAAAAAATATTTAAGACAGTCGGTGAGACTTTTGTATTGAAGGAAGAGCTTATGATTCCCGCAACCGCCCTTGTAGCTTGCGGAGTAGCATTTTTTCTCCGTGCTGTTCGTGCCGCATCTCAAGGAGGTGTTGAAGTTGGATTTCATGCCGAAGATGCAATAAAAATGGCAGCCCAAACCGCTAAAGGGGCGGCATCACTTATTCTGGAAGACGGACTTCATCCTGAAAGCGAAGTGGATAAAGTAACTACACCGCGAGGTTGTACAATTTCCGGATTAAACCAAATGGAGCACAACGGATTTAGTTCCGCTATGATTAAAGGAATTACAATCGCGGCTGAGAAGTGTTATAAAATTTAATATGCTAAAATATTTTTCCGGAAATAAATTAGGGAACGACAATTGAGCGTTCCCTAAAAATCTTAATCTACTTTTGAACGGTTGTTTTCAACCGGTTCAGTGCATTCTCTAATTTTTCCATCTCTTTTGCAGCATCCGAAAAACGTTTTTCCGCCGACAACTTTAAGTAATTATTAAACGCATTATTTGCCTGTTCGATTAATTCTTTCGGCAGTTGTATTTTGCCGGACGGAGAAGTTGAAACAGTTTGCTGTGCACTGTTTTTTTCAGTCGTATTAAATAATTTTTGCAAAGCTTTGTCAAAAGATTTTGCGTAAGCCATATCGTCGCCGTGCATTACAACCACAAGACGAAGTTCCGGATAAGCTGCGGTTTCGGCTTGAAGGTAAATCGGTTCGACATAAAAAAGAGTATTCGCAACCGGAATTGCAAGTACGTTCCCGCGAATAACATTGGAGCCTCGTTGGTCCCAAAGTGTAAGTTGTCCCGAAAGAAAACTATCCTGGTCGATTTTAGTTTCAACCTGTTGTGAACCGGTAATCATCTTCCCTTTCGGGAACTGATACGCAATAAGTTCGCCGTAGTTATCTTCGTCACAAAGTCCGGCAATCCATCCGATAAGCACTTGTCTGTTTTTAGGGGAGAAGGGAAGGATTAGAGAAAACTCAGGTTTTGTTGAGCCGGGCAACTGCCAGATAATATGGTAAGGTTCAACCGGCTGGATACTGCTGTAATATTTTTCTGTTGATCGCACCCATAAATCTTCCTGATTGTAAAACACGGAAGGGTCGGTCATGTGGTACTTGGCGTAAACCATTCCCTGCGCACGAAGCATATCTTTCGGATAACGGATATGCGCCGATAATTCTTTAGACATCTCGGATTTAGGCTTGAACATCTTAGGATAAATTTTACTCCAAACGTTAATTATCGGATCTGACTCATCCATTATGTAAAAATTAACCGTTCCGTCAAATGCGTTAACTGTAATCTTAACCGAGTTGCGAATATAGTTTGCGCCGTTAAATTCTTTATCCACGTAGCTCACAAGGTTTCTGGCCGAGTTTCCTACTTTAAACGGTATTACTTCTTGAGATGAAAAAGGTTCGCTGTAAGGCATATAATTTGAGGAAGTGTAAGCGTCGATTATCCAGTAAAGATTTCCTTTATCAAGTACGATGTAAGGGTCTTCGTCAAATTTTAAGAACGGGGCAATAGTTTCTACCCGTTCTTGTATTTGACGTCTGAACATCAAACGGCTGCTGTCTGTCGGATAATCCGAAAAAAGAAGTTTTGTGCCGTCGAACTTTGAGCTGAATAAAAATTTGCGCCAAAAACCGTTGAAACTTACTCCGCCTTTTCCGGTATATCTTGTGTAAACATTATCGCTGCCGTTGGGATAATCAAACTCTTTTTCTTTTGAGTTAACCACCACAGGCGTTTTTGTCAGTTCGCCGTAGTATATTCGAGGCTGATTTACCGTAAGTTCCGGTGCTTCACTTTCAATCGGAATATTTTTAATCAAAAGGTGTGGCAATCCCTGCGAAGTAAATTCGTTTACGGTTGCCATTGTTATTCCGTAACCGTGTGTGTACTGAAATCTGTTATTCACAAAAGTTTGACTTTGCTTTGGGAGATGTTTGGAATTCATTTCTCTCGTGGCAACCATAATTTCACGGTATTTTCCGTTAACATGATAGCGGTCAACATCGACATTGGAAAATTGGTAATATAGCCTGAAGCCTTGGAATTGTCTGTAAGTAGCGTCCAAAGCGCGCCAATCCCACAGCCTGATGTTATTAAAGATTGAGG
>CAZMZM010000082.1:0-6925 GCA_964570865.1 uncultured Melioribacter sp.
CCAAGAATTATCAAAACTTTCATTTTTTGCAAGTTTTGATAATTTTGCCATTTAATGAAAGCTTTTTCTGTAATTTTCCAGGGTATATTACAGCACTTATGCTATCAAATCTTTTGGTAAATTAGAGCTTTATTTGAAAAAAATAAATTAGGAGTACAACCAAATACCAGTTGTTTAAGTAGCTCAGAAAACATTTCTTAATTTAACACGGGAAATTCAATTTGATATTTTGGTTATACTCCTTAAACTCATTTAAAAGCTTACTTTCGCTCTTAAATATAATTCATCCTGGTCTTGAATCCGGCTAAACATATTATCTCCTTCTCCATACATAATAAATGCACCAAGTATCAATTCAACATTATCGATAGGGTAATATGTTATTTCCGGATTTCCGGCAATACCGTAATTATTTTTCATATCGCCCCAATCGGTAACGGTTATTACACCACCAAGAGGAACAACCTTCAGTTTATCATTGAAAAATTTTTTCTCGAAACGAAATGCGATGTAATCGTTCAAATTATTTTTACCGCGTTCATGAATAAAACCGTGTATAAATTGTGCATTTACATACCAACTATTACTGAAAGTATAATCGCAACCGAGTACATATTTAAAGTAAGGTTCATCATCCAAAGCAATAGATTTTTCAATTGGGTTTAATCCCATTGGTGTCTGTATATAGGTATTCATATAGATTTTATCGGGTATGAACATAGCGCCCTCACCCCAAAATCCAATGTCGTAAATACTTCCGGAAAAATCAGCACCGACTACTTGCATTTTAGGATAAACCATTCCGGATTGAACATCTACCGTTCCAAGAGTATCAACCGGAGTTATTATAATTTTGTTAGCTAAAGGAAAATCATCCCGACCGTTGTAATAACTAAGCGATAAATCATAATCAAATAAGTTAGTTGCCACTTTGAAAGCAAATTGTGAAGTTTCACTTAGTTTTGTTTCAGGCAAAGTAATTTTATCAGAGACATTTCTAATCGTCATTCCCGGTGGAACATTAAACTCTGGAACGAAAGCTTGGCTATAATCGCCAAAGGGTAAGGTTGCCGGTGTGAAAATAGGAACATATACTCCGGTTAATGTAACATCATCCAAGTAATAATCTGCTTTAATTGCGTTAGTCCCCAACTGTTCTCCAAAGTTAAAAATATCTTCCAAGTCATCAGGGCTAATATTGTTTGTTGGGTTGATTTTATCAGCAGTCCCCCAAACTATTATTTGTCGTCCTACTCGTATATCTAAATTCTCGAGTCCACCAAATTGATATAAATCAAGATACGCTTCTCTAAATTCTAATCCCCAAGTATAAACTTTATCTTTTTCTCTCATTTGTAAATCGGATACTCTATTGACATTAGGAAAACCAAATCCGCGCAAGCGCACCTCGCTAAAAAAGTGATATTTATCGGAAGGCGCACCTTCGAATTTTAGATCCAGTCTATTCTCATTCCAAGAAAATAGACCATTGTCAAGCCTAATGCGATTGTCAGTTTGTATATAACCGTTAATACTAAGATCGGATTGGGCAAAAAGATTGCTGCTTATAATTAAGAAAATTAAAACGATTATCTTTTGCGAAAATTTATTCTTTTTCATAAAAACTATCTCCGTAATTATTTAACTTTTTTGAGATTTCTTTTAGTAAATATTTTTTTACTTAATCCTGTATCAAATTCAATTTTATCCGTAATCATTTTGGTGGAGTGATTTTTCTTTAAATCCTTCATTTCCATTTCCATCGAAGCCCAATATTTCCCGATTTTTTCTATTTTTTTTCTTTCCATTACTTTCCAGAGATTGCCGGCTTTATCATAATGTTCAATTTTAACCGGGTAGAAATTATCTTTTCTTATTTCGACTATTAATTTACTATAGTCTTTTTCTACCCCGGGTTTAGGTGTAAGTTCTAATACGTAAACGTTGTTTTTATTTGCTAATAATTTCGCACTGTATTCTTCAGAATATTTAAAGGAACTTATATCATCGTAGCTAAAATCCGTTCCGGCAAAATTTTCGTTTTTTACGTGTGAAGCTATTCTACGTATTTTATGAAACGCAGGAAGATATAAATACATAACATCATTAGGTAAGCTTAAGAAACCAATTCCTTTTTGGTCTGCGGGTGAAAGGAAGCGAACTAATCTCATATCGTCGCCTTTCTGATACATCTCAGATTTCCGAATTTTTTCATTACCGTTTTTGTCAATTAGAATCATCCGAGCAAATTGATGCATATCTTTTGGAGCATTAATAACTGAGTCGGATTTTGAGATTATCGATTGTGCATCTTGTGCAAAAGTATTTAGCACTAATAATAGAACAAATGCAAAAGCTGATTTAAGAGTTTTCATAATTGTTCCTCCTTTTGTTATCTGTTTAGTTTAAGAAAAAATAAAATCATTGATACGAATTTTGAACTTATATTTTTGGCTAAGATTTTATTCTCTAACGTTGCAACGAGCTTAATCTTTGTATTATCTACAAATCGGAATAAAGGTCTTGCAAGATTTTCGGCAATAAATATTTTATATGATAATGTCGCGATAATTATTCCGCCAAAAACGTCCATCACAAAATGCTTTCTAACCATAACGGTTGAAAAGGCTATGGCAATTGCCCAAATAAGGTACAGCCAACCGATTCTTTTGCGTAAATGCATAATTCCGAAAGCTATTGTAAAAGAAAGCCCGACATGAAGACTTGGGAAAGTGTTGTTGGGTACATCCGCTTCAAAACACCATTGCAAAAATTTTGTAGTAAAGTTATTTGTTTCGAAATGTACCGGGGGATAATATGCCGGGAAGAAATAGAAAAACGGATAGGTGAAAATGAGCGTTGCCAATATGGAGGTAATCATTCTATTAAAATCATTTTCCGTTTTAACGGCAAATACCGATAAAAGAATAACCACATAAAACGACATATAAACATAGACCATTTCGGGAATGAATGGTAATAGTTTATCAAAATCTGTAAACAAACTAAAACCATCACCTATATGATGTGTGCTTAAAAAGCCGTAAGCAATCGAGTGAAACAAATATACGCCTATTACCACAAATACCCGCTTGGTATAGATTAAAATATTTTCAAGAATAATTTGTTTTTCCTTCATTTTCTTCCCTTTTTTTTAATTATTCTTAGAACCGTTTAATCCTAATTTGGACTTAGCAAATAAAATCAAAGCAGGTAAATATGTTAGCGAAGCCCAAGCGCTTATAACCATTGTTAAAGCTATTAACCAACCAAATCTTTGCATGGGTAGCATATTTGATCCCATTAAAATTATGAACCCGAGTGCAACGGTTAATGCGTTAATAATAATTGCTTGTCCCGTAGTTTTAAGTGTTTTAGCCAGTGCTTGTAATTCGGTTTTGCCACTTTTTAACTCTTCTTTAAATCTCGAAGAAAAGTGAATAGAATAGTCAATACCTATGCCAATTGCTATACTTGCAATCATCATTGTAGCGTTATCCAAAGAGATACCCCCAAAACCCATAACCGCAAAATTAATAAGTACCGTTAATAAAATCGGGGAGGTTACAACAAAACCCATTCTGATTGATTTGAATTGAATGGACATTAGAATCAAAACGAATATTAGAGCAAGCAAAAGACTTTGAATTTGGCTTGCAAGCAACTCATCGTTCATTTTTTTCATTACTTTTAACATACCGGATTGCTGCGCCGCCAAGCTAACTGCACGCTCTGGTTTCAATTTAAACAATTTGTTTGGAACACCTATTATTTCTTCGTTAAGCACCCATAAATCATCGCGTAAGTCGTCACGGAATTTCGCGTTGTTTTGTAATTCATTTGGAAACAGCGGAAGGAGTTTAGCAACTAAAATTTCAATATAATTTTGCCGGTCAATATCTTTAACAATAGAAACGATAAATTCAGCGCTGCTTTCCAATACTTCCGGGTCATCTGCCCAATATATACGAGGAATATTTTTTCTTAATAGTTTTTCAATATCTTTTTCAGTTACTTTATTATCTTTTATGGTTTTGGTAATTTTATCTACAACATTGTAAATAACCTTATCCGATGAAATTTCCACATCCGCTTCTTCCATAAAGAAATTTACAAGTTTCTCTTTTAATTTGTTAATATTAACTTCAGTCAAAGGATATTTATTGTTATATAAGCTATGTAATTGTTTTTCAAAGTTCGCGATATCAACTTGCTTATTCGGGGCGCGTTTTTGCATATCAAAATATACTTCTTCGCCAATACGCTTAATTTGAAAATCTCTTATACTTTTTATGGTTTCATTAGTGAGTTCAGACATTCGTACTACCGCAAGTGAAGTATCTAACACTGTGTGAATATAATTATCAACTGCCAAAACGGTATTTGACATTAATTGAGTATTCTGATTTCCAAAACGAGCCTGTATGATTCCTTCCGTATAGTCTTTATTTACCAATTGGTCTATTATATCTTCACCTTCAAGCATAAAAAGCAGATTGGCTACTTGTTCTTTGGTCTCCGGTATTGTATAATGACCATTCATAACCTCATTCATATTACAAATCAAGTCCGCTATTGATTGGGTATTATTTACATCAGGCAAAGATTCCATATATTTTTGCAGCCTATACATTTCTTTTAACACAAAGGGATCTTTAATATCTCCGTCAATAAGAATTTGAATCGGAAGGGATCCGCCAAATTCATGTTCCATTAAATCTTCAGAAATACGCATATTGGAATTAGCGGGCGAATATTCCGACATATTCACCTCTGTTTTAATTTTCGGGATTCCAAATACAGCAACAATTATAACAAGAACAACTCCGCCGAGTATCAGTTTTTCATTTTCCAATATGAAATTCCCGACAATATCCATAAAATGAACAGCCAATCCTTTCCCTTTTCCAGTGTTATTTATAGCTTTTTCTTTTACTTTCATAAAAGAAAGCACTGCAGGAAGGAAAGTAACGGAAAGAAGCATTGCAATAAATACACCGAAAGCGGTAAAAACACCAAAATCAGTTACAGCAGTAAGAGTAGAACCTATAAAAGAAAGAAACCCGATTAAAGTTGTTACACCTGTTAATAATATTGGAACTCCTACTTCACTTAACGCATCTTTTATACCGGATATTTTGTTGTCGCCTGCTTGAACATCTTCGTTATACTTTGAGATAAAGTGTATTCCATATGCCGTCCCAATAGCAATTAATAATACGGGCATTATATTGGATATTATTGATAAATCAACGTCAAGCCAGCCCATTAATCCCATTGACCAAACCGTCGAGAGAATAACAGTCAATAATGGCAGAATAACGCCTCTTTTAGTTCTAAAGCTAAAATAGAGTATCAAAACAACAACAAGTACTACAATAGGAATTAACTTCTCCAAGTCATCCGTAATATACTCGCTGATTTCTATCATTTGTAACGGTAAACCGCTATAATAAACTTTGTAATCACCTTTAACTTTTTCTGTTATCTCTTTAATTTTTTCAGCGACTACTCCTTTATCAACATCGTTTTGAATTCGGCATATCAATAAAGTGTATTGTCCGTCTTTAGAAATTATTTTACCGGAATACATATCCTTATCAAGCGTATATTTTTTTAGGTATTCTAACTTTTTCTTTTCTTTTGGAATGTTGTTTTTATCGATTAGTTTGCTTATCTCAAGCCCGTCTTCGGTTTTTTTAATATCCAGGATATTTGTCAGACTCATAACGCTCGCAACACCTTTAATATTGCTGTATTTTTGCGTTAAGTCGTTTATGAAACTTAATGTTTCGTAACTAAAAACATCATCGCTTTTTACAGCAACCATTGCTAATGTATTTCCACCGTATTCATCTCCGATTCGGTTAAAAAGTTTTACAACCGGATCATCTGGTTGTAAATAACTTAGCACATCACTATTTACACTTATTTTGGATAACCCATACCCAAAGAATAGGGTAAGTAAAATTGTAACGGATATTACAGTTACTCTGTATTTTAGTACCAATTCAGCAAGTTTTTTCATTTGTACCACCAATTTTTATTATTAATTAAATTTCTTTCAATCCCAAAAGTCATTTTCAACCATTTTTGTTTTTTGGTCGAGTAAATATCAAAAAAATATTTATCTTTTTTCCAGCCCCTTAAACAGAACATTTAACATAGCATTAATTGTAGGTTCAATATCTTCAATACTCATATCGATTAAAATAGGGTATTCCAAACCTTTAAGTGCTATAGTTATCATTTTGGCAGTTAATTGTATGTCTTCTAAATCAAAAACTCCCTTTTCAACACCGCTGTTTAAAATACTTGTCAACGTATTTATTTCATATTCCGTGAATTCCGCCCTTTCCTTTTCTACAAAGGAATAATGCTCCAAATACTCATCTGTAAGTGTAGAATAATAATTACTTAACTCCTTCAAGTGTTTCATTCTTGTAAGAACATATGCTTTCAATTGCTCTTGTGGCGTTTCCGCATTAATAATAGCTTCAATCATTTTTTGCTTTAGAATTCGAGATTCTTTTTTAATAACCTCGGCAAAAATATCTTCCTTGCTTTTAAAATAGTAATATAAAGTTGCTTTTCCCATTCTAGCATTTTTTGCAATTTCATCCATAGTGGATTTTTGAATACCAAAACGGGCAAATATCTTCTGAGCAATTTCAATTATACGATCTTTTTTATCGGTCATTCTTACAACTATATTTTTCGACTTTTCTTGTTCAATAGTCGAAATATAATTATAAAAGTTTTATTATGCAATTTTTTTTAATACTTGTGTTTAGAAAGTAAGTGTTTTACGCAAAAAACCATGAACTTTCTCTAGTTTTGCGTAACGGCTTCTCGTTCATAAAACGTCAAGCCTACTCGCTTGATATGTTCCAGTAAATCCTCGTTATTTATTTTACTATAAAGC
>CAZMZM010000083.1:0-6776 GCA_964570865.1 uncultured Melioribacter sp.
AATCCTTTATGTGTTTCTAAATAATAAATAGAAATATTAAAAGAATTTTTTATTCCAAAAATAATATCTTTATGGCTTAATGACGTCTTATCCCTTCTCCAATTCAAAAGAGGGATAGCAACATTACTTACTCGAACATCATATATTATTCTCAAAATAAATTCCAGATCAAAACTAGGTGAATATTTTTGATCAAAATAACCGAAAATATTAAAGATTTCTTTCTTTAAGCATAATGTGGGATTGTATAAATGAGTAACATTGTAATAAAAAGATTTGGTAATTTCATCATTTGACAAAGGCGGTTGAACCTCAACAAGTTTATTACCACCTTCATCAATTATGTTAAAATAACTTCCACAAATATCGATATCATTTTCAATCATACAATTTAACTGTTTTTCAAACCTTTCGGGATGAGAAACATCATCATGATCATGAATAAAAACAAACTCCCCTTTTGCTTCTCGAAACCCTCGATTATATGCTTGCGCAGACCCACAATCTTCTTCAAAAATCAGACGAATTCTCGGGTCGTTGTAAGATTTTATAATTTCAACGGAAGAATCGGTAGAGCAATTTTCAATTATCAAAAACTCAAAATTTGTGTAAGTTTGGTTTAGCACACTTTCAATTGCTTCCATTAGATATTTCTCTCCGTTATGGACAGGCATTACAACGGAACAAAATATTTCTTTATTTCTAATTTTAGAAATAGACATATAAATCTTTAAATTTTAAATTACCATAGTTATATTCTTTTTGTACTTCAATTTTTACCGGATTTCGATGCTTATAATTATTTTTCATTAAATATGGCAGTTCAAATAAAACACGAATGAATTCACGCAATAAACCTAATTTTACTGCAATGTAAAACTTACTTAAAATCAACTTTAGAGAGTATTTAAGAAAATACTTTAAATTAAAATGATAATAAAGAAACAAGAAATAACTTTTAAATGTATGCTCAAATCGTCTTGAATTTATGAATGACGTACCCTTATACTTCATTGAGCGTAATTTGGAAGAATAAATATGAGTTACACGAGCATTCGGTAAAAACAAAATTTTGTAACCTGCATTTTTAGCCCGAATCGCAAATTCCAATTCATTATAATATAAAAAGATTGAATTATCAAAACCGTTTAATTTTAAAAATACATTTCTTTTTATTAAGGCTCCACAACCGATAAACCCCGATGTTTCAAATATTTGTCCATGACTTTTAACGTATTCTTCTTTGTTCTCAATCAGATTGTGATGAGCATTAAAAATAGTAAATCCTACAACTGCAACTAATTCATTATTTTCTATAATTTTCACACCGGCACTTATAGACCCTATTTCCGGATAACTATCATCATCCAAAACCAAAACATATTCTCCATTTGCAGCTTCAAACCCTCTGTTCCAACCTGCAACACCTATATTTTTATTTAACCGGATTAATTTAACTTCGGGGAATTCAGTTTCAACCATATCGCCAGAACCATCGGTTGAAGCATTATCTACTACAATAACTTCAATGTTTTTGTAATCTTGTTCAAAGACTTTTTGTAAGGAATAACGTAATTCATCCATACGGTTGTATGAAAGAATATTTACAGTAACTAACGGTTCACTTAAAATAATCATTCAAATACTTCCAGTATCTTTTTTCTCTTTACAAATGCAATCATGCCGGCGGTTACAATCGTTTCCGTAATAACAACCGCAATTGCCGTTCCGATTTCCAAATATAAAGGGACCAGAATAAAAGATAATATTAAATTAACAATTCCGGCTGATAAAATAATTCGGGAAAACTCCTTTTTGTAATTTAGGTTAAGCATTATTTGAATGCCATATATGTTACTGAGCAGTATAATCAGCGGTAAAAGGAGAATAATCCTAAATACATTTATCGACGGCTCGTACCCGCTTCCCAAGACAATTAAGACAACAGGCTTGGCTAAAACAAATAATATCAAAGTTAATATTACCGCGACGGTTACGCTATAATTTCTATATTTTTTGACAAAAACAATAGCTTCTTTTTTAGATTCCGCAAACATTTTTGAAAGGTGCGGAAATACCGTTTGACCTGCATTGCCAAACAAACCTTGCACGGCAATCCTAATTTTATCCGCTGCGGCAAAGTAACCGACGACTTCGTTTCCGGCAAAAAGTCCTAAAATAAATACATTTGAAGTTGTGTAAAGTGTTATTGAAGCCGTTGAAACAAACAGATACCAACCGTTAATAAGCTGCAACTTGATTTCTGAAATTGAAGGCGGAATGAATTTCACTTTAAAAATTCCGATGAGCAAAATCAGACTGAGAACACCAATCAGGATAAATGAAGCACCGTTCAAAATTACTAACAATAAAACATCATCAGCCGAACGAACCAGGACAAAAACTAAAATCGTCCAAATTATTTTTACCGTTACGTTGGTAACGGTTATATATTTCATCTTTTCCATCCCTTGGAAGAACCAGCCGGGAAATAGTACCGCTCCGAGTACAATCAGAAATGAGTAAAAATAAATTTCCGAGTTTGCCGAAAACCGTGGAATTGTAAAAATCAAGAGTGAAAATACCATTAGACTAACAACAGAGAGAATTAGTTTAATCACCAATACTGTCGAGAAAATCTCATTGACTTTATTTGGATTATTACGGTTGATTGAAATATCTTTTGTCGCCGACAAATTAAATCCATAATCGGTAAACACATTGAAATAAGCAACAAACGCCGCCGCAAAGTTAACGAGTCCGAATTTTTCAGGGCCTAATACTCTAACTAAATACGGAAAAGTAATTATCGGGAAAAGGTAATTGGAAAATTGTAAAATGGTAAGAGAAGAGAAATTTTGTACTAAGGTTTTATTTAGCCCGAACATTTTCACCTCAACCAACTTTTAGGATTTTGAGCTTTTTTCCCTTTCCAAACCTCAAAATGAACAATACATCCTTCAATGTCTTCCGAAACTTTTCCTAATATTTTACCGGCATCAATTTTTTCACCTTCTTCAACCGTAATTCCCGTCAAATGCCCGTAAACGGTTCTGTACTCCGTACCATGCGAAACAATAACCACACTTCCAAAACCGGGAAGCCACGAAATTAGCGAGACAACTCCCTTCGCGACGGAGCGTACCTCTCTTGCACATTTTACTTTTATATCTATACCTGAGTTTAATGTAACGGTTTTAAGTTTTGAGTTTCGAATTTTCCCAAACTTTTTTACAATTCTACCGCCTGAAACCGGCCACGGCATTCTACCGTACAAAGCTATAAAATTAGTATTATAATAACGCTCCGCTTCAGCGAACTTTTCTGCTTCCCTACTCTTTTTTCTCGTTTTATCCTCAAGTAAACGCTTTCGCTTCTCGGCTTCGAGTTTTCGTTCCTTCTTAATCAGCTTTGTAATAAGTTCTGAAATCTTTTCCTGACTACTCTGCTTTTGTTTAAGCAATTTTTTCTTAATGATTTTATTTCTGCGTATTTCATTCAAACGAGAATTTTTCTTTTTCTCTTTTACGGCAAGCAGTTTTTTACTTTTCCGTTTTTGCTTGAAAAGTTTTATCAATGAAGCTTTTTGACTGGCAGCAACCGCTTTTATCCGTTCAATTTTCTTTTTCAAAGAATCAAGTTCGGCAATTTTTTTTTGAACGGATTTATTAAAATACTTGAAATAAAAAACTTTCCGGTAGGCTTCGTTAAACGACTTAGAGTCTAACAAATAATCAAGTAAACCTACATCTCGTGATTTGTAAAGCCACACAGCAGAATTATTTAATGTTTTTTTTATTTTCAGTTTAGCCGATTGAAGTGAGTCAATTCGTTCATTAAGTTTACTAATTTTCCGAGAACGGCTCTTAATTTGTTTGCGGGTATCGATAATTATTTTATCAAGAAGATAAATCTGTTGTTCTATATTATCAAGCTCTTTGCCTGCAGCGGTTTCCTTATTCGAGAGTTGATTTAGTTCGGTCTGTAATCGTGATATTTCGTTTTTAATTTTATTGAGCTTGTTTTTCTGAGTAGAGATTTCTTTCCTTGTCTGCCCGAAAACTTGGACGAAAAGAAAAAGCAGAATAAACAGATACCTGATTTTTAATCCGCTTACCATTCCACTAACTTTGCATCGTTAGGAATAATAAATTTAATCGAACTTAGTTTGCTGTTAACGCTTATTCTCTTATAGTGAATATCAAGAACAGTTTTATCTTTTTTGGCTTCAACTTTTATTTCATAAGGATTGATATATTTTCCGCTATTTAACGACTTAAAATCGTAGTAGTGAATATTCATAATCTTTGAATTTTCCGAATCGGTAACACTGAAATTAATCAGCCGCATTTCATTTTTTTCTATAATATAATTTCTAAATATATTTTCTGATGAATCGAGAAATGTTAAGTTATACTCCGAATCATATTGACTATATTTAACGGGAGTTTTATGTAGTTCCGGAGATAGATTGACAAACCCCATCATCAAGCTCCGGAGTTCACCTGAACTTAAGGGAACACCAAACAACTTTGCAAGTATTTTCTCGCTATTATTTCCTCTATAGACAACATTATTCACAGCATCATAATAGTTAAATGATTCATCTGTAAATAGAGCTTCAGCAACGGTAATTCCGAAAGGTCCGATACCGGCAATGTAAAGTGAATCCGGTTTTTTGAATTTATATTCAAAATTAAATTTATTTTCCCGCTTACCTTTGCGGAGGTAAACAGTTCCGATACCCGTAAAAGTTTTTATTCTCCTTCTCTTAGCTTCCAGCTTAATTATTACTCTCTCGGCAGGAACAACAGTTGAGCGTTTTACAGTTTCTTTTTGCGAGCATGAAACAAACAACAGTCCAACGAGAGGCAATAGGATAAATATTCTCAGCTTATTAATCATTGAGTACCTCTCTTTTTCTTCTCGGCCAAAGCTCTTTCTTTTTTAGCTTTATCTAAAAAGTCATTCCCCTTTTTAACTTCGCCGAGCTTCAAGTAAATTTTACCCATATGTTCAAGTACTTCGGCGTTATTCTTGTCTTTCAGCAAAGCTCTGCGAACATAATCAACGGCTTCCTTAGCGCGGTCAAGCTTAAACAATATCCATCCTTTTGTATCAAGGTAAGATGAATTTTCCGGCTCTTTTTCCAGTGCTTTATTAACAAGTTCAAGAGCGTAATGCAAATCCGATGAATCCCTTTTTGTGAGAGAATAGGCATAGTTATTCATTGTAAGCGCACTGGTTGAATCTAACCTTAACGCAGTTTCATAAGCGGTATCACATTTTCCCCAGTTTTTAAGGTCGTCGTAAATCATTCCGAGCATTCCGTAGATTTGAGGATTTTCAGGATTTATTCTTATTGCGTTATTCAGGTACTTTTCGGCATCCTGATATTCCTTCAGTTGGTAAAGTGTAAAACCCAAAGCCGAATTAGCATTCATATCGTTCGGGTTAAGTGTAACGGCTTTCATTAGATATTTTTTCGCTTCAATATTTTTTTGTTTTTGCGAATATGAAAGTCCGAGAATTAGGTTTATAACAAAATTGTCGGGGAAGTTTTCAACTCCCTTTTTCATTTCTGTAATGGCTTCATCGTATTTATGATTATCGAATAACAATCCGCCCAACTGAACCCGAATATTACTGTTCCATTCGGCAAGGTTTACCGCTTGCTTTAAATAGTCGATAGCCAAACTGTCCCGTCTTTCCCGTTGGTAAATATCCCCGAGTGCCGCTTTAACACGCCAATCGAGAGAATCGGAGTCAATTTGTAACATCAGCTTTTCGGCAAAAGGAAGTATTGTCGTATCTTTATCCGTTTCACTTTGGTTAATGAACGAAGCGGCTATCATAAACTTTTTTTCAAAACTCACATCATTGCTTTTTACATATTTTCTGTATTGTTCAAAACTCTTCCGCCAGTCCTTTTTTAAAACATAAATATTTGCTTTGTATTCAATCAACTGTAAATCATTTGGATATTGCGGAATAAGTTCGTTCAATATTTTTAGTCCGTTATCGTATTCTTTATTTCTAATATATAGTTCAACGAGAAGTTTTTTTAGATTTAGGTTTGACGGAGCTAAGTGGCTCATTTTTTTTGCATACTTAATTGTCTCGTCGAGTCGCCCTAAGCGTTGACTTAAATCTGCAAGGGAAACAAGCACATCCCACTCGGGTCCCACAACTTCAAGCGTCTTCCTATAAAGTTGCATCGACTGCATCGGGCGTTTTGCTTCATACAATCTAGCCAAACCGAAAAGGGCTTTGGGATTAGTTGAATCGGACTTTAAGATTAGCCTATATTGCGTTATAGCCGAATCACGAAGATGTGCATATTTATAAATATGGGCGGCAAGGAATCTATATTGAAAGTTTGACGGGTCTTTTTTAATAGCCGTTTCAATACTTTTTAAAGCATTGCTGACTTTATCGAGAGCAAAATAATCTTTGGAGATTGTGTAAAAAATTCCGGCGCTCGAATCATAGTTTAACGCATCGTAATATTCGAGAATAGCCCCGGCGTAGTCTCCTTTCTGCTCTTTGATTAAACCGTTGATAAATTTATTTTGGGCAGCGCGCGACTTAAAATAGTTTTCAATTTTGTCTGTGTTTTCAAAATTTTTATTTTCAGTTTTATTAACAACATTGTAACTGCTGCATCCTGCAATCAAAAAAAGGATGAATATAATTAGAATTTTTTTCATAACTCAAAATTTTCAGTTTAATTTTATAATTTAGGGAAATGCTGATTAATTTGTAAAAAAAATTCC
>CAZMZM010000084.1:0-6678 GCA_964570865.1 uncultured Melioribacter sp.
AATTTTTTATTTTTTTAGTGTGATTTAGATCACATAAAACAGTAACAAAAAAACAAAAAAATTACTCAATATTATAATAATGCAGATAATATTTCTGTAAGTTAAAAAGCAAAAATGTGTGATTGAAACGGACCCAGTTGAACATACAAACCTTCGTTTCTAATCTCAACGGAATTTCGAGCATACTTTTTGTTATTAAGTAAATCTGTCAGCATTATTTCTCTCATCCCCTGAGGAGTGTCAAAATTTATTCGCGCAGAAGAAACCTTTTCGGAATAGTTGATTACGACAAGTCGATATTGATTATTGTAATTCCAAATGTAACTAATAATATTCTTAAAAGTCGGGTCGGTTTCCCAAGACGGTTTTGTCCTTAAAATTTGCCAATCTCCATACTTAAAAATTTCACTCTTAGCAATATTTAACAACTTTTCGTAAAAAAGGCGCAAACTTTCATTAGGTTTTTCTAAAGGCTTACGCCCGAGTTGAACCGGTAACCGTACCTTCTCGCCGTTAAATTGACCGTCAAAATAAAACCTCATTCCCATTAGAGTAGAAATTAATATTGCAGCTGCTTTCGACTTGTCGATTCCCAAGTAGTGAGCTGCACGAGGCTCATCATGGTTTTCAATAAACCGCACAGACTTAATCTGGTAATCCTCTTCCGCTTCAAGATGTTCAATTATTGAAGGGACAAAAGTTCCCTTCAATCGGTCCATTAAACGTTTATCGTAAGTGTAATCAAAACCGAGTTTCTGTAATTGCCACTCCAAATCCCAATAAGCTTCCGCAATAAAAATAAAACTTTGCTTCTTCGATTTTACGGAATCAATCGCTTCCTTCCAAAACTCGGTTTCAGGATCCGAAAAATTTCCTTTAGTTAAAACTCTCCCCCAAGTATTTCTAAAAACGTTGTTAAGCGAAAGCATCGCCATGTCCACTCTTACTCCGTCACATAATTCCGCTACTTGATTCAGTCTGTTAATCATAAAGCTGCGTGCTTCATCGGAAAAATAATTTACCTGAACTGTATCGCGCCACGCAGGGTAGAAAGGATCACGCCCATGCGCAAAATATTTTTCGTAATTATCCCCGGCAGTAAAAAAAGTATAAGGGTCTTCGATAAATATTTCATGATTAGCAGTCAAGAAAATTTCCGGATCTGTTTTTACCAAAGTACTATCCGCGCTGAAGTGGTTGGAAACAAAATCCAATATCAGATTGATTCCCAAGGAATTTAAATGAGCTTTCAGTTTTAGCAAATCATCTTTAGTGCCAACCATAGGGCTAATCCGGTAATCCTCAATCGAATAGGGCGAGCCTATTACATCCAATGCCGTAAAATCTTTCAATGCGGCTTTATAGTTATCAAGCAAAAATGGTTCGAGACAATAATTACGAATAGTCGAGTAGGGCGTTTCCCAAACTCCCATCAACCAGATATTTTCAATTCCCCAATTCACAAACTGCTCCCAATAAGTTAGCGGGACATCGGAAAGCAAAGCTTTTTTCCCCTCAATGTCAAAATTACGAAGCCAAACTCTCGTATTGATTTCATACAAACTTCTGTTTTTAACTTTCATTTACCTTCCATAGATATTTTAGGAATCTATACGTTTCCGAATTTTAAATTTAATAAAAAAATGTTATCACGATAAAGAACCAAAATAAATTATTTATAACTTAAATATATTTTTTGAGTAATTTAAAGGTTTTAAATGAAAGGAAACAGTAAAAACATAACGAACAGATTTACTGAAGGCTCGATTACAAAATCGATTTTTGCCTTAGCTGTTCCAATTGTTTTATCTAATTTACTTCAAACAGCTTATCAGCTTACAGATACTTTTTGGGTTGGCCGACTTGGAGCAAACGCCCTTGCATCAGTATCATTAAGTTTCCCGATTATTTTTCTGATAATCTCGCTCGGAGGCGGCTTTGGGACGGCAGGTGCAATACTTGCAGCGCAATACAAGGGAAAAGAAGCGTCCGGTGAAGTTAACCATATTGCCGGTCAAACATTTTTGATGATGTTTTTTGTTTCAATAATTCTTGCAGTTGCCGGAATTATTTTTTCACCGTTAATAGTGAAATTGATGGGCGCTGATACTCCGGTTATTCTCGATGCGATTTCATATATGAAAATTTCATTTTTCGGAATGATTTTCACTTTTATCTACTTTGCATTTCAAGCTCTGATGCGCGGAGTCGGAGATGTTAAAACTCCTATGTACATCGTTCTGTTTACCGTTATACTTAATCTGGTACTCGACCCGCTCTTTATCTTCGGATACGGAATCTTTCCTCCGATGGGAGTTACCGGTGCTGCCGTTGCTACTTTGCTTGCACAAGCAATTGCGGCAACCTTGGGAATGTGGCTGCTGATGAACGGCAAATATGAAATTCGTCTCCGTCCTACAAACTTTACTCCGGATTTTACATTAATAAAAAAAATATTCCGGCTTGGTTTGCCATCGTCTTTTGAGCAATCGGGCAGAGCACTTGGTATGCTGGCTATGACGTTCATCGTCGCATATTTCGGAACAACAATAATCGCCTCATACGGAATCGGGATGAGAATTTTGAGTTTTATTATTATCCCGTCAATCGGATTGGCAATGGCTACTTCAACTTTGGTCGGACAAAACATTGGAGCAGGAAAAGTGGAACGCGCTGAAACCATTGCCAAACGTTCAATGCTTGCAGGGTTTCTTATCATGGGTATTTCCGGACTTATCCTTTTTCTGTTTTCCCGGGAAATCACAACCGCATTTATTCCAAAAGACGAAGCAGTAATAAAGGAAGGTGCTTACTTAGTCAGGGTTTTATCTGTTACCTTCGGATTTGTTTCTCTTCAGCAAATAACAACCGGAGTTTTGCGAGCATCCGGAAAAACAATTACCGCAATGATGCTTACAATCACATCCCTTTGGATATTACGATTTCCGATTGCAATCTTTTTGGCATTTTACACACAATATTCGTTTAGAGGTGTTTGGTGGTCATTCCCTGTTGCAAACATAATTTCGGTAATCCTCGCCCTGTCGATTTTCTTCAACGGCAGTTGGAAAAAGAAAAAATTAACTGAAGAAATTAAAGTGAAAAAACGGGATAGAGCTAACTATTAATCTTGAACAGAAAATAATTACTAAAAGAAATTTTTTTATGTTAACTTTATTATTTTATTACGTAGTAAAATCTAAATGGAACAAGGATATTTGTTGAAAAACTTGACAATTTCCCATTTCATTCATATACTTGTTTATCAAAAAACCAAAAGGAAAAAGACTGAGAAAATTTTTTACAATTTATTTTTTTAATTAACTGTTTTCTCGGTGTTTTCATCTCGAAAATACCTCGCTGATTCATTAAAGGCAAACAAATGAAAAAAATCTTAAGTTTATTCATTTTTCCGCTGTTGTTATTTTACGGCTGCGAAAAAAATTTCACAGAGATTGTTGACCCTTCAAATACAGGACAAACAGATAATGTGATTGTAGTAAATCTGCAAGCGCCCGATACTGTAAGTTACTCTGATCAAGGTGATTTTTCAACATCTATCGAGTTAAAAGGGGCTTCCCGAATATTAAATGTTACCGCTTCGATTTTTTCGGACAAAGTGGAAAATCCAATCGAAGAATCAATAATGGAAGTATCGGCTACAACAGATTCAACCGTTACTTTCGAAACTCGGTTTACACCGGATACTAATTTTGTTTCGGGCAGATACAAAATTAACTATTCAACCTCAACTAATTTACTTGCTTCCAAGTATATTATTATTAATAGGATTTTTGACAGTCTTCCGCCTGAAGTCAGTAATCTCGTCATTCCGGATACTGTTTCATTTGATGAAATTTTTACATTTTCAATTGACGTTTACGATCCGAACGGAGCAAACGACGTTGAGAAAGTTTTTTATAAATTGTACAAACCTGACGGAACGCTTATTACTAATTCCCAAGGGATCTCAGAGTTTCCCCTTTCCGACAGCGGAGATACAGCCGACTCCGGTGATATTACTGCAGGTGACGGAATTTATACGATGCGATTGGCAATTCCAACCGGTCAGCCTGCCGGCGTTTGGAATTTTCATTTTACGGCAAAAGATTTTGAAGGAAACTCAAGCAATATATTAATTCACAGCGTAACGGTACAATAATGAGAATAAAATTTTTATCTTTGATTTTCCTGCTTCTCCCTATTATTTCATCGGCTCAGCTTCGTCCTGAATCATTTAAGTTAGAGAAAGAGGATTTGAGCAAAACTCTTAATTCCAAAGGTTCCACTCCGCTCAGTAATTCAATTTCCGAGATTGAAATTACAGGGGATACGGTTTGGATTGGAACTTCCCGCGGTTTAAGCTACACGGCAGATGACGGCAAGAACTGGACAAACTACTTTGGTGATGACGTTTTCGGGACAGAAGGAATTTACGCTTTAACTATTTATCACGGAATAATAATTGCAGCTACCGGACATACGGAAACCGGACTTGGAGGAGAATCCGTACCAACCGGAAGCGGATTACGAATTTCAACGGACGGAGGCGTAAACTGGATTACGGTTCCGCAATCTGTTGATAATCCGGGTGATTCCTCAATAACCTATGGAATAAATCAACTTAGAATTTTACCTGTAACGGTAAAACAACAAAATGTAACTTACGACATTGCTGTTCTAAATGATACTGTTTATGCAACATCGTGGGCAGGCGGATTGAGAAGAGCCTCATTACAAAATCTCATTGACGCACCCGACAAACCTTGGGAAAGAGTTGTTCTTCCCCCCGATTATCTCGATTCGATTAAACCATCCGATACATTACATTTTTCCGTACAACCTGTTGCCGGTGCTTTCGGACCGGAGGAATATCTCAACCACGTTGCTTTTGGAGTAGCGGTCAGCGATTCGGGATATATATTTGTCGGCACAGCCAACGGGATTAACAAATCGACAGACGGAGGAACAAGCTGGGTTAAGTTCAATCACCAAAATCAACAAAATCCGATTAGCGGAAACTTTATTACATCCTTAGATTACGACAACTCAACGCATACAATTTGGGCAACAACTTGGCCTGCAATCGACGCTTATGCTTATTACGGGGTTTCGGCATCTTCGGACGGAGGCGCTACATGGCAAGTATTTTTAGGAGGTGAAAAGGGCCACGGTTTCGGTTTTCTGCAAAAAGGAAATCAGTCAAATGTTATGGTGGCAACCGATAACGGCTTATTTCGTACAACGGATAATGGCCGGTCATGGCTGCTGCCCGGAGAAATCAGACAGGCGAACAGCGGCAACAGCATCGAAACTTCAGTTTTTTATTCGGCTGCCGCAAAACCGGTTTCGGCTTTGCAGTCACAAATTTGGCTTGGCTCGTCCAACGGTTTGGCAATGCTGGACGAAGGGACAACAATCTGGGACGGCAACTGGAAAGTATTCCTCGCAAGTCAGCCTTTAAACTCATCGGCAAATGAATCGTACGCAATGCCGAATCCGTATAATCCCGATTTTAGGAATCTCAGGATAAAGTATTTTGTAAATAATTCCGGCTCGGGTGTTACAATCAGAATTTTAAATTTTAATATGCAGATTATTCGTACTCTGTTACAAAACGCCATTCGGTCGTCCGGCGAAAATCTTGAAAGCTGGGACGGAAAGGATGAAAACGGCACTGTTGTTCCCAACGGAGTATATTTTTACACAATCGAGGAAAACAACAACTTTAACTCTTACGGCAAAATTATTGTCGTAAGATAGATAAATATATAGAATAATTTTAAGGAGAAAGCATTGAAAAAGCTTTTCATAACATTAATAATTGCAGTTTCTACCATTACAGCGCAGCCCAAGATCAGCGAACTGGCAAGTATGCCGGGCGCTTTCAGCAGAATGGGTTTTGGTCCGCGAGGAATAGCGCTGGGAAATGCTCTATCATCTGTTACGGAAGGAAATTTAACCTCGTACTACAATCCTGCTCTTTCGGTTTGGCAAAACAGCGCACATTTACAATCAAGTTACTCGGCGCTATCATTTGACAGACATCTTAACTTTGTCGGATTTACCAAAAAATTCAATTTAGGTCATGATAAAAAAACAGGCAAACCCCGCTCGTCGGCAGGATTATGTATAGGGATAATTAACTCCGGAGTTAGTAATATTTCCGGTCGCGATAACCAAGGTTTTTCCACAGGAGATTTATCCACATCCGAGAATCAATTTTTTGCTGCAATTTCAAAAAAATTAGGAAATAAAATCTCTGCCGGAATTTCGATGAAATTTTACTACTACAAACTTTATGAAAAAATGACGGCAACATCTTTGGGACTTGATTTAGGCTTACTTTACAATGCTTCCGAAAATCTTAATATTTCGTTTGTTGTTGCAGATATTAACAGTTCTTACAAATGGGACTCATCTTCCCTTTACGATTTGTACGGAAGAACAAGCAACGACGATTTTCCGTGGTTGGCAAAACTCGGCGCTTCATATAATTTAAAATCATATAAAACCCTTATTGCCGTTGAGTATGAACGTTCGTCGGTTAAAACAAATTATTTAAGAGGCGGTGTTGAATATAATCCGGTAGAAAAACTTTTTTTAAGAGCCGGTGTTGACAGGCTGAATATTTCCAATTTTGACGAGCCCGCACTTTTTTCATTCGGCTTTGAATAT
>CAZMZM010000085.1:0-6671 GCA_964570865.1 uncultured Melioribacter sp.
TTATATTGGCAAGGTTCCTCTCGTTGTCGAAAAACCCGATTAATTTTGAGCCAAGTGTTTCAGCCCACCAAAATGCGGCAAAAAGTCCAGCAACCACGCCCAACAAACCAATTAACTTACGGATAATCCCGTCCTTAAATCCAAGGATAAATCCAACAGCCAGTCCGCCAAACAGAATAAAATCAATGTAGTTCAATTATCAGCTCAATATAGTTTCTACGATTCCCCTTATTACATTTCCGTCAGCTTTTCCTTTTAAGGCTTTTGCAGAAGCTCCCATAAGCTTTCCAAAATCTTTTTTCCCCTCTACCTTTAATTCCGCTGCCAAATTCCGGACTACTTCTTTAATTTCATCTTCGGTTAATTGTTTGGGAAGATAAGTTTCGATAATCTTAAGTTCTTCAGCTTCTTTAGCGGCAAGCTCTTCCCTTCCGCCTTTGGTATATTGTTCAATAGATTCTTTTCGTTTTTTTGCCGCAGAAGTCAACAACTTAATTTCATCTTCTTCATTCATTTCACGATTAGCACCGCTTTTTTCAAATTCCAGAATTAAAGCGCGAAGCGAACGAATAGTCTGAAGACGAACTTTATCTCCCGCCTTCATTGCATCTTTTAAGTCTTGATTTATTTTCTCTTTTAAGGTCATTTTAAACCTCCGTCCAAAAAAAAAGGCAGGCTATAAATACATACAACCTGCCTTGTGATAATAAATATTTACTACTGTTTCAGCAAGGTTGAATAATTGATACGCCTTGCGTCAGCTTTTCTAAGTTCCTGTTGAATATCCGTAACTAATCCCATTTCCGAGTTTTTATCGATTCGCAATGAAACAATAACGTTTGGTAACGAAACCCTTTTTTTGTACATCAGCGGTTGGATTTCTTCAACCTTAACGATTGCATCGTTTAACTGAATACGTCCGTCGTTGCCAACCCAGATATATGAAACTAAACGTTTATTCTCGATTTTTTCAATTGACTTCGCTTCCGGTAACTGATATTTAACGTAAACATCAACTTCTCTTAAAGTAGTTGAAACCATAAAAAAGAGAAGCAACATAAATACGATATCAGGCATCGACGCTGTTGGGATTTCTTGTTTAGCATTCGCACGCTTTTTTTCGAATTTCATTATTACTTATTCCTTTTTTATTTTACGGCTTCAGGTTCTGCGATTGAAATAATAATCGGGATTTTTGCACGAACATCTTTCTGCTCAACTTCGGATAAATCCTTAAAAGGCCTGCCGTACGTTGTTCTTGAATATTCGTCCCTTACTTGAAAGTAAGCCCCTTTTACTCTATCTAAAACCTGAACGTAAACATCATAATTTGTTTTTCGGTCAGTTTTAACGGAAATAACTAACTTTTTATTTTTAGGTAAATTAATCTTGCTTACAATTCTTGGTTTTAACTTTTCTCCAACTTGATTAACAGTAATCTGTTCATTATTCAACAATACATCGCCGGACGCATTTATTAAAAGTGCAGCTAATCTATCTTTCGATAAAGGAGCAAATTCCTGTTGTTCCGGAGGGATATATTCCGGAAGAGTTAAACCGATACCTGTATCGACATCAATTGTAGTAGAAACCAAGAAAAACAATAGAAGCAAGAAAGCTATGTCAGCCATCGATGAGGATGGAATTTCAGCTTCTCTGATTTTTCTTTTTTTAAATGCCATAATTAGTTCTCTCGGTTTAAATTATTTTTTCTTTTTTTCTAATGCATATAACATATCGATCAATTCAACACTGCTTTCTTCCATACCACTTACAATTTTATCAATTTTAGCAATAAAGTAGTTGTAAAAGATTTGAAGTATCATTGCAGTAACCAAGCCGAACAGTGTAGTTAACAACGCAACAGAAATACCCGAAGCAACAACGCCAGGTGAAATTTGAGCAGCTGCCGCAATAGCATCAAAAGCTTGAATCATACCTTGAACAGTTCCGGTAAACCCTAACATAGGAGCAATTGTAATAAAAGTAGAAATCCAGATTAGACCTTTTTCCAAAAATCCCATTTCTAATGCTCCGTAAGCCATAACAGCTTTTTCAACTGCGTCTAAACCTTCTTCAGATCTCATCAAACCGGCATGAAAAACCGATGCAATTGCACTGCTGCTGTTCTCGCAGATTTCAATCGCTTTTTCCACTCCGCCTTCTTCTAAAGCCTCATTAATTTGAAGAACAAATTTCTTTGTATTTGTGGAAGCTTTTGTTAAGTTCCAAAAACGTTCGATTACAAAAGCAAGTCCAATAACAAGACTTAATAAAATCCACCACATGAAACCACCGCCGGCTTCGAATTTTTCCTGTAAATAAGTTAGAACGCCTGTGCTCTGAGCTTGCGCAATCACATAGGTGATGCTACCAAATAATGCTGCAATTAACTGCATAAGAGATAACCTCCATAATTATATTTTATTATTAATTAAATCAAAATTTAAGTTTTAAGGTTAACGAAATATGATAAGAATGTCAATATTAAAATTCAATAATACACCTATCGTGCTTAATGTTTTGGGAAGTTGGAACTCCATTTTTTAAGAGCTTCGTGCGCTGCATTCTGTTCGGCATTTTTCTTGTTAGTGCCGCTACCCACGCCTGCTTTTTTTCCGTCAACAATTACCACAACGGTAAAAACTCTTTCGTGGTCAGGTCCTTTAACATTTACCAATTCATAATTCGGATTTCCCAAACCTTCTTTATGAGCTATTTCAAGTAATTGTCCCTTATAGTTTGAATCTTTTGAAAAATCAATTATATCGATAATCCACTTCTTAATTACTTCTTCAGTCTTAGCCAAACCTTGATCCAAAAAAATTGCTCCTATTAAGGCTTCTATTGCATCTGCTAATATCGACTTTAATCCCGAACGATTATTTTTAATGAATCTTCTGTCAAAAAGTACAATTTTATCATACTTCATATTCAGTGCTGTTTTATAGAGGGCTTCTTTATCAACCAATCGAACACGGTATTTGGTTAAATCCCCTTCATGTAAATCAGGAAAAGTTTTAAACAAATATTCGGCAACAATCATACCCAAAACAGCATCGCCAAGAAATTCAAGACGTTGGTTCGAGTTCTTTAATTTTTTGAACCGTTGAATTGCAGATTGGTGAGTAATCGCCTCGAGGAACAGAGACGAATCGTTAATCGGAAAACCGACTAACGATTCCAACTGCTTTAATCTCTCTTCAATCGATAAGGGAGTATCACTGGAGTATGAAAAAAATCGTTTTAGTTTCTCCCACACAGCTAATCTAATCTTCTATTTTTTTTAACAAAATTGATGCATTGTGTCCGCCAAAACCAAAAGTATTACTAATTGCGTAACGAATTTCCTTTTCCTTTGGAGTAAGCGGAGTATAATCCAAATCGCATTCAGGGTCAGGTTCGTCCAAATTAATAGTTGGCGGAATAACTTGATTATTAATAGCCAGAGTTGTTGCAATGGCTTCTACAGCGCCGGCTGCACCAAGTAAATGCCCTGTCATTGATTTTGTCGAACTGACTGAAAGTTCATATGCATGCTTACCGAATAATTTTTTTATTGCTTTTGTTTCATTCAAATCGTTCAGAGGTGTAGAAGTACCGTGAGCATTAATATAATCAACGTCTTCAGGATTAATTCCACCGTCTCGCAAAGCATCACGCATTGATCTGTAAGCACCTTCACCTTCGGGAGCGGGAGCAGTTACATGATAAGCGTCAGCAGTTAAACCTACACCTACTACTTCGGCATAAATTTTTGCACCGCGCGCTTTTGCGTGTTCATACTCTTCTAAGATTAACGTTCCGGCTCCTTCGCCCATTACAAATCCGTTCCGGTCTTTGTCGAAAGGACGCGAGGCTTTTTCCGGCCTGTCATTCCAAGTTGAAATGGCACGTGCGGCATTAAATCCGGCAATCGACATTGGAATTATTGTAGCTTCGGAACCACCGGTTACCATCACTTCGGCTGAACCTCTTTGAATCATGAAAAAGGCATCTGCCAATGCATGAGACGAAGTTGCACATGCGGAAACAGTAGCATAGTTAGGACCTTTAAATCCATATTTGATTGAAATATGTCCGGCGGAAATATCGGTAATAAGCATAGGGACGAAAAACGGCGAAACTCTACGCGCTCCTCCATTCTGAAAAGCATTAAGTTGAGTTACAAAGGTTTCCATCCCACCTATTCCGCTACCATAAATTACGCCGATTCGTTCAAGATCTTCCTTTTCCAAATCCAATCCCGAATCATCAATAGCTTGAGATGAAGCAGCCATAGCATACTGTGTGAACAAATCCATTCTGCGGGCAGCTTTTCTGTCCATATATTTTGTAATATCTAAATCTTTAATTTCACAAGCAAACTGTGTCGGCAATTCCGAAGGATCAAATTTCGTTATTGTTTTTGCTCCGTTTTTACCGGAAAGCAAACCATCCCAAAACGATTGAACATCATTCCCGATTGGCGTTATTGCACCTAAACCTGTAATTACAACTCTATTTACACTCATAGATAACCTTGTTTTTAATAAAAAAGTAAGGCTGTCTCAAAATAACACTTAGGGAAAAACCAAAAATTAAATACCAAAATTGAGACAACCTTTTAAGGAAAAATTGAAATATTAACCAACTTTTTCTTTTAAATAACTTATCGCATCGCCAACAGTAGAAATTTTTTCTGCATCTTCGTCCGGGATTGAAACCCCAAATTCTTCTTCAAAGCCCATGATTAATTCTACTGTATCAAGCGAGTCAGCGCCTAAGTCGTTAGTAAATGAAGCTTCAGGTGTTATCTGTGATTCTTCAACACCCAATTTGTCCATAATTATCTCTTTTACTTTTTTTTCCAAATCCATTTTTCACTCCTAGATTTTTTGTTATGGAATTATTAATTAGTTAAAAAAATTACATTACCATTCCACCATCCACAGTTATTACCTGTCCGGTAATATAGGATGCGTCGTCATCGGCTAAAAATGCCACACACTTTGCAATATCTTCCGGCTTTCCCATTCTTTTCATCGGGATAAACTCCAACAATGAATTCTGCTGAGTTTCAGTCAGCGATTCTGTCATTTCAGTTTGGATATATCCGGGAGCAATTGCATTAACACTAATGCCGCGCGAAGCAAACTCCTTAGCAATGGATTTAGTGAATCCTATTATTCCCGCTTTAGATGAAGAATAATTTGCTTGTCCGGAATTCCCGATTAATCCGACTACGGAAGAAATATTAATTATTTTTCCTCGTCTCTGTTTAAGCATTTGCCTTGAAACCGCTTTGGTAAAATTAAAAACACTTTTCAGATTTACATCTATTACTTTATCAAATTCTTCTTCCGACATTCTCATCAACAGATTATCTTTTGTTATTCCGGCATTATTAACCAAAATATCGACAGAGCCAAAATCGGAAATAATCTGTTTTACAGTTTCCTGAACATCAGTAAATGAGGCTACATCCAGCTTGTATGCTTTAACCACAGCACCGGAAGCAGCGAGTTCGCTTACAATATCTTCGGCACAACTATCGCAACTGTTATAGATAAACGCAACATCGGCAAAATTTTCATCGCCGACTTTTTTAGTCGATAACTCATGAACAATGGCTTTTCCAATTCCACGAGTCCCACCCGTAACAATTGCTTTGTTTAAGCTCAATCTTTACCTCAAAACTAATTAAAAATTTAATATAATTTATTTTACTTTTTAATCAAAATGATTTCACAAATCGGTTATTTTGTCAACACCCGATATTTTAACGCTTTTATTGATTCGCTTTATTAATCCCTGCAAAACTTTTCCCGCTCCAACTTCAATAAACTCGTCAAAACCATCTGCAATCATATTAGTAATTGTTTCTTCCCATCTTACAGGGGAAGTCAATTGCTTAAGAAGTAACTCTTTTATCTGTGTAGATGAAGTTACAGGCTTTGCGGTTACGTTCGCATAGACCGGGACTTTTGCATCGTCAACTTCGGTTTTTTCAAGATAGATTCTAAATTCGTCCACAGCAGGTACCATCAACTCGGAATGAAACGCACCGCTTACAACCAATTCCTTTACAATCTTCGCACCGGATTCTTTAGCAAGTTTCATCGTTTCATGCACGGCTTCAGGAGCACCGCTAATTACGATTTGTCCGGGCGAATTAAAATTGGCACACTCAACAACGCCTAAAGTATTTGCCTTTAAGCAAGCCTCTTCAAGCTTACTTTTATCCAATCCTATTACAGCCGCCATTGTTCCTTCGCTAATTTTACCTGCATTCAACATTGCCTCGCCACGTTTTCTGACAAGCAAAAGAGCGTCTTCGAATTTCAACGAGCCGGCTGCATATAATGCTGAAAATTCTCCCAACGAATGCCCGGCAACGCCGTCAAAATTATTTTTGCGAAGCAAATCAAACAAAACAGCACTTTGCAAAAAAAGAGCAGGCTGAGTAACATTAGTTTTTTTCAATTCATCCATCGGACCGTTAAACATAATATCGGAAAGTGAAAAACCTAAAATCGAATTCGCCAATTCAAAACGTTTTTTTGCAAAATCGTTTTGCTCAAATAAATCTTTGCCCATTCCGACATACTGCGAACCTTGTCCCGGAAAAACTAAAGCGGTTTTACCCATTAGTCTATACTCCATGTCAGATAAATAGCGCCCCAAGTATA
>CAZMZM010000086.1:0-6461 GCA_964570865.1 uncultured Melioribacter sp.
CTGTAATGGTACGTAATACGCAGGGAGACGATATTGCCGCAGCTTGCGGACAATTAGCCGTTAAGTATAAATAATCAATATTTAAAAAGTTATTTACAGCCGTAATTCTAAAAATTATTAAAAAAAATAAAAAAACTCTTGACAAGAAAGTGAAAATAAATTATTTTTGAATCGTTATTCATTAATAATTTTATATAGAACTTTATGAGAACAAAAGAAGGAAATAAAGAGAAGGATATAATCCAAGCTGCCGTTAAGGTATTTGCCGAGTTTGGATATTATAATGCGAAGATTAGTAAGATTGCCGAAATTGCTAATGTGGCAAACGGGAGTGTTTACGTTTACTACAAGAACAAGGAGGATATTCTTCTTAAAATATTTGAGGAAATCTGGCGTCCGCTCTATCTGGAAGTTGTTAAGATTTCTAACAATGCGGCACTAACTCCTTCTGAAAAGTTAGATTATTTGATTGATTTGGTCTTCGACAGTTTTATTGAAGACCCTGCAAAAGCAATGGTGTTTGTTAACGAGCAGAATCACCTTTTGCAGAACAACCCCGAATCTTTTACAAATTATTATAATCTTTTTATGGACGAAGGGGAAGCAATAATGAAAAGCGGAATAGATTCTGGCGACTTCAACGAAATAAATCTGAAAATCTTCAAGAACTTCATTCTTGGCGGATTACGTAATTTGCTCCACCAATGGGCACAAGCTCCGGAAGAGTTTTCGTTGAACCGGATTCGTCAAAGCGTTAAGTTTTTTTGTAAACACGGAATACTGAAATAAATTTTTTAAACTATTAATGAATAGTGAGTCATTATACAACGGAGAACATATGCGTAAAACAAAGTTAATGTTTTTGATATTATCATTCGTATTCTTTTCGAATGTACATTCTCAGGAAATTTCACTGAGCAAAGCTATAAAAACGGCTTTATCGCAAAATCCTGAAATGAAATATCAATCTGAAAAAGTTAAAGTTGCTGAGTTGGGGGTGAAATCGGCTTGGGGAAATTTTTTCCCTACACTCGACTTGGAAGGTGGATTTACAAGAATAAATTCGCCGATAGAACTTGATTTAGAGCCGTTCCGTAAATTAATTATTACGCTTCAGGCTAATAATCAGGTTGAATTGCAAAATTTATACAACATTTCTTCAGGAGGAACACCTTATACTCCGGCAGAAAAGGTCACATTCTATAATCAATATTACAATTTATTGAACAGACAAATTCCATCATTCAATATGGAATTAAAAAAACAAAATTATTACCATGGCAGATTTATCGCCGTTCAACCGCTCTTTTTAGGAGGAAAATTAATAGCATTTAGAGACTACAAAAAATCAGTGCTAAACTATTCAAAATCGGAAAAGTGCAAAGAGAAAGATGAATTGATTGCGAAGATTTCTAAAATCTATTTGAAATCGTTTTTGTTGGAGAATGTCCTGAATGTTCGAAAGGATGCTATTAATACAATTAAAAAACATAAAAAAAATGCACTAAATGCATTTAAAGAAGGTGTTGTAACCAAGGTAAGTATTACAAAAGCGGATGTTGCTCTATCGGAAGCAGAAGCAAATTATAAGAATGACTTAAATAACAAAAAAATGTTAAATGTTGCCCTTGCCGAGTTGCTTGGAAAAGATGACGCAAAGTACACTCCACACGTAAATAAACTTGTTTTGCCGGCAACCAAACCGAATTTTGATGAACTTATTGCAAAAGCCATGGAATATAATCCGGGTTTGGACATGATTGAAGAAAAGATAAATCAGGCAGAATATAACTATAAAATTAAACGTTCCGAGTTTTTACCAAAAGTTGCGGCTTTTGGTGAAAAGGAGATATATCCTGAATATCTTTCAGTGCTCGAACCCGAATGGGCGATAGGTGTCAGGATTAAAATAAATCTTTTCAACGGATTTAAAGACTATTCCGGATTGGAAGAAGCGGAGCATCTTAAAAATGAAGCTAAGTTCAAAAAAGAATCGATACAACGGAAGATTAAACTTTGGATAGAGAAAAATTATAAAGAGATGGAAAATGCCGAAGATGAATTTAATAGTGTACAAACCAGAATTAAATTTGCGAGGGAAAATTTACGGATGGCGGAAAAAAGATTTAACTCCGGAATGGGAACTTCTCTGGAAGTAGTAGATGCGGAGCTTTCCTTAGAGGAAGCGAGGATTGAAAAGATTTCGGCGCTTTATAAATACTTTGACGCATTAACAAATATTTTTGAAACAATCGGTGAACCTGAAAAGATTGTTGAATTTATAGATTAGGAGGATTAATGAAACAGAAGAAAATAGTAATATTGTTGCTAACGGTTATTGCCGTACTTGCAGTAATTACGATTATAATCAACAGTTCGGGAAATAGAGAGAAATATTACTTCGGTAAAGTTGAAGTGGATGAAATCGATGCTTCAAGTAAAATTCCCGGCAGAATAGATTCGTTGTACGTAAAACTCGGTGACAAAGTAAAAAAGGGAGATACGTTAGCTGTATTGGAAAGCAAAGAGCTTGATGCAAAACTTGGACAAGCTAAAAGCGTGATGTTTGCAGCAAAATCCAAATGGGAAATGGCAAAACGAGGCGCACGTATTCAGCAAAAAGAAGCGGCTGCAAAATTGGTGGAGCAAGCTAAATATCAGTATGATTTCGCACGATCAACGTATGATAGAATGAAAAGTTTAGCTGCCGACAGTGTGATTTCAAAGCAGAAATTTGACGAAGTTGAATTTAAGTACAAAGCTGCAAAAGCACAGTACGAAGCCGCCGAGGCTAAATTGAATATGGTTAACGAAGGAGCCAGACCCGAAGAAAAATCCGCAGCCGAAGCGTTATTTCATCAAGCGGAAAATGTATATAAGGAAGCATTGGCGTACTATCGGGAGCTTACAATTACGGCAAAAAAAAGTGGTACGGTATATTCGCTTGTTGCTGACCAAGGTGAAATAATTGCCGCCGGTTATCCGCTACTTACAATTGTGGATTTAAGTTCTTGTTATGCAATTGTAAATGTAAAGGAAACAGCGTTAAAATACTTTAATGTTGGAAAACAATTGCAAGGCTATGTTCCGGCTCTTGAGAAAAATATGAAATTTAGAGTTTCGTATATTGCGCCGATGGCAGATTATGCAAGCTGGAAACCAACAGCACAGAAGGGAGAATTCGATGTTCGAACGTTCGAGGTACGATTAATACCTATTGAAAAAACCAATGAATTAAAACCGGGAATGAATGTAAAATTTATGATTAAGTAATATGAACAGTATAATTAAAATATTGAAAAATAAATTGTTGCTTGCGGTCATTGTTGTCATTCCGGTACTTTCGTCTGTTGTATATACCGAAATATACAGTGTTGAAGTAGTTGAGGATTTACCGGTTATTGTGTCGGATAATGACAACACCGAACTATCCCGCGAACTTGTACGAATGTTTGATAATTCGCCGACAATCAAAATTATTGACAGAGCAGTTTCCGAAAATGAAATTAAAGATGCACTTGTTAATGAAAAAGCTTATGCGGGATTAGTAATTCCACACAATTTCGGAAGCGGTATAAAGAGCGGGAAAAAGCAAACCGTTACTATTTTTAAAGCAAGCAAAAACATAATTGTAAGCAATTTATTATTAAAGGAAGCAGCAACGGTAACCGGGATTTTCTCCTCTGAAATTTTTGCCGGAAAGCTGATGAAAAGCGGGATGAATAAGACTCAAGCAACGTTTTTTGCAAACCCGATTGAGATTTCAACTCAGTCACTTTTTAATCCGAACTACAGCTATTTAAATTATTTGGTCCCCGGACTAATATTGTTCACACTACAACTATCCGCAATTATTTCCGGAGCTTTATTACTGAGTTATTCGAAAGGTTTAAGGGAAATTAAAAGTAATTTTTTCGCGGGATTATTCTGGAATGTAGTTGTTTCTTTGTTAATCATTTTTGTGTTAATGCCTTTGCTGCATTTAACTCCGGTTAAAAATCCGGGTTCCGTTGCACTACTAATTATTTTTGCAACAACCGTAACTTACACACTTGGAAGCGGAATTTCATTTGTAACCAAAGGTGGAATGGCGGCAATTGAAGCTGTGGTTTTTTACACTACTCCGGCGTTTGTATTTTCAGGACTAACATTCCCTACTTGGGGAATGCCTTTGCTGCATCAGTATTATTCCAAAATAATTCCTTTTACATATTTGTTGGAATCGTATATCAAGCTTGGTAAGATGGGTACAAGTCTTTCCGGTGCAATAAACGAGTTAATAGCACTTGGAGTATTCGGAATAATTTCAGCTGCTGTAATTATGATTGGTTTGAAAATAAATCAAGGGAAAATCGGATGAAAAAAATAATTGAATACACTAAATATGAATTTGGTAGAATTCATCGCGATATTGATATTATGCTAATACTTTTAGCCGCCCCCTTATTCTATGCTATTTTTTACGGCAGCATTTATATGAATAAATTAGAAACGGAAGTTCCGATTGCTGTTATTGACCATGACCATTCCGAATTGAGCGAAAAAATAATTTATGATTTAAATGCAGATCCGACGTTGAGGATTGTATCCGAAAATGAAGATATTTTAACTGCCAAGATGCGGTTTTTTAATGAAAAAATATATGGAATAGTAGAAATTGACGGTAATTTGAGCAAAAATATAAAAAAGGGGGAGAGGGGAAATATTGCCCTTTATCTGAACACAACACGTTTTTTAGTCGCTAACGATATAAACAAAGCGGTTCATGAAGTTGTTGCAAAGTATAATTACGGAATACGCTTGAAATACACGGCAACACGAACCGAAAATAGCCGGTTGGCAAAAGAACAAATAATTCCGGTTAATGCGGATATCAGACCGGTTTTTAATCCTGTGGAAAGTTACGGCGACTTTCTAATCCCCGGTGTTCTGATATTGATTTTGCAGCAGACACTTTTAATTGCTCTGGGTGAAAGCACGAGCGAAGATAAAAAATTGTTCCTTTCTGCAAAAAATATAAGTTCATTTAATCTGCAATTAGTTGGAAAGATAGGAATATATATATTGGCTTTTGGGGCATATGCGATAATTTTTTATGGACTGTTATTAAAATTGTTTGGTATGGAATTTAGCGGTTCTGTAATTGCCGGCACAATACTGACTTTCATCTTTTTAATAAATGTTGCATTAACTGCCGTTGCCGTAGGTTCATTTTTTAGCAGTAAAAGGAATGTGCTTATTGTTCTTGCATTTACTTCATATCCGTTTTTTCTCCTTTCAGGTTTTAGTTGGCTGCAAGGTTCGATGCCGTTAATAATAAAATGGTTGAGCTATTTAATTCCTTCAACCCCATATTTATTAGGGATGAGCAAAGTTATTTCATCAGGCGCAGACTTTCAAAACGTATTTGGCGAGTTCATAATTTTAATATTTCAATTAATAATTTTTCTGGTAGTAGTGAATACAATTAATTATTTCAAACAAAAAAAAGAGGTAAAAAATGAAAAAGCAGTATGCTAAATTAATAGCCGTTTTCTTACTGGGATTTGCTTCATTATTAAATGCACAAAGCAGATATTCGATTGGATTGGTCTCGAGCAGTTTAGTCAATATCGACAATGAGAGCAAACTGAGTAATATTAAAAATCCACTCGGGTATGGTGTGGTTTTGGGTACAAAAATCACTAAAGATGCTACAATTGCTGCAACTTTAGAGTATATGACCGGTGATGTTGAGAACAGTTTGGCAACGGAAACAAATTACAGAGCTCATCTATCTCTATTTGTTACTCCGATTAACTTCGGTAACTTATATCCTTATTTTTCCGGAGGAGCAGTTGTATCAAATATTAAAACTACTCTAAATGGAAACAATAATTACGATACAAACGTATTTGCCCGCTTCGGTGCCGGAGTCGATTACAAAGTATTTGAAAATTTCGGGATAAACTTCGATTTGGGAATTTATTCCAACGGACTTAAATTCACCGGAATTTCCAACAGTATTGGCTTTAGATATATTTGGTAAAATAATAAGACGTTTAACATCGAGGTGGAACAGTTCCACCTCGATGTTTTGTAGTGTAACAATTTCGGTTGATTTCCGTTAAGGCTAAACATGCTATCTTAATAAAACATCTTATTTGTTGAAACATAATATTTTCGTTTAATCTATTGAATCTCTAATTCAGACGTTTCCCGCACCGGATTTTGTCCGGATGAAACAATAAATTCGACATCGTTTTTACGAAAAACATCAAAATTACGAATAATATCAATTGATAGTTCCGTCGCTTTACTCCTCGCATATATGTTATAGAAAGAGAGCTGAAAACCATTTGGCTAAAGGAGGAAAATGAAAACCGCCCTATCGGCGGAAAGTTATTCCGTAGGAGACGTTTTTTTTATTGGTGGAGGTGGCGGGAGTTGAACCCGCGTCCGAGACTACCTATCAGTGAACC
>CAZMZM010000087.1:0-6279 GCA_964570865.1 uncultured Melioribacter sp.
AAGGACAAAAGTATTACTACTGGCGAGTACGAGGATTTAACTCCGGCGGATGGGGCCCGGGAAGCGAACTGAAAAGCTTCTTTACGGATTTTCCGGTAGGCGTAAATGACGAGGGGAGAGAAAAAGTAAATAATTTTAAGCTCTGCCAAAATTATCCGAATCCGTTTAACCCGACAACGACGATAAAATATGCAATACCAAATGTCATTGCGAGGAGTCCGGCCAATGACGGAAAGCAATCTGCCGATTTGTCAATAAAATTGAAAATTTACGATGTTCTCGGCAGAGAAATTGCAACGCTTGTAAATCAACGGCAAAGTTCGGGCAATTACGAAATTAAGTTTGATGCATCTAAATTACCGAGCGGAATATATTTATACAAACTTACGGCAGAAAGCAAAGCGGGTAAGTTTGTCCAAACAAAGAAAATGGTTTTGATGAAGTAAATAGCAAAATTATAACGAAACGTGAATCAAATAACCAAATAAATGAGATACGATATGAAAAAGATAATTTTGTTAATATTTATATATTTTCAAATTACGAACATAACCGTTGCCGATACACACGACAAAGGCAGCGGTGAATCAGCAATTGGAACTTTGTCATCGTTAACGATTTCGGTCACTGCACCAAACGGAGGTGAAAATTGGCAGGCAGGCACAACTCAAAACATATTGTGGGATGCACCGCTGGAATACGTGTTCAATGTTAAAATAGAATACTCCACAAATAGCGGAAATTCTTGGACGTTGGTAAACGCTTATGCTCCGGCTGATCCCCAAAGTTATGCATGGCTTCTTCCGAATACTCCGTCCGACTCGTGTCTTGTGCGTGTCAGCGATGCATTAAACAGCGATTTAATTGATATGAGCGACAATTTATTCACAATCGATAGTATAAAAATTGCAGTTACTTCACCCAACGGCGGTGAAGTTTGGGAAGTTGATTCAACCCAAAATATTACTTGGATAGGGACGGAGACTTACATAGACAACGTAAAAATTGAATACTCAATAGATAGCGGAAGCACTTGGTCAACGGTAAATGCTTCGGTTCCGGGAGCAGATTTGAGTTACTCGTGGACCATTCCCCCAACACTGTCAAAAACATGCTATGTAAAAATCAGTGATGCGGGAAATAGTGATCTTTTTGATGTGAGTGATGAGGTCTTTACAATTGATAGCATTGAATGTGTTCAGATTGGTGCTCTTACAGTTTGCGGTGATGATATTTCCGAAATATCAGCAAATAAATACAGCATTTCAGGCAATGTTAAAATTAACAACATATTACATCTTTCGGGCGAGGTGATTGTTGATGTAGATCAATTAGCGATAACCGGTAACGGATTAATTTCATTGGCAAATATTCCTACATTGGGTACCGTTCAATTATATAGCGGAAGTTTTATTTTTAATGTTCAGGATGCACTGTTAAACGGAATTTTAGACAAGGCAAATAATCTGTTCAGCATGGGAAATTTGCCGGTGGAATTAAACAATATTGAACTTCTTCCGGACGGCGTACGTATTGAAGGCAAATTGATTTTCCCCGAAATCATGGGGAACTTCGGTGCCGAAATTACAACTTTGCAAATTACAGAATCTAACGGTATTGATTTGGTCGGCGGCGTTCATATTAATTCAATCGGGTTTTCGGGATTAAAATTAGAGGACATTACATTTAATTTTAATACTATCGATAACGTTTTTGAAGGCGGCGGAACGCTTGTTACAAAGCCCGTATCAATTACAGCCGGAGTGCTAATCACACAAGGTAAACTTGATTCAATAGGCGTTTGGGTTGTGTTAGGTAATCCAATTCCACTCGGCGCTACGGGTTTTTCGCTATCCGAAGGCGGCGGTTATGTTGCCTGTATTGCAAATCCGCCGTTGAAGTTGTCTCTCGGAATTAGTTTGGTCCCAACTATTGAAGGAAACTTCGACATAGTCAAACTCAACAATCTTGAACTTGTTTATACTTTCGGAAGAAGTTTTGTCGGTTCGGGCGATTTAACTGTTTTCGGAGAAAGTTTGGCTCGAGCTGAGTTAAGAATTACTTCCGGAAGGGTAGGCTTTTCCGGTGAAATAAATATTTATGATATTTTATTGGGAAATGCCGATGCTTCAATTTTTAGTTCTGGTGGTACATTAACTTTTGTAGGCAGTTTAACGGCATCCTTTCAATTACCTGATCATGATGGTTTCCCCTTTGATTACATAAGTGATATTGTAACTTTACCATATACTTTTGCCAATACCCATAATCATTTTAGTCGTGGTAAAGTTTGGGGTGATGTAACTTTACCGGAATATTTTAAACTCAGTTATTCTATTAAATGGTTAAGCCCGGGAATAGAAACAAACTGGGCAACTGATTTTAATCTTTGGAATTCAATATTTAAAAACAGTTCAAAAATGAACGATATAGCTCTAAATGCTCAAAATAGATTTGAAGGGAAAAGTATTATTATAAATTCTAATGAATTAAATAAAAGTCTGAAAATTAATAATTCCGATTTTGTTCAAACTTTTTCAATAGCAAATACAACACCGCTTTTGGTAATAAGATTACGAGGCGAGAATAATTTACCCGTTTATAGTATAAAATTGCCGGACGGTAGATTGGTTGATAAAAACAATGTTGGGACGTTCGGTAACATTGAATATCATGAGGATAATGTTTCGCTGAAAGGTTTTTATCTTATCCAAAATCCTTTAGTCGGTGAATATACATTAAATATTTCTAATGTAACCACTGCTTTTCTCGATGTTTACGGTTCTAATTCATCTCCTAATATTATAATTAATAATGTTATTGATAACGGCTCAAGTATGCTGATAAATTGGGACGATTCCGATCCGGACGATAATGCAAAAATCGCTTTATATTATGATGATAATAATTTCGGAGCAGACGGAGAATTAATTACCGATAATATAAATGAGGACGATGCTGAAAATAGTTACAATTGGCAAACTGATAATATGCCCATCGGTTCTTATTATATTTATGGCGTTATACAAGATAGTACGAGCGGACCGGTTATTTCTTATTACAACACTCCTATAAATTTAGTAAACTCCGCCGCACCCGATGCTCCACAAAACCTAACTTATACTACAACTGATACTTCAATTACATTATTATGGCAAAGACCGGCAGGCGGACCATATAATTACAACATTTATTACTCGACAAACGGCATTGTAAATTACAATTCACCGTCATTTAATCTCGGTGATACTGCAACTTATAATTTTACAAATTTAAGTCCCGGTAAGGTTTACAAATTTACGGCGACATCGGTTGATAATCTTTATCACGAAAGTTCCCTATCGAACATTATAACAGTTAATTATGTTAGTGCAACTCAAAATAATTCGCCTGTAATACTTGAGCAGCAATTTCCGGCTTCGGCATTAACAAACGTAGAGTTAAATTATCAAATAAATGTTTTTGATGCCGATAGCGACCCGATATCATATTTAATAAAAAATGCTCCGGAAGGTTTAACAATAAGTGATCAAGGTGTATTATCGTGGACACCGACATTGCAGCAAATCGGAAATAATCTTGTTTCATTTAAGATTGATGATAATAACGGTTTACAAGACTCGGCTTCGTTTAGGATAACAGTACTTGATTCACTTACTTCAGCCGGTTCAATTAATTTAAGTAAATCGTATTTTTACAGTTATGACGAAAATCCCATTGTTACAGTGCAGGATGTAAACTTAAATCTTTCTCCAACTCAAATAGATTCACAACTGATTCGTATTTATTCAGGCGCTGATAACACCGGAATTGACTTGATGCTGAAAGAGACAAATGCCAATTCAGGTGTTTTTTCAAAAAGTTTCGGTATCACTAATAATTCTTCGGGTAATAATCTGTTGAATGCGGCGAGTGAAGACAGCATTACAGCGGTGTATATTGATGCTTTCCCTGCCGATACTTTAATAACAACGAGTTATTTCATCGATTCGGTTACGGTTGACGTAAAAGAAGATTTCGTTACAAATCCGCAGAAGTATCAAATTAATAATGCATTCCCGAATCCGTTTAATCCAACGACAACAATTCAGTATTATTTACCTGAAACCGCCAATGTGAAATTATCAATTTTTAATTCACTAGGGCAATTGATTAATGTTTTGGTTGATGAAGAAAAAAGCAGAGGCAGCCACATGGTAAAATGGAACGGGAGAAATCAATTCGGTAATGTAGTAAGCTCCGGTATTTATTTTTATCTTTTTGAAGCTAACGGAAAAGAAGACGGGAAAATAATTTCAAAGAAAATGATTTTGCTCAAATAATTACAGATTAATAAAAACCTCCGATGTTCTTGGAATGTGAACAGCAAAATGGAACACCGGAGGTTCCGTAAAACAAACAGAATAATTTATTAGAGGAGAACATAAAAATGAAAAGCATTATTAAACTGACGGGAATAATTGTAATATTAACATCTCTTACAATTACAGCACAAAACCACGTTCCGGTTGTAACCAACGTAACATTTGCAGAGCGAACCGACGGCTCGTTTATTGTGGATATACATTATGACGTAAGCGATGCCGATAACGATACAATGACTGTAACAATGCAAGTCTCTACCGATGCGGGCCAAACTTGGAATTTTTCATCGAGCAGCATAGCAGGAGATGTTGGTAGCGGAATAATAAGCGGCACGGGTAAACATATAGTTTGGGCTTTCGGAGCGGAACACCCTCAATTTTTCAGCGACCAAGTAAAAGTAAAAATAGAAGCGGACGACAATGTTGACTCGACAGTCTGTCCCGGAATACCAACTGTAACTTACGGCGGTAAAATATATCACACGGTACAAATTGGAGACCAATGCTGGTTAAGAGAAAATCTTGACATAGGAACAATGATAACAAGCAGTTCCGGTGACCAAACCGATAACGGCATTATAGAAAAATATTGCTATGACAATTACACATCGAATTGTGAGATATACGGAGGTTTATACCAATGGGATGAAACAATGCAGTATGTAACAACAGAAGGCGCAAAAGGAATTTGCCCATCCGGTTGGCACATACCAACAATAGCAGAATATCAAACATTAAATAATACAGTAGGTGGAAGTGGAAATGCTTTAAAATCAATTGGGGAAGGAAGTGGAGACGGAGCAGGCACAAATACTTCGGGTTTCTCTGCCTTGCTGGGTGGCTACCGTTATTTCAACTATGGAGGAGATTTCCTTTATTTAGGAGCCTACACCGGTTTTTGGAGTTCTACGGTGTACGGTAGCGACGCTTACGAAGTTAGCTTGCACTATAATAACAACAATGTTTCCTTCAACTATAAGATAAAGGGTGACGGTTTTAGTATTAGGTGCATAAAGAATTAGTTTGATTTCTCAAGTATTTTAAGCAAAAGAAATAAAATATTATAGGAAAGTTAAAAATGAAAAATGGTAAATCTCCAAAATCAGTTGAAAATTTAAAGTTTTACGGTAAGCCGCTCGGTTCTATTATTGACGGAATGGATTCTTTAACAATGATGAAGATAGGATTTATTTTTGCAAAAAACATAATTAAAAAAGCGGGATTTATCGGTCTAATCCCATTTATGATAAAAGTAAATAATGAAAAAAAATCGATAATTAAAAACTATCCGGAAGCATATCAAAAGGCAAAATCAATTGCGGAAGAAACCGCAAAACAATTTGTAATAATGACGGCTTTAATTAATGTTGTAGCGGTAAAAGAGGGTAGAGAAGAAGCATATCGGTTTATAAAAAATATTTTTCAGAGTTATTCAAAATATTCGATGCCGGCAATTTATGATGTGGATAATTTAGTAAAATGTAAAGGGAATATTTACGAAAACTATCGCAAGTATAATATTGCCATGTTGACGGCAAATGATGATTATCATGTCATGGAAATAAAAGAAGAGCCCAATTGTTTGACAATTATAGTTGACCGTTGTATTAGCGCCGAAATTGCCGAAGCGTTGCACTGTCCGGAAGTCGGATGGCTTGGCTGCGATCATGATGTAGCCGGTTATCCTTATATCGAAGATATTGTAAATTCCGAATTCATACGGCAGCATACTATTGCGAAGGGTGATAAATATTGTGATTTTATGTTTTTTAAAAAAGGTACTTGTCCATTTGATGCATCAAAGAATAAATAATAAATGAGGGGACATCTGGCGCTATTGTAAATAACAACATTTGAAAATAAAATAATTTCGGGAGTAAACAATATGAAAAACTTTTACAAAATAAAAGCAAGG
>CAZMZM010000088.1:0-5000 GCA_964570865.1 uncultured Melioribacter sp.
AACAAGGAGACATTCTTTCTTAAATTATTTGTCCCCTTTTTATTTTGAATTATTGTATTTCAATTAGTGGCTTAAATTTATGTACAGGTTGTGGGGAGCAGATCATAAAACCGAAGATTATCAATTGAAATCAAACTAACTTAAAAAAGCATAACTCAAAAAATAATATCTTCTTCAACTGTCTGAAGTAAATTTAAGTAGCTTTCATAACGTTCAACTGAAATCTCTTCGGATTCAACTGCGCTTCGAACTGCGCAACCGGGTTCGTGAAAATGAGTACAAGAGTTAAACCTGCATTCCGGAATATACTCGGGGAACTCGACAAAATAGTGACCTAAATCTTCCTTCCTAATTCCGTAAGGCTCAAGTTCTCTAATGCCCGGAGTATCAATCAATTCCATGTTATCTAACCTGATTAGACGGCTTGTTACGGTAGTATGTTTGCCTTTTCCCGAGTAATCGCTAATATCTCCGACTTTCAAATTGATTCTGTAATCTATTTGATTCAAAAGAGATGATTTCCCTACTCCCGATTGTCCCCAAAACAGAACGGTTTTATTATTCAGCAATTCTTTAATTGTAGCAAGATTTTTATTTTCGGTTACACTCGTAACAATTACGCTATAACCCAGATTTCGATACAGTTTTTCCCATTCCCGAATTTTTCCATCGTGATCTAAATCTATTTTATTAATTACCAAAACAAAATCAACATGATTGCTTTCTGCAATTACTATCATTCTATCGACAAATTTATTATTAAACTCAGGTTCGTGAACGCTGGTAACATGGATAAACAAGTCAACATTGGCGGCTATTATCTGCTCAAGTCTTTGACCTCGAATGCCTGCGCCCCTTATTTTAGGAGCTTTTCTTGAAATATAATTAATGCGAGGAAGCACAGACTCAATTACGGCACGATCATCATCAATTTTTTCTATCTTAACAAAGTCACCTACGGCAACAATATCAAGAGTATGAAGTTTATCTTTTTTTAAGTTAAATGATTTTTTAATTCTGCCGGGTAAAACACATCTGTATTCAATGCTTTCCGGAGTAATAACGTAAATATCCTTACTCTCGATTCTAGTTACTTTTGCTTTAATCATTAAGTCCGTTAAATAAATTAATTTTCCAATTTGAAATATAAAAAGAAAGGGATGATGAAACCAATACTTGAAGTTCATCATCCCTAATTTTAAAGCTGGAAAAAAATATTAAAAGAGATATTTCAAAGAAACCACAACTTTTAGGTCAGTAACGTCTCTGTTTACTCTTGCAATATTATTTCCATAAACATCAAGATAATCTTTCCAATATCCGTAAGCTCCGGCAATATCAACTCCAAAGTTACCTTCGGTTAAAACGCCAACACCAACGGTAAAATATTTTTTGGCATTTTCAGCTTTTGCATCTTTATAAGGAGAATTGAGATAGATAAATCCCCCTTTAACCGACACTCCTGTTCGAGGAATATTAGCCACTACTCCAAATTTATATCTCGGAGCAAAACCCAGGTTGTTCATTATCTCCTTATTTTTCTCAACTCTTTCTGCTGAAGAAAAACCGTCGGTAAATTCTGTTTGGGAATAATCAATTAATTCCGTTTCAGCGCTCAACGATAAAAACATTAACTTTGCGCTTGCGCCGAACGAATAGATAAAAGGGGACGAAATTGAATAATCCTGCGTGCTTGTTTGAGGTGTAACGTCATATCCGTAATCGTTCTGAAAATAGCTGGAACCTTGCACAAAATATGTTTCGTTTATTTTATAGCCTGTCGGAGTTTGTATCGCACCGGCTATTTTTAACATAGGAGAAAGTACATACAAAAATCCTGCTTTTAGGTTCACCCCGCTAATTTCCCATTGAATATTATCATTAACATAAAATTTCTTAAAATCGATTGTAAGCGGGTCATCGGGGTCCATCTGTAAATTACCGCCGTAAACATTTCTTGTATCTGCTTCGGTATATTCTCTGTCATTAGAATAAGTTCCTCCGATAAGATTTAATGTTGCTCCGACATACAGTCCTTTCGAAATTTCCACCGCTCCGGAAAATTGCCACTCATCAACGTTACCGCTTTCTGTAATTAAACCATCCTGCTGCAGTTTGCCGTTTATGTAAGTCTCATCATATAGATAATTGTCTGACGCGTCGAAAACACCGTGGCTTAAACGTAAATCATAAGTCAACTGTGAATTTACCGAAGTTAAATCTTGTATAAGGGAATTATTGCCATTGTTGTAACCCGAATAATCTGTAATATTGTTGAAGTTTTTAATTTTACTGTATCCCATTCCGAAAACCAAACTGCCTTGTGATGTAGGGACTTTATATGCAAATCCAAAATCATTTATACCGTTAGCATTTTGATAATTGCTCAATTTATTATTAAAATAAGTATTATCACTGGCAATCGAATCAAAATTAAAGGAAAAAACAAATTCAGAGCTTTTTAATAATCCAAGTGCAGCAGGATTATTAAGATAATTTGAATACCCGATATTGTTACTAATTGTTGCATTTCCCATCCCCATGCTCGATGCAGAATTTATTATTCCGGGCTCAGCAAGTCTAACCGCATCAGTTATATTTTGTGCATTTGAACTGATTGCCAACGGCAACAGCAAAACCATTACTAATTTTAGGTACTTTAACATTATTCTTTCTCCTTATCTTCTTCTCGAACTTCTGGAAGAATGAGAACTCCTTCCCGAACTTCTTGACCTTGAACTAGGAGCAGAATGTGAATGGCTGCTGCTTCGCGAAGGGCTTGAGTAACTTCTGCTGCTTCGTGGAGATGAATAGCTTCGTCTTGAACTATGTGGGGAAGAATAGCTGCTTTTGCTTTCACGCTTTGTGTTGTAGCTTTTGGATGAACTGCTGCTTCTTTTTCTAGGAGGAGCAGGTCGATAGTGCTTCTTATTTCCGGAATTGCTTTTTGGTTGATAATATCTTTTTCTTTCACTCTTACTATATGATTTGCGTGCAGAGCCGGAACGAGATGTACTCTTTTTCCGAGTATAAGATTTACTATTATTTGTTCTTCTGTTATCAACAGAATACTTTCTGTCAAAATTCTTTTTCCGCACAACAGGACTTGGAGTTCTGTTTCCAACATCTTTTTTTCTTCCTGTTGCCGTAACTTCACGCCGGTTCTTTTTATCTACTGGAACACCTCTATGAACTCCGCTTCTATTGGATGAACTACTACCTTTGGAAACTGTTCCTCTTCTTCCTGCGTTCAGATTATCAAGATTTACTTCAGACGAGCCGAAATGTCTGTTAACAACACCGGCTCTACCTGTAGTTTCTCTACGACTACCGGTATTTCTACGAGTAGCTGCTGTAACGCCTCTACGTGTAACCCCGCCGCGTCTTACTATTCCGTGCCCGTACGTTCTGTTCCTTAGTCCGGCATAATACGGGTTTCTTCTTGTTTTATAATAATTTCCGTAATCATACCATGGATTAACATAATGCCAGCCGTAATAAGATCCGTAAGGATTGTAGTAATAAGAATACGTTGGATAACAAGCCCAGCAACCGGTTACCCAATACGGGTCCCACGGATCCCAGATGCTCCAACTCCAAGGATTGTAGTTAATAATTGTAACACCTGGTGTGTAACCCCAAAAATATCTCCGATAGCTGATAAAGTAATCATCGTCGTCATCAAAATAATAATTGTTTACATATGTATCGCCGCCTTCTTGCGGTGAGTCATCATAATAAGCTGATTGATTAGTTTTCTCGTATTGATCGGAAGAATAATTATTATCGGAATACGATTGTTTATTGTCCCTATCGCTGCCATTATCATAACCATCGGATTGAGTATCTTCAGATGAATAACTCCGTACATGAGAATATTCTGTCTCATAAGGATCGTCCTTAGCTAATTGCGTATAACATCCGGTTACACCAATGCTCAAAAGAGCAGCTATTAAAAATAATTTTATCGTTTTCATTTTATACTCCGATTATTTGTTTACTAACAAGTAAACAACTTAAATGCCAAATAAGATGCAGGAATTAAGGGAAAAAAGAAGCTGATGTTAAGAACTTGTACAATTAATTATTAAATTGAATAAAATTTGTACACTTATTGAAATATCGGGGAAATATATTCCAAATAGAGACCACGCTCCGCGACAGCAGAATTTATCTTCTTATTCTCCAGCATGTTTCTCATGTCTATTCCAACTGTGAGCCCTTTACCCAACGAAGCTCTCAATCCAAAATTTAAATAACCTTTTCCGGCTCCAAAAGATAATTCCCCGTTATCATTAAGGGCGAAATCATATTCCGCCAAAAACGAAACAGATTTTCCAATTGTCTTTTCAATGCCGATTTTAAGGTTTGGGTTTTTGTCCCCGTCTTTGTTATCAAAGGAATAATTAATTTCACCGTGAAGACTTAAATAGCCGAGAAAATTAAAATTTTTTGAGACAGCGGCGAACAGTCCGTCAGCTTTATAATCAAATCTTTTTAGTTCTTTACTTTCCCTCCCTCTTCCTTGCGAATCAAATCCAAGCGAAATACCGGGCGTCGAATCGGATTCGTCAATTAATCTATAACGAATATTAATACCGGGCCAACTGTACCAATTAATTCTTGAATCACCAATAATATTTTCACCGCCATACGAAATACCGAAACTGAGGTTCTCGAAAACACCAACTTCCAACCCCATGTCAACCACACCATAAGGTAAAACATGTGAAGTAACGGCTACATACCCTTTTTCAAGAACACCTGCAGTCTGCATGTCAACAAGTTTTCTATATTCATATTTAGCCGATGTACCTGCAGTACCCTGAGCCCAAATTAATACCGGTAATAAAAATAAGAAAGTTAAAAATCTTGATAATTTCATTGTTACCTCATTAATAATTATTTCAAGAATAAATATCTAGACGCCTATAAATAATAAAATTCCACTGAACTTTGAAATTGAGATAATTAATATAAAAAATAAATGTCTAATATTA
>CAZMZM010000089.1:0-5988 GCA_964570865.1 uncultured Melioribacter sp.
GACTTAATAACAAAAAAAGAAAACGAAATAACTTTTATAAATAAGCCGCTAATTTCAAAATTACTTTTCAACGACATTGAAACATTTTGGACAACAAGTAATGACGGTACAAAAATTCAAGCGATTTTAGTAAAACCTCCCTTCTTTAATCCCAACAAAAAATACCCGTTAATTTTTCTGATTCACGGCGGTCCCCAAGGTCATTGGACGGATGATTTTCATTACCGGTGGAATTTACAACAATTTGCGGCTCCGGGTTACGTGGTTGTTGCGGCAAATCCTCGCGGAAGCGTCGGCTACGGACAAGATTTCACTAACGCCGTTTCGGGTGATTGGGGTGGAAAGCCTTACGAAGATTTGATGTCAGTATTGGATAATTCGTTAAGTAAGTTCAACTTTATCGATAAAGATAATATTTTTGCAGCCGGCGCATCATACGGCGGATTCATGATAAACTGGATTGAAGGACATTCGGACAGATTCAATGCTCTCTTTTCACACGACGGTGTTTACGATCAATCGAGTATGTACGGTGAAACCGAAGAACTTTGGTTCCCCGAATGGGAATTTAAAGGAACTCCTTGGACGAATCCGAAGTTATATAAAAAATGGTCGCCGAGCAGCTATGTTGAAAATTTCAAAACTCCGATGCTGATTGTACAAGGCGGACATGATTTTCGAGTTCCGGAAGGTCAAGCTTTTCAGCTTTTTACGGCATTGCAGCGACAGGGAGTCGAGAGCAAATTGCTCTACTTCCCTAACGAAACACACTTTGTAACCAAACCGCAAAATGCAAAGTTTTGGTGGCATTCGCTTTTCAATTGGTTCGAACAACATAAGAAATAATAGAGGAGGAATATATGAAAAACGTAGATGAGTTTGATTTCACTTCCGACATTACTTCGGCTGAAGATGTTGAAGAAAAAACAGCCGAAATAGAAGAAGGACTTTGGACAAAGATAGAAAGAACAGGAAAAAAGATTTCCTTTGCCCGCGATATTGTTGCTCTTTACAATTACATAAAAGATAGTGATGTTCAGTGGTACCGTAAGGCAATTGTAATCGGGGCGTTACTCTATTTTATAGCTCCAATCGATGCAATCCCCGACATCTCCCCGTTGATTGGCTACTTGGATGATTTAGGTGTGATTACGGCGGTTGTAAAATATCTGGGGCATGAACTGATTCCTTATTACGAAACTTAAGAGATAAAAATGAATTTTAAAGTTATTTCTTCTGAAACCCTCTTTAACGGGAGGGTTTTCGATTTAAAAGTAGATAAAATAAAATACGATTCCGGGAATGAATCGGTAAGAGAAATTGCTGTTCATAACGGCGGTGCCGTAGTTGTTGCAGTAACCGACGAGAACAAAATTATTTTCGTTAAGCAATACCGTTATCCGTTTGATAAATTTATGATTGAACTCCCTGCCGGTAAGTTGGAAGCATCCGAAGACCCCTCCGTTTGTGCACTCCGCGAATTAAAAGAGGAAACCGGATACTCAACTGATAATCTTGACAAACTCGGAACTATTGCAACAACACCGGGATTTTGTACGGAGTTACTACATATCTATTTGGCACAAAACTTAATTCCGGGCGAAACCGAACGTGAAGAGGGCGAATATGGGATGGAATTGTTAGAGTTATCACTTGAAGAAGCGGAACAAGCAATAATAGATGGAAGTATTTACGACGGAAAAACTTTGGCGGGATTATTTTATTACAAACTTCGCTTGATCAAAAGATGAGATTGATAAATCTATAATTCAATTACTTTTTTCAATAATGATTAATTTGCAAATTGCTGATTGCTGTCATTAATTTTGTACATCTATTTATTTTTCATTTTTTAATTGGTAATAATAAATATTGGGCATCACTAACGGGAAAATAATTACCTAAATAGAATAACAGTTACATTAATAAACTTTGTTTATACACCTAATGATAAACTGACAATTCATTAACGGGAAATTGATACAATTGTTCTTATCCTATTAAATTTGTGAATAATAGAATAATAAACGAATGTTGGAATATTTTAGAAAAAAGATTTAGTATTAAAAGAATAAAGCCGTAATTATTAAATATAAATGATATTATTATTGCGATAAAAAAAGGAGCAACTTTCCGGTTGCTCCTTTTTTAATTATTGTAAAAAATCGAAAATTATTTAAGTAATATCATCTTCTTTGTACTGATAAAGTTCCCTGCTTTTAGTCTATAGAAATAAACACCCGACGATAGTTTTTTCGAATTGAAAACAACAGAATGAATTCCCCGATCCATTACTTTGCCGGGAATTAATTGTGCAACTTCTTCACCCAACATTGAATAAACTTTCAGGGTAACGTTACATTTTTGAGCCAAAGAAAATTTAATCTCTGTTGAAGGATTAAACGGATTTGGGAAATTTTGAAAGAGACCGAACTTAAATGGTATTATTTCACTCTCCTCAATTCCGGTTAACGCATTTGTCGTACGATAAATTTTTCCGTCTTGAGTCGAGGCAAACAATATCTCCGGAGTATCTCCGTTAATTATTGAAGTTACTCCCCTTCCTTGTAATCCGAGAGGCTTCCAGTTTGACGATTTCATCCCAAAGGTTTTACCGCCGCTCAAAGCCACAAAAACTCCGCTTGACCATGAACTTGCGAATAAGTCGTTATTAGCATCAATAGCAAAATTATAGATGTACCTTGCGGTTACTCCAAAATCTTTTTGCCACGTTTCCCCTCCGTCAATAGAACTATAAACTCCATTTCCGTAAGTACCGGCAAATAAGTAGCCATTAGAATTAACGATAAGTGACCAAACGAATCTGTAATCAATAGGTACGGAATAAAATGATGCACCATTATCTGTAGATTTATAAATTCCCGAATCAAAACTGCCAAGAATAATATTATTTGATGAAGTAACAACAACTGATGTAAATGGAATCCCTACAATGTCATCATTTAAGTTAGTCCACGTAACGCCGTTATTATCACTTACAAATACACCTCCACCCCAACTCGCTGCATAAACTTGTCCGTTTCGCACATAAACTGAACGAAATTCCAAGTTAGCACCGTAACTAAAATTCCAAGTGCTTCCGTTATCCGGGGAGACATAAAGTCCGCTATCGGTTCCGGCATAGATTACATTATCATCGACTGCTAAAGCCCAAATATAATTAACATTCATATCCGGATTTAACAAGTTCCATGTAGAACCGTTATCGGTAGAACGATAAATATTTCCACCCCAATTACCTGTAAGCAGATTCCCTTCGCTGTCTTTAGTCATAGCCCAGATAAGTTCTCCATTACCCGATTCACTGTATAGTTCCCACTCAACACCTGTATTGTTTGTTGCATTTTCAGCTGCAAATGAGATTGAGACAGAACAATAATCATCTTCGGTAGATACTCCATTTCCGGGATGTGAGTCAGGGTCATCCTGTTCTGATGCAACAACTTCGGCAATATTTACAAGCACAGAATCGGAAGGGACTAAACCGACAAATGGAACATTATTATACTGTGCAGTACCTTCAAGACTTTTTGCAATCATTTGTCCATTTTGAACGCCGCTAATAAAATTAATGTGCGCTTTCGGGGCAAGAATAGTACCGGTAACATCTATCTGGTGAATTGTTATGTTATCAGCATCATAAAAATTATACATGACATTGGAAATGTCCGTACCGGAGACTACCAAACCTCCATGCCAATCAATATTATCACCTCCGATATTTACGAGAACTACAGAGCCGTTAGGCACGCTGATTACGACCTCGGTAGCCATTGAAAGCGTATCCGCATTAACCTTGAATACGTTCAGAAAAGGATTTGTTCCGGTCATTGCAAGCTGTGTATATGTAAATTCTGTAGTTCCGTTAACAGAATACTCTTTTAACGTATTTGAGAGAGATAACAGATAATCTTCCGCTTCTTCAAAATTAACTAATGTATCTTGCCGAATCGTACCGTTAATTATTCCGACGTTGCTGTCCGGCAGATTAGTTTCATGAACATAAGTAACATCTCCGCCGTAAACATCTCCGCTGAGATATGTTAAATTATAGCCCGAAACTAAAACGGCGCCGTTATTAGTATTGTTGCGAATATCATATCCGATTGAAAAGTTTTCGAAATTTGCATTATTCCCGACTGCAATTTTCCCCTCAACATCAGCAGTAGGTTGATACATATCATCAAGGACAAAGACATTGTAATCTGATGCTGACCCAATATTAAATGCCGATTGAGATAATGAATCAAGATTGACTTCGGCAGTTAATATTAATGTAGCACTTTCGCCGGCATTCAATGAACTAATTGACCAAATATTTGTCGCAAGATCATAAGATCCGATACCGGGTGAATTACTGAGGTAAATTAATCCTTCGGGAATCTCATCATGAATTTTAATTCCTGTTGCCGCATCTGGCCCGGCATTACTTACTGTAATTGAATATTGAATTTCATCACCGTTTGAAGGATTAGCATTATTTACTGCAGAAGCAAGACTTAAATCCGCAACCGGATTTGCAGGAGGTTCTCCGTAACTTATCATGCCGGTAGTGTCAACTGCATTAGACGGAGAAGTGGAAAGGATAAATGTTGCGTCATCAAAATCTTTATCGCCCCAAGGACGTATAATATCTTCAAATCCAACAACCATATTTCCACTTTCAGCATCAATAAACATAATATTATGCCTATTGATAGGCGGATCCTCTTGATTAAAATCATCATCCGAGAAAAGACACTTATTTGTTCTATAGTTGTCCAAAATACTATAAACTCTAAATCCGTTAGCATACAAAAACCATCCGATAACAGTACCTGCCGGAAAATGTCCGATTTTAACTTTATCACCTTCAACTAATTTACCACCTGAATGTTCTTTGGAAACATTAGGGAAAGCAATTGTTATGCCCTGATTAAACAAATCTTCAGGTGAAGCGGGAGGACGACCAAATACTCCGTGTATATATTCAGGCTGATTAAATAACGTCATATCATGTCCGGCACCGATTGTGCAATTATTATCTACGGTATCCCCTGAACCGTTAAACTGAAAACGAGCTATTACGTCTGTATCAGCATTTATTCCGGTAGGTAAATCAACAGAGCCTGCTCTGTTATTATATCTTTCCGATATTTGTTCATCCGATAAAACTATATTATACAAAACCAATTCATCCATTCCACCTATCAGATCCCAATTATTATCAGTATAAGCTGCAACTCTATAATCTTCAGTGGACGAAGACAGATACGCATTTACCAGTTTTTCTTCTTCCTGCTGACCATTAACATAAATTTTTACTCGGGATTTTGACCCTTCCAAATTAACAGTTACAACGATATGATTCCAGCCTTTATAAATAAGCGGTTTATTATAAAGACGCACTGTTGCAGTCCTCTGATCTTCCAATTTAAAATAGATTATGTCCCAATCGACATAAAAATCAATAAAGTTTTCTCTGTATAAAATCTGATATTTGTGATCATTTGGTTTAACCCAACATTCAATTGTCATTGTTCCGGTATTCAATGCGTCATAATTTGGGATAACTCCGTATTGGGAGTCTCCGTTAAACTCCACGGCTTTATCATCGGAAATATCATTCTGATTGTAATAATAGAAACCAAACGAATTTCTAAAACCTGCCGTTTCCTTAAAAAAGGTAAGAAAAACATCTGCATCCTGTTGCAAGGTAATTTTATTTTTAACTGATTGATTAAAAAGTTCAGGATGTCTTTCTACCAAATTATGGCGAGGTACTAAAATTGAGTTTATTCTATCGGTAAAATCTTCGGAAATTGAATCTCTCTGTGGTTCAAGATAATCCGGAAGTCCGTAATTATCCCATGCCCCGAGGTAATTATAAGTGAATTCTTGCGAAAATAGAGCGGAAGTAATGACAAATAAAAATAGAAATATTTTCTTCATTTTTTGCTCCTCCTCAAAAATATGAATTGTATTTAT
>CAZMZM010000090.1:0-5965 GCA_964570865.1 uncultured Melioribacter sp.
GGATTGTGTCTTGAGCCCTATCACTTTATAAGGAGACTCTAGCTTTCTAAGTTCCACATACGGCGGATTACCAATAATAACATCGAAACCTCCGCGTTGGTGAATAATTTCATAAAATTCAGCAAACCAATGGAAAGGCTTATGGCTTTCGAGCCATTTTGTATATTTTATTTTATTTGTAACATCAATGCCATATTGGTAAGCAAGCAATTCATTTAAGTAATCGTTAAGTTTTTGCAAACGTTCAAAAACTTTCGCCTTAGTTTTTTTGTATGAAACGGAATTGGGGTCGTTAATTGTTTGTTGTTGTTTAAATTCCCTGTATAAATCGGCTACAATATTGGCTTCGTCTTCAACTTTTTCTAAGGCTTTTCTTTCATCGCCGTAAATTATATAACCGCCTGCTTCCTTTTCGTCAAAAGCGTTTTTTATTTCTTCGTACGAAGCAAATCCCACAAGCGTATTACCGGAACGAATATTAAAATCAATATCGGGCAAAGGTTCAAGTCCGTAATTTTCTTTGTTTTTATCGGGGTCAACAACGGCAACAAGTTTAAGGAAAAGGCGCAGTTTTGCAATTTCAACGGCTTCTTTCATAATATCCACGCCGTAAAGGTTATTCAATATTATGCTTTTGTAAATGTAATATTTTTCATTCGGGTGTTTATTTACTTCCGCCAAAACCTTTCGGAAATTTTCATACTTTTTGCCCGTGCCTTTTTCGTCGTCAAGTGCAACAAATTCGCGCATACGGTCGAGCAAAGCGGCGTAAAGCGGTTCAAGAATATTAAGCGCGGCAAAAAGGAAAGCGCCGGAACCCGCGGTCGGGTCGAGTATTGTAATTTCTTTTATCGCATTATAAAAAGCGCTAATAAAATCAGAGCCTTCATATTGTTCAACTGCATCTTGCGCGAATTGCCGAATGTTCAAATTATAAGTGATAAAATCGTTTATGTCGTTAATTTCGCCGTTGAGTATTTTATTTTTAATTTCGTCGTATCGTTTGCGGCGTTCTATAAGCTCGCGATAAGTTTCGGTTGGCAGAGCAATATTTTCGGGGGCTTTTTTATTCCAAACTTTTCTTATTTCCCAAAGGTGCGGGGTTGTTTCTTCTTTTACAACTTGTTTTTCCAAATCGGGACGAAAACCGGCTTTAATTTCGTCGGGTAAATCGTCGAACAAACCGCCGTTCTGCGGAACGCCTTTTTTAACGGCATCGTAAATGTAACGGTCGGGGTTATCGCGTAACATTTTCCAAAGGGAACTTTCGGGCGCAAATGCGTTTTTTACTTTTTCTTTTACTCTGTCGAACAAAAAAGGAATGATTGTGTTTTTAGCAATGTACTCCGTAATATCTTCCTTTGTGTAATAAGCGCCCATTTCAGCGCGGTCGTTAATATATTTCTCAAAAATATAACCGATTACGTCGGGATTAATATCTTTGCCCGAAGCATCGGGACGAACGTCGAGATACCAATTGTAACTATCAAAAAATTCAAAAAGCTTTTCGAACGCTTCATCTTTTATATCGAGGTTTTCGTTCTCTTTTTCCAATTGGTGAACATCAAACAAGCCGCCGTTAAGATATGGAACTTTACCTATTTCCTTTTCAAGTTCGGGCGGGTGTTCAGGTTTACCCAAGCCTTTGTGAAAAAGAGTAAGCAAAAATGTTTTGTAAAATGATTTGTAAAATTTATTTTCCCCTTTTTGTTTTTGCACGTATTTTAACTTGTTTCTCAAATAATCGGGGTCGCCGTCGAGAAATCCTTTTTTCTGAATGAAATCGATAAACATCAATCTGTTTAGCATCAAAGAAGTGTACCAATCTATTTCGAATTGATTTTCCAAGCCTTCAATAAAAGATTGAAAAACCTTGTGGTGTTTTTTGAACTCGGTGTAAAACTTTTTCGTAACGCTTTCTGCGTTTTGATTAAACTGCTCCGTAACCCGCGATTTAACGTCCAACAAAGTTATTTTATCTTCCTCGTCAAATGAGAAAAACAGATTACGAAGTTTTTGGAAAAGAAGTTCGGGTTCTTGATGGGAATAGTAAGGAAACTCACGCAACTGAATGGGCATATTCGGTTCGCGAACGCTCAATTGCCAAAGTTGTTGCGTGCGGTTTTTATCTATGAAAATCAAAAGATGTTCGTGATACAGTTTTGTAATTTCTCTGTCAATTTTTCTGCGAATATCTTTGGTAGGTAATTTCGAATTACTCCCGGGATGACAAACGAAAACGGCAAAACCTTTTTTCTGTGCCACGCCTTCCAGTTCGAATTTTTCGTCGGTAATTTTAACGAATTTCTTCTCATTAAAATTATCCCAACCTAATTCTATAAAAAGGTTCTTGAAATTAAAGTTTCTGATAAATTCATTAAAATCGGTTTTAGAAATCGAATTTTGCATAAATGACCCTTATTTTTTTAATCCCATTGAGCAAATAATTTGCGGTTCTCGGTTTTGCTTTGTTTCGTCATCTTCAACGATGGAAAGCTTATTCTCGTCCCGCAAGGAAACAACCAATTCCGCCAATTCGTCATCATTAATACCTGCTTTTAACTGCCGGTTCAATATTTCGCGAGCAACTTCGCGAAGCGGATATTTATAAATATCTTCAACCGCTTTTTTAAGAGCATCGTTTTCAAAAAGCGTATCCTTATTATCCATGTAAAATTTTTCCAATCTTTTATAGACTCTGTAACGTGCAGAATTCTTTCTACCAAGCTGTCCGCCTATGCGTGCTTCTGTTTCCGCAATATTTTCAATCCCTTTTTTCACCAGGTCAAAATGTATATCGAGGCGAGGAAGCGGTTTTTCGTTTGCCTCGCATTTAGCTATCTTTAAAATTTTAAGTTGCGATTGAGTAACGACATTTAGCTTATCATCAATAAGTGTAAGAAAATCGTTACCGTCCGAAGTTCGAGCGTAAGTAATAACTCCGTTTCGTTCAATTTCCTCGGGCGCTGATCTCGTTGCAAAAACGACGTTTGGTAAGTTAGGCACTATTTTTTTAAGTGCCGGGTTTTTATCCGTTGCATTCTTCCAAATTTGATAAGCATACGATGCTAAATCAATTTCGGTTTCATCATCTTCGTCAAGTATTCCGGCTTTTTCGTTATACAGATCGGAGATATTAACCGGGTCGCCCTCGAAGAAAGTTTCATCCGAGCCTACGACCTCGGCATTTTCCTGAATACGTTTTTTTAACCGCTTACGAAGTTTAATAATATCTTCTACTCCGTCTTCTGGTAGAACGGAATAGCACAAAATTTTATCCGCTTTCTGTCCAATACGATCAACTCGTCCGGTACGTTGAATAAGTCTTATTATAGCCCAGGGTAAATCGTAATTTAAAACTATGTGAGCATCTTGCAAATTTTGTCCTTCACTTAAAACATCCGTGGTAATCAAAATTCTCAATTCTTCTTCGCTTCCCGCAATGTGTGGCTTTTCGTTGCTAATCGGACTAAATCTATAAGCTAATGTAGTCGGTTCTTCCGATTCCCCCGTTACAATTCCGACCTTTTCAACGCCTTTTTTCTCAAAATAATCATAAAGATATTTTGCCGTATCGGCATATTGCGTAAAAATCAGAATTTTGTCGTTTTTATGTTTAATGGTACACAATTCATACAAGGCTTTCAATTGTCTATCGTTCTCAGGCTTCCAGTTTTTCCCTATTTCCAAGACTTTCCGTAAGTTCGCCGCATCCGAATTTAAGTGCTTTACCAATTGATCTTTGAACAAAGCCGAACTTATCCAATCAAACTTGTTCTTATCATTTTGAAAAGCCTTATAAGTATTTTCAGCAATTTCCGACAATTTTTCTTCATTCAACAATTTCCAAGGGGTTACGTCCCCCTTTTCCTTACTTTCAGGATCTATATCATTCATAAAAACATCAAGCATATTTTTTTCGGGAGCGCCAATAGGCAACGGTAATCCGTTTTTTATAGCATAAATAAAAACGTAATTTCTAATTACATGTCTTGCAATAGAAAGCAAAAAGGAATAGCCCGAACTTTCCAAACGTTTGAACAAATTAGTTCTCGCGAAACCCATTAATCTTTTTCCTGCCCGAGATAAATTTTCCACAATTATTCTCTCTTCTCTGCCAGCTTTTTCTTTAGCATTCTCAATTAAATAGTTCGCCAATCCATATCGAGGTAATTCGAGAGAGTTAATTAAATTAACCACTTCCGAAGAATATAATTTGGCGTATTGGTCATTAGGATCTCCGGGATTAAATTCATATTCCAATTTTTTAGGAATTCGTTCCGGGAAAAAACTCTTCGTGCCGTCAGGGAATTCCAAATATTGTCTTCCCGTTTCTTTGTCAGTTTTAGCATAATTACTTTTAATAAAACTGCGAGTCCGACGAACTAGAAAGAGGCGCATCAATTCGCGCCAATCGTCCATAAAACTACTTTTTTCAAAGCCAGCGAGAGTATTTGGTGCCGCTTGATATTCGGCATTAAATTCAGCCCTTCCCCCAATCCTTTTAATTTCATTTTCAGGGCTTATTCCCAAATCCATATCCTCATCGATAAACAAACGTAATTGATTAGACAAATCCGTCAAATCCTTGTTATACGGAGTAGCCGTCAATAAGATTACTTTTGAGGCATTTAATGAAATATATTCGGATACAGCTCTGTACCGTTTGCTATCTCTATTTCTCAGGTTATGGCTTTCATCTATTATTACCAAACGATACCGTCGCATATTAGGTAATTTTTGTTGGACAATACTTATTGGCAAAACCTTTGCTCGCAACTGATATTTATAAGCGTAATCCTCCCACATTCCAACAAGGTTTTTGGGACAAATGATCAATGTTTCAAGAGAAAAATCATCCTCAAAAATTTTTGCCAGAGCGGTAGCGGTAATAGTTTTTCCCAACCCGACGACGTCGCCAATCAAGACCCCATTTCTCCGATGCAAATGATGTGCGGCAATCAATACGGCTTTTTGTTGAAATTCCAAAAGTGTGTTTTGAAAAACCTTGGGAATAGTAAATTCACTTATACCCGCTCGTGCATCTCGCGAAAGATGATATGCCATTTTCAAATAAATATGATAAGGCGAGTAAAGTTTTTCGGATGCCCAACTTGTATCAAGTATTTCAATTAGCTCCTCTGAAATATCGACACACCAATTATTATTCCACATTTCTTCGAACCAATCTCTCAATTTTCTTGCCGCGTCCTGTTCCAGAACATCAACATTTAATTCCCCTTGAGTGCTCAAGCCAGAAAATGTCAGGTTACTACTCCCTACAAATGCAATTAAAGGATTGAAATCATCATTACGATATGTCAAATAGAGTTTTGCGTGAAGCGGATGTTTTAGAAATAATTTCACAACAACTTTTTTTCTTTTCAATTGTTTTGAAAGTTTTCGTAATGCGTTTTCGTCTTCCGGTGTAGGCAATCCGATTGTCAATTGTTCCCTAAACTCTCTTGCAAAATGTTTTCTTATTTTGTTTGCTCTGTTTCTATCAATCGGATCCGTGGGCTTAAGAGAAAAATATTCGTGCAGAATTTCGTTCGGGTGCCTTTGCATTCCTACTAGTATTCGCGCTTGATTGTCCTTGCCACCTTCAAATTTTTCTATTTCATTAACAACCTCTTTCCACCCCCTTAAGTTGAAATATCCCACACAAAAATCGCAACGATAAGAAATATTAAGAGCGCTTTTTAAATTAGGACTGAGTTTTTCCCTAATATTATCAATGATTTTAGGCATTACGATATTCCCTTATCCCTTTTTAGAATTATTCCTCTCAACTTTTTAAAACAAGAAATTATTTTCCTAACCAATTTATCAGAAAATTAGGGACATTTCAATTTTTGCATTGTCAAAAAAAGGAAATGTTTGAAAAAATCTTTTACACCTGCACCGTGAAAATTTTGAAATTCATTTCGAGGGGAATAAATTTTAATTCGAAAAATATGAGAAT
>CAZMZM010000091.1:0-1695 GCA_964570865.1 uncultured Melioribacter sp.
CATTTAGCTCCGGAAACATCGGCAAACTTAAAATTTGTTCTTGATACTCGGAAGATACGGGAAAATCGTTTTTCGAATGTCCCAAATATTCATACGCTTTTAAATTCGGCAATGCTATCGGATAGTGTATTCCCGTAGCTATTCCTTTTTCTTTCAAATATTCTTTTAATTCATTTCTTTTTGAAGTTCTAATCACAAACAAATGCCATACTGGATTAACATAGGAAGGGACAAAAGGTAAAGTCAAATCACCGATATCCGACAGTAATTCCGTATATCTCCGTGCAATTTTTCTACGCTTATCTGTCCATTCGTCGATGTATTTAAGTTTAACGTTAAGTATCGCCGCTTGCAATCCGTCCAACCGACTGTTATACCCTTCAAACTCGTGATTGTATTTGGCTATTCTGCCGTGATTTGCAAACATTCTCGCTCTTTTCGCAAGTTCCTCGTTATCGGTTACAATCGCACCTCCGTCGCCATATGCGCCGAGATTTTTACCGGGATAAAAACTGAATGTCGCCATATCCCCGAACGTTCCGACGTGCCGCCATTCTTCACCCGTTTTATATTTCGCAAAATGTGCCTGCGCGCTATCTTCAATAACAAATAAGGAATATTTCTTTGCTAAAGCGAGAACCTCTTTCATATCGGCGGGCTGTCCGTATAAATGAACAGGTATTATCGCCTTGGTTCTATTCGTTATTTTCTCCTCGATTTTGGTAACATCAATATTGTAAGTCTTGGGATTTACATCGACAAAGACAACTTTAGCGCCGACGGCGGTTACAGCTTCCGATGTGGCGATAAAAGAATTTGCAGGAACTACTACTTCGTCGCCTACACCAATACCGAGAGTCCGCAATGAAATGATTAACGCATCGGTGCCGTTGGCGACGCCGATGCAATATTTAACCCCGAGTTTTTCGGCAAAATTGTGTTCGAATTCCTCAACAAATTTCCCTTTAATAAAGGCGGTGTTCTCCAACACCTTATTTATTGCGACATCTATTTCGTCTTTTATACTTTCGTATTGTCTCTTTAAATCTACAAATCGAATTTCCATGTTTATAAATCCCTTATTTTTTTTGCAGGATTTCCCGCGTAAACGCCGGGTTCGGAAATATCCTTGGTTACAACGCTTCCCGCCCCTATTACCACATTATCGCATATCGAAACGGGCAGAATCGTGGCGTTTGTTCCTATCGATACGTTATTGCCGATTACAGTGGAATTCCATAACGTCTTGTCGCCTCCCGCGGGACCGCCTTTTTTAAATTTATCATTAATAAACATCGCTCCGTGAGAAATAAAACAATTGTTCCCTATAGTTACCAATTCACATATGAAAGAATGTGATTGTATTTTACAATTATTTCCTATAATTACATCTTTTTGAATTTCCACAAAGGGACCGATAAAGCAATTATCACCGATTTTGCAACCGTATAAGTTAACGGGTTTAACCACTTTTACATTTTCCCCGAATTGAACGTTTTTTATCCCGATCTCGTGAAATTCCGCCGCCATTTATTTTTTGACACTCCTATAAATTTTATCAATTATTTCAACGGTTTTTAGACCCTCGAAGCCGTTTGTGGCAATCACTCCGCCTTGTGTAAGAACGCTTATTACGTTTTCGTAAACCTTGTCATGGTTGGACATCGAGCCGACGTATTTACCGTAATTATTAGG
>CAZMZM010000091.1:1795-5562 GCA_964570865.1 uncultured Melioribacter sp.
CGTAAACCTTGTCATGGTTGGACATCGAGCCGACGTATTTACCGTAATTATTAGGTGGGTTGCCTTCAGGCAAACCTTCTATTTTAACGCCTTCAATACTTTGATATTCCAATTCGTTCAAATACTGCCCGCCGACTTTTACCGTTCCCTTCTCGCCAAATATTGTAATCGAACCCTCCATGTTTTTAGCATAACTATTCACGGTATAATTTACCGTACCTATTACGCCGTTGTAAAATTTTAATACGGCAACACCCGTATCTTCAAACTCTATCACACCCTTATGTGCAAAGTTATCCGCAAAGGCGTAAACTTCCTGAACATCACCGATTAAATAAAAAAGCAAATCTATAAAATGACTGAATTGGGTAAACAACGTGCCACCGTCCAAATCTTTCGTTCCCTTCCATGGAGAAGATTGATAGTATTCGAAATTTCTGTTCCAAAAACAATTTAATTGAACGCTGAAAATTCTCCCCAATTTACCTTCGTCTATCAAATTTTTTACCGCGGCAACAGGTGGATTAAATCTATTTTGCTTAACAATAAAAAGCCTTCTATTGGCTTTCTCCGCCGCATCGATCATTCTGCCCGCGTCATATACCGATAAGGCCATCGGTTTTTCACATAAAACATGAAAGCCTTTTTTTAAACTTTTGATGGTTTGTTCGGCGTGCAAACCGTTCGGAGTACAAATCGAAATCACATCGACATCAGCCTCGTTATCAAGCAAGGTATCAATGTCATAATAAACATTCGCGGAATATTTTTTCCCGAGCGCATCCGCTTTCTCCTTCTCGATATCACAAACGGCCGAAAGCTCCGCCAATCTGTTAATATGCTCGGCATGCCGTTGAGCAATTCTTCCGCAGCCGATAATTGCAAATTTTAGTTTTTCCATTGTAAACTCTACAAATATTTTTCTAATAAATTTTTAAATTCTTTCCCGCGTTTTTCCCAAGTGTTTTCTCTTGCAAATGCCATACGATTTTTTCTTAAAACAAGGGAATTAGCTTCTGCAGCTTCTGCTATTTTTGCCGTAAACTCTTCCGCCGAATCGGCTTGATAAACGAAGCCTTTCGGTAAATCGGCAAGATTATTAATTTTTCGCGTAACAATCGGCAACCCGAAAGCAAGATAAAGCCAAAATTTGTTCGGCATAGTATAAACTTTTCGCGTATCATTATCATCAACATACGGCGCAATGGCTACATCGGCTTTCGCCAGATATCCATACAACTCGTCACCTCTTCTTTCCCCGATAAACTTGATATTTTTCATTCCGTTGAATTTGTCTTTTAACTTCGAATAATTCGGACCAATAACGGTGATAGCATAATTCTCTTTTGTAACGGCATTACCGAGCCATTCACCGTCTATTTTGTTCACCCAACCGACGTAAACGACTTTTATCTTGTCGTTTCCTTTTACCGGGATATCCCGAGTTTCTTCCACATCAAAATCATAATTGATATTCGGCGCGGCGGTTAAAAACAAATGGGCATTATCCGTGTATTTAGATAATTTTGAATACAAATATTTACTTACGCCACAACTGAAAACGGAATTTTCAATAACTTTTCTTTCCGTCAAATAATGATATACCGAAACAAGAAAACATTTGCTTCTTTTATATGCGATAAAATTGTCATTACAAAAATATATTACTTTCGAGAAGTAATCATTTAAAAGCCAAGCCGAAGGATCGAAATTTACTACCGGTATATCTCCGAATTTTTTTTTAACTTGCTCAAAAAGCCATTTTTGATATTTTTCATTAAAAACCGGCAACCGATAATTAACAACGCCGGGAAATTTCCAATACGGTTCTATTAAAAATATATTTTTTTCAACTTCATTTATTTGAATGGAACTATTCCCCTTCTTGTTTTTGGCAATGAAATATATTTCCATCCCTTCCGAAGCCAACGCACGCGCCAATTGATGCCTAGCCCGCGGGGGTTCTTCCCAAAACGTGCGTGTGTTAAAAAGTAATTTCATATTCAATTTTTTTTGCACGAAGTTTTTTATAAACCTTTTTCCGCAAAGTTTTTAACAACTCGTCTTTCTTCATAAAAGTATTATAGCTTACATACTTATTGACGAAAGCGGATATAATTTTATTTTTTTCTTTGAATTTTGAATTCGCTATTATCTCATACACAAAGACAGCTACATCGTTAAGCTTCGAGGCTGTAGAATTACATTCGTAAACTCCCATCCAATCCAAATAACAAATATTATTATTTTTATCAAGCATTACGTTTTCGAAATTATAATCGCCATAGCACAAGCCTTTCCGATGGATTGCAATTAATCCCTCGGCGGCTCTTTTTACACAGTCATAATTTTCGTTCGGCGCCGTCAGTAAAACGTCCAGCCCGACAAATCCGCTTATACTTTTCGTAACATACCATTGAACACTATAAAAAAACGAAAAAATTTTTTCGCCTTTTCGAACAACTTCCGGCACACAAAAGCCGTGTTTCGATAACTTCGTGTGTCCGTTCAGCTCTCTTGTTCCTCGTTTTCCACCCTTTAAGGAATTAATTAAAAACCTTTTCAATCCTTTTTCAATCCAGAATTTTCCGTAATAAGCACCGTCTTGCGTTTCAAATCGAATAACAACTTTTTCATTGCTCTTGCGTATTATTTCGAATTTCAAAATGAATTCGAAAAATTCTTCCAGAGTGTTTTTTTGTTCTATTTCCGTAAAAAAATCGTTTAATCGCATAAAAGGGTCATTCCAGATATGAATAATATTTCAATTCGTCAGAGAGAAATTCCGTTAGTTTCTCAATAACATCCGGAGATAGATTTTTCTTCCACGAAGGAATTCGGAAACTTTTTTCGTTGGCATTAATAATCTTAATCGTTTTGCGATGTTTTGCGTATCTTTTGGAAATCCCCGATACCCCGCAAAATTTCATTACTTTTTTTACGATCTCGTCGGGAGTTTCAACGAGGTCTTCGTATCGAACCGTTATAAAATCGTCAGCGGGCAATTTTGCGCTTACGTTAATTATATTGTTTACAATCGTCTTCCATTCAAGCGCCGCAATTGCATAAAAAGACCAATTCATGCTATCCAAGAAAGCCATTTCTTCCTTCGCGGGAATATAACCGAGTCGCCAATTATACACTCCGCGCCAACCTTCCCAGCCTTCATAATTCGTTAAAGAATTAGCAACCGCTCGTCCGTCACGCACCACATGAATAAATTTCGCATTGGGAAAAATTTCCTTAAAAAAACCGATGCGCGACCACCCGGAGTATTGAGCCAAAAAAACTTTTTTTCCTTCATATTTTAGTATTCTGCTTACGGTCTCTCTTATTTTCCTTTTTACCATGGGATTTACATCGTCGGCACGCAAATCTCGGAACGGTTTTCTAAAGCCCTCGAACAATGTATTCCAAAACAAATAAGATGAAGAGGGTTTAGGGAAACCTTTTTTATATTTTATTTTCGAATTAAACAACGGGAAATCCAAAATTCTGTTCAGATAAGAAACCCGCAGGTTTTTAGGAAAGCGCATATGATAATTGGATAACCAAGCAAAATCCTCGTGGTAAGCAACCAATTTTATAAAAAGTTCCTTCCCTGCTCTGTTCGTTCCAATTACAAAAATCGGGCTTTTTAACTTTTCGCTTTCAGACATTTAAAAAATCCAACAATTTATTCAAACTTTCTTCTGTAGATAACTTCTCGGTATCAATTACCAGCTCGGGATTCCGAAGAAGTTGATAAGGTTTTTTCTCCGAAAAAC
>CAZMZM010000092.1:0-5284 GCA_964570865.1 uncultured Melioribacter sp.
CCTTTTTTTTTTATGTAATAGTGTTAAACGGAGTCATCCTGTCTTTAGCAAGACTTATCTCTTCCGAACTTCTAAACAGTTTCAATCCTTTTTGGTCAAGGTAAGAGAGTTAAACAGTATATTTTACAATACATTAGAGAATTATCAAAGAACAGTTGGAGCGCAATTTAAGAATTATTTTCTTAAAATACAATATGTTATGGAAATCATTTAAAAATTTCTCTTATTGGGAGGTTCGATCGCCACAGGGAAAGCATTTTGGAATTTATGGCAAGCCCCGTTTTCCCCATTTTGCCTTCTCAGTGGGGAAAGGCTTTCGTTGTTCGCGTGTTCTTTATTTGATTAGGGAAAATATTTACAAGATTTTCCACATATATAAAACTTCTCTTGTTCGCGGGTAAAATTTACGTTTTTTAGGATAAGAGAAGTTTTAAATTTTTTTTCTGCGTTTTTTGCGTTTTTTCGAAGGGGAAATTCACGTTTTTTCTCTTATGTTCTCTCTTTTAGCCTTATTTGCCCAATAAGAGAAATTTTTAGAAAGCTCCTTACTTGAAGTGTTCTCCGTAACCCGTTGTATTTCAATATGATACCAATTTCTCTCTTCGGAGGAAAATTTCTCTTTTGATTTTATGTTTCCCTCGCGTTATTTGCGAGTCCGTCAATTTGTCAAAGAACTTTTCCAATCGACAAGTTACCATTTCAACAAAAAGGGTTTAAATTTTTTCGATTCTCCGGTAATAAAGTTTTTCAGGTCATTACTAATGTTTATAATCAGTTGGTTTAAATTAATAACTTTATTTCTATAATAAAAATTCGCCGAGAGTCTTCCAAGAATTTTTTTTGCCAGTTCGCTTTTTACTGTGGCACTAAAATTTTGCTGAGTTATTTTTAAGTTTTTCCGCTTTGAAACAAAGGCAAGGACTGTTCTATCGACAGCGGCTGCGCGGAAAGGTTCGACGAGGTCGAAAACGAGGGAAGGTTTGTTGTGAGCCTGCCTATGTAAGAAACCCACTTGCGGATTCAATCCGCTTAAAATCACAGAGGTATGAACACGTGTGTAAAGAATTCCGTATCCGTAGTTCAGCATAATGTTAATTGGGTTCCGAGCGTTTTTATGTTCCCGAGATTCAAATCCATAATGCTCGGGTAACAATAGTGCGAACAATCGCCAATAGGCAGAGGCAAAAGAACCTTCCAATCCAAGTATTTTATCACGAAACGTATTAAGATTGCCCTCAAGGGGAATTTCTTCGACTTTATCAATAATTTCTTCCATAAAATTTTCTTCTTTTTCCCAAATTTCGTTTTCTCTAAGTTCTTTCCTGTTCTTTTTAAAGAATTTCAAAACACCCAATTGGTTTTTAATTTTCGCAAGGATGAGGTTTCGGACTATAATTTTCGCTTTCGGTTCTTTCAGTGCTTTCACTTGGGCAATTACTTGCGGGGAAACGCCCACGGAAGCGGGGATAAGAGCGGCGTATGGTTTCCCGAGGGGGTCAAGATAATCTATTCTTATTTTATGCTCTGCAAGAAGTCTTATGGCATCGGTAGTAATTGTTACCCCTTTGGCAGAAATAATCATGTGCCTAATTTTACTAACGGAAACCTCGTTTTGTATATAACCTTTGTTGCGCACAACGATTCCATCGCCCCGCTTACCTATAGAAGAATAAGAAGTGGAGACTATCATATCCAGGTTTTCGTACCAAACCTTCACGTATTTTCGACTGTTTATCTCAATCTTACGTCGCAATCGGAGGGATTTATTCAATTCTTTTTCTTTTTCCGTTCTAAAGAAATCTTTATATAGATTTACGAAATAGTTGTTGCTTTTGGTAGGTACTATTCGTGCAAGGTTGAGGTTTTTTATGACCCGTATAGCCTCGTTAAGAGAAATTTTCCCCTCAAGGGAGGAAGATTTTGCGGCAAGGGCTTCTATTATGCTACGCGAAAGGCGCGTTAGCTGTTCGTCGGTATCGAATTGATAATAATATCTCCTAATTCCTTCGATGCTATCTCTAAGAACAAAAGGTATTTGCGAAAATTCCGTTCTCATAATCTTTTCAAAAAATTTCCGCTTTATTTTCTTGTACTTGCCAGGAGCAATGGTTAACATATTTTCTTTAAATAAAATACCAAGAAATTCAAAACCCTCGTCATAATCGGAGAATCGGTAGTCCTTATTGATTCGAAGTTTAAGCTCTTTTTCAAGATATTCCTTAACAAAAGAGAAATGTGTTTTCAGGTCTTTTTCGTTCTTGGACAGCAACAAAATATTATCGGAATATCTAACATTAACAATGTTCCTGTTTTGCAGTTCATGGTCAAAAGAATTCATATAAATGTTAGATAGAAGTGGGGATACAACGCCGCCCTGGGCAATGCCAACACCTTTATCGATATACTTATAGTTGTAAACGGCGCCGGTTTGCACCCACATTCTAAAGAGGTTAAGAATTATATCGTTTTTTACATAGTATTTTACTTTTTCAATCAATAGAAGTCTATCGATAGAATCGAAAAAATTATCAATATCCAGATGACAAAAGAAATAATATTTACGGGCGATAAAATCTCTTACTCGTTTTACGGCTTTCACATGTCCCTTATTAGGACGATAAGCATAATTTGTATTAACAAAAAATTTGTTCAAGTAGTAATAATAAAAGGTGGAAACCACCGTTTGAAGGAGTTTATCCTTAAGAGTCAAAAGAGAGATGGGGCGAAATTCTTTCTTTTCTTTTTTGATAAAAATTAACTTATAGGGTTGGGGAATATATTCACCATGCGTAACTTGCCGTATAATGTCATAAACATGTTCGGAGAAATTTTTTGAAAATTCTTCTATCGTTACTTTATCTATGCCATATTGTGAATTTCTTGCTCTTATTTTGCGCCAGGCGGCGGAAAAATTTTCCATCGATAAAATCGCATTTATGTTTTCCTCTTTCATACGTCAACAAAAGTAACAATTTTTTGAACATACGCTACGCCGATGGTAACCCGGTGCGAAACGCACTTTTGGCAATTTCTAAAAAATATCACCGAGTCCTTCCTTTCGTCAATCAAGTTACGAACCTCCGAGACAAGTTGTTTTAGAGCGGTTTTCGTTAAATCGCACTCAAAAACACTTTTTTGAAGGCGAATGCCGTAATTTTCAAGCACTTTACTTACTTTGTTACGAGTTCTATCGTTTTCAATATCGTAAGCTATTATATAATTCATGGCACTTTAATTCAAAGATAGTTATCGATATTTAGTTATGCTCATTCAATTCTAAACTTCCCCAATCCGAAGACTGTATTTTTACCCAGGTGGAGGTATTCGGTCAGACGGGCAAGTTGGGAAAATTCCCCCAGCTCGCCTTCGAATTTTATTCTTCCCAGAAATCCGCCAAATTCCATCTTTTGTTTCTGTCGATTCGAATAACGCATAATATTTTTATATTGTAGGGAATTCTCCACGATGCGAACGGCGGGAATTTCTTTGTTCTTTTCCTGGGGTACTTTGCCTTCGCAAAAGAGATGGGAAACGGAAAGGACTCTTCGGAACATCGCTTCATAGAAAATTTCCGCGGTCAGTTCTTCCTTCCTTTTTATTATCTTACCCAATTTTTGAATTCTCAGCGGGGAAACGAATTCCAATTCCAACCGTTTGCTTTTTGGGAAAGGTTTAGAAAGTATTTCGTTTTCGGTAATTTTCTCGTACTGAAGTTTAAGCACATCCGTTTTGGCGTCGAAGACTTCACGAAAGTTACCCTGGGCGTCGATGTTCAAAACAGAAAGAAGTTGAAATTTATAACGCTTGTAGCCAATGCCTCTTTCTCCCATTTTTTGAAAGGTATAAACAAAGAAAGGGAAGTATTTTATTGCATCGCCGAAGATTACCGTACCGATTTCGAAAGTATCCCCCGGCTCGTAATAATGTCTTTCATCGAGAGGGGGTTCGATAACAAAAGGATGGGGAGATTTCTTAACACCGGTGAGGAAATCGAGTTGGTGGTTGGGAATTTCGGTTTCGAACACTTGGAAATAGCCGCAGTTTTGTCGCAGCATACAATTATCGCAGGATTCCGCACGTGTAATGCATACCGCCCGTTTGAACGTCCAACCGAAAGCGCCTCGAAACATCGAGCCTTTGAAGCTCGGCAAGTTCATTCTTTCCTTGGCGCGAAAAAGAAATTTGAATTTGTACAAAACAATGGGATATTTCATTTTAAGCTCGGGGAATTTGAATACTTAAGATTTTTGATAAATTCTTCTAGCTCTGAAAAACGAATAAAAGTTATGTTGTTATCGTTAAGCCTTTCTCTCATTGCAGGATTTGGAGTGGTATTCCCAACAAAAAACAATCTCGAATATCTGCCAAAATATTCACGCCTCAGAAAATTTAATTTATCAATATCGCTCATTTTTATTGTGCCGGTTTTACACTCGAAAATATAGGGAATTACACCTTTCATTGCTAAAATATCTATTTCATTTTTAGCGGAGGTATTGACTGCTTTGCTATAATAAGGAATTTTTAGATTGGGAACCACATAATCAAATTTATTTGCTTGGCGAATAATTTGATAAGTCCAATATTCAAGCCAAAAACCGTCATTGAAATACCAACGATAGTTGTTTAAAGCGTTCTTTTTTACGCTTGTTAAGGAAATTTCATAATAAGTTACGCCTTTATGAATTAATTTGATATTAATGGATTTACCTTGAATTGAATAGATACTTTCGTAATTTTTCTTTTTCCTTTTTTTACCCTTTATTACAGGGAGAAAAGTCCTATAATAGTCCTTCATTACAGAAAGATATTCTTTTACTTTTGGCATCTTTTCAACTTCATCAAACGAGCCTATGTTCAGCTCGTAGCCGCTTAATGCCAAATATTTTTTCGGCGTTATTTTAACGGGAAAAACCTTACGTTCAATCTCTTTTCCGTTGTAGAAAAGAATGTATTCGCCGTTTTGCCCGTTAATGTAAATAGCTTTATAACCGCTATCCATTGCGAATTGAAACATTGCAGCGGACTGAATTTTTGTTCCGCCTGTAAAATTAAGGATTAGTTCATCACCCTCTTCCAAATATTGTTCGGAGTATTTTTGGAGTTTATTGTAAATATCGAAATAATCAAAAGCGGCAACTTCAATTTCGTCAATCTGCGTCTCATCGAGAACATCAGCAATATTTTCATATTCTTTACGCACGGCGTTAGTAAGCAAGCAAACATTAATTTGCGGTTTAACAATTTCGTGCGCAATATAAACGGGCATTGTCTGCCCGCTTAT
>CAZMZM010000093.1:0-5239 GCA_964570865.1 uncultured Melioribacter sp.
TTAAAAACTATAGATTATTTTACCGTAAAGCATATCGTTTTTGTTAAATTGTCCGAAAGCTCCTTCCGTACCTGTAAAAATATTTGCACCGAATTGCATGTTAATTGAATCGGAGAAATCATAAAGCATACGTGGGCGCATCAAAGCGTCTTGATATTCAAAATCGTAATAGGAAAAGAACTCTAAAGTGAGAGTTTCGTTAAGCATTGAATAATGTGCAAGAAACGTCATCATATTATTGTAATCATCCTTAAAGTATGGAGAGGGAGCGATTGTGTTATCGTAATCGATAATTGCGCGCTGAATGAATTGTGCGCTTAATTTTACGTCAAACAGAGTGTAATCAACTCCAATCATATAGTGGATATAATCTTTTTGAATTAAGCCGTCGTTTTTACTCGGGTCCGACGTATTAAAATATTTTCCCCAATAATAAGCGCCTTCTCCTCTTAAAACTATCGGTCCAAGGGTTGTACTAAAACTGCCTCCGGAAACGGTTAAACGTTTGTGTTCGGGAGTAATAGTAAGGGTTTTACTCATTGTAGCAGGGTTGAATGCAACCGATTTGAACATTGTCAGATCGTCATCCCACATGTATCCGCCCATAATTTCAAAGTCGATTAATCCGGTAAGTGCCGAAAATTTTCCGAATACTTCGCTGTTTTTTAGAGAAGGAGTAATGTTCTCTCGCGAATAGTCAAATTGCGGAGGAAGCGAAAAGCTCATTCCGGGATTCCAGATTGAGGACTTATCGGGGTATTTTGTAGGGGTAAAAATAGGGAGCCAAACAAGCTCGAAAGTATTATCCCCAATATAGTAATCGAGTTTTGCTCCTTCCACTCCACGACGGATTTCATCAAATTCGGGAAGTAAAAATTCCTCTAAATTTTTAGGTGAAATAATATCGGTAATAAATACGCCGTCAGCTTTTCCCCAAATAATTTGTTGTTTACCAACACGCAAATCAAAATTGTCAAAATAAAGATCGAGATAAGCTTCTCGCAATCTAAAATCCAAACTGTCGGAATAGTAGTGGTAAACCATCGGGTTAAATTTAAACGCCGAATTAGAAAAACGTTTTTCAATATTCAGATTGAGAGTATTTTGAAAAATCACAAAATCATTTGAACCGTTTCCTATCAGCATTCCGGAATAATTACGGACGTAGCCGGTTATTTCCGGAGTTTGAGCAAAACTTATTTGCCACGACATTGCAATGGCAAACAAAACTAATATTATCTTTTTCATTGTTTATTTTTCCTTTTGTTAATAGAAGTAACGTGAAATTAGAACATAAAACATTTAATACAATTCACTTTTTATTAAATGCCTCGCGTCATCATTCTTTCGGTAAACTTCGATTTTGGGATTCCCGTGTTAATCATTACATTATCCAAAGCCATCACGGTCTTGTGATTTTTCTGAACATTATCCATTTCCGTATGAGTGATTATCCATATTCCTTTAATATCCTGATATTTGGAAACATTCAAGATTTTTAACAATTCGCCATCCTCATCATAAAATTCTTTTTTAAGTCCGATCCATTTTCCTTTAATTACCCAAGTAATGGTTTTGGAATAGATATAATCTTCATCCTTGGGAACACTTTCTACTACGTAACAATCTTCTCCGTTAAGCTTTTCTTCACGAATTATTTTATGAGTATCAGCCGAGGGTTTTCTGTCGCCGAGATCATCATAAGTAAAATCGGAGCCCATAAAATAATCGCTCTTGCTGTCACTGGAGATTCGTTTTACTTTTTTTAATGCCGGTAAATAAATCCATTGGTCGTCATCTTTGTTTTCGTCGTCATAGCTCCAGCTCATAAAAGATGTATTTTTTACATCTGCCGGAGCGGTAAAAAACATGATCTTTTTCTCTACAGGTCCAAAGTCGCGAATAAATTGCTTGATTTTCCTAACCCGCTGCATTCCGCTTGAGTTAACCAGGGTCATTGTCAAATCGGCTGTCATGTCATCACCGGCCGGGCGGTTATATACATTTTCGATTACTTGCAGTCCGGTAAGTTTTTGTTGAGCCGTAAGTGTTACGGTACTAACAAATATCAGACTAATAAGCAGTAAAGAAATTTTTAACTTTTTCATTTTAGTTTCCCTTTATTTTGTTATTAAAATATATATTCGATTGATATAATAATATCACCATTATTGTGAGTGTTCCTACAAAGCTTATGAACATGTTGAGTGAAACCAAAAATCCCAACTCGCGGTTAGGCGGGAAAACCGAAAAGAGTAAAACAAGAAAACCGGCAATTACAACAATTGCGTTGAATAATATAGCGCGTCCGGAATGTGCCATGGTTTTTTTCACGGTTAAATCTTTGTCGCCGCATGCCGAATTAATTTTGTACTGTTCAATCAAATGAACTGCGTAATCAATTCCAATTCCGATTGCAATACTCGAAAGAAGCGCCGTAGTAGAATTAAGCGGTATTCCAAACCAGCCCATAATTCCAAAACTGATAACGGCTGTAATCATAATTGGGACAGAACCGATTAATCCAAGCTTAATATTTTTGAACATAAGCGAAAGAAGAATAATTACTATAAATAATGACATTACCAAACTGATTATTTGTCCTTGAAGAATTAAATCTGTAAAAACAAGCGCTTTATAACCGGATCCGGCATAATTAATTGTAACACCAAGTTTGTTAAAATCATCCCTGAATTTTTCAATACGTGCCAATGCGGCATTTATTGCTTTTGAATTATCGCTTTTCAACTGAAAGGTAATATTTGCCTTGTTGTAATCTTCGGTAACAACTTTCCAAAGATTATCAGGATCGCCGGACATTTCATACAGCAACAAATATTGTGCAATTAGGTTGCGATTGTTGGGAATAGTATTGTATTTTTCCTTATCGGCGTGCATTACTTTATTCATTCGTTCCAGATAATCGGCGAGCGAAAACGAATTTCCTACTATTTTCAAATTACCGACTACATCACGCTGCATTTTTTCAACTAGTTTCAATACTTTCGGATTCTTAAAAGCTTCGCTTTCTTTACTATCTAAAATAACGTTTAAAGTTGATGTTCCGCCAAAATGTTCGTTGATGAATTTATCGGTTTGTACAATGTCGCTGGTTTTTTCAAATTTATCCAAAAAACTCGAATTAATCCACACTTTAGTCATTCCCGCAATGGAAACAGCCACAATGATTATTGTTATGAAAATAGTTGCATATTTGTGCTTTAGAACTTTTTCCGCAACTCCGTAAGCGAAATCGTCAGATTGTTTATCGTTATCTTTTTTCTTTTTCTCTTTAAATTTAGGCAGTCCGAAAGCCATAATGCCGGCTGGAATTAGAACAAGTGAAAAAACCATTGCCACCATAACTCCAAATGCAGTGAATATTCCGAAATATTTAATCGGATAAACCTGTGAAGTGAGAAGTGAAATAAATCCAACAGCTGTTGTAACAGATGTCATAACTACCGGTGACCACATGTTTTTCAGCATATCTTTTACGGCTTCTAATTTTGTTGTTTCAGGATGTTTGCGCATATAAAGATGGAGATGACTGTAAAGGTGAATTCCGTCTGCAACTCCTATTGCTATTAGCATTACAGGTATCATGGTAGATACGGCGTAAATCGGAATGTTAACTAACGCCATCAAGCCGAAAGCCCAAATAGTACTGAAAAACACAACCAGTAATGTCATGATTGTACTTTTTACGCTCCTTAAAGTTAAATATAGAACGAGCATAATTACAAGGATAACAATAGGCACCATTTTTTTCATATCCTTGGGACCCAGTAAAGCCATCGTTCCTTCAACTATTGGCCGACCGGCGACATATATTTTGTTATCTTTAGTTTCAAACTCCTTTGAAACTTTCAGAATATTTTTGTAGAAGTCCTGAGAAAACACATCGTTGTCGATTCCGGCAATAATAACGGTAACTGTTTCATCTTTTGAAACAATCCGTCCGAACACCATTTCGTTCGATTCGACTTTCTTTTTCAACTCGGCAAGCTGTTCCTTTGTTTTGGGAATCCGTTTATAGAAAGCTTTTACATCCATTCCGGCGTCGGTGCCGACAATATTATCAGCAGTATATAACGAAACAACATCCGCTTTATTAATATCTTTAAATTTCTGAATCTTCTTAGTTAGTTTTTTTACAATCTCTAAAGTTTCCGAATTATAAACTCCCTTTTTATTTTCAATTGCAATGATTATCCCGTCTTTTATATTGAACCATTCTTCAGCTTTGTTGCTGTAAACAAAAGCCGGATGGTTCTCGGGCATATATTTATCCAAGTTGGTTTCCATTTTGGTGTTTTCTTTCATCGGGAAAATAAACAGAACTGTGATTAGCAAAATTAATCCCAGAACCAAGTACGGTACCTTAAGGAGTTTATTTAATATTTTTTCCATTATTACTCTCTCTGTTATTTTTAGTTAGTTAATATTAACTACTTGCATTAAGAAAAATTTTTACTCTTTTTTGAACAATTTTCCTAATTCCGCAAAAAGTTTTTCTCCTTCAAGACTAATATCAAAACTGAAACCGCTCAACTCCCATTTTTTTACGAGCATCCGTTTAGAACCGATAATTATTAAAGCAATATATTTTTTGTTAATATCGTTTCTTAATTCTCCGGATTTTTGTCCTTTGGTAATAAATTTCAGCAGGGCTTTTTCGTTGATATATAGAATTTCCTTAATCTTATTACTGAGCGTGTTGTCATTTTTGAAAATTTCCTCTGCAAAAATCACCGCTACTAAGGAAGGATTTTCGGTAAACATGCCATAAAACTTTTTGATTAATATATGTATTTTTGTCCACGAGGAAACATCCGAATTATTGACCTCATGAATTGATTTTGCAACAACAATCCGAAAGTTTTCCAAAAGACTTAGCAAAATATCTGTTTTGCTTTCAAAATGTCTGTAAATAGCGGGTTCGGAAATACCAATACGCTTGGAAAGGTTCTTAATTGTAAGTCCTTGAATTCCTTTTTCGGATATTAAGTTTATTGAAGCTGTTATTATTTCTTCTTGTCGTTTTGTCATTTTTTATAAATTAGTTAGTATTCACTAACCAATAGTATAAAATAAAATCGAAATATCCAAATTTTTAAATAAAAATTTTATCAGATTTGATTTGTTGCTAAAATAAAAGTTAAGGCGGCTAAATGCCGCCTGTAAAAATCAGCCTTCTTTCTCATCTTCTACAGGGCATGTTCTAATGCCGAATAAT
>CAZMZM010000094.1:0-5188 GCA_964570865.1 uncultured Melioribacter sp.
TTGAGGATACTAATCAATATATTATTTATAAACAAGGTTTTAGTAATCATATTTAATATCGATATTTTTCGTATTTTTAAAATATATATAAATGATACGAGACGATTCATTAAAATAAAAATTTTGAGTACTACATGAAAAACTTATTCCTATTATTATCGTTTTTTCTATTGCTGATATTTTCCGGCTGCAGCAAAAATTCAAATGAAGTTGTCGTTTACACAAGCGTTGATCAAATTTTTTCGGAACCGATATTAAAAGACTTTGAGAAAGAAACCGGCATAAAAATTAAAGTGATTTATGATACGGAAGAGACAAAATCGACCGGCGTTTTAAATAGACTGATCGCCGAAAAAAACAATCCGCAGTGCGATTTGTTTTGGAGCGGCGACCCGATGCGTGCCATCGTCCTTAAAAACAAAGACATTTCCATACCATACCAATCGCCTGCCGCTGAAGATATTCCCGCTGTTTACAAAGATCCGGACTATTACTGGGTGGGCTTTTCGGCACGGGCAAGAGTTTTGATTTATAACAAATCTCTCTTGGATTCCTCCGATGTCCCGAAATCGATTTTCGACTTGACAAATAGGAAATATAAAGGGAAAGTTGCTATCGCCAATCCTCTGTTCGGGACAACTACTTTTCAAATTGCCGCCCTTTTTCAATATCTGGGCGACAAGCGGACTAAACAATTTCTCTCGGATTTGAAAAAGAATGATGTTGTAATTACTACAAGCAACGGTGACGTAAAAAAACGTGTAATTAAGGGTGAAGTTGCTTGCGGACTTACCGATACTGACGACGCTCACGAGGCGATAAAAAACGGTGCAAACGTCGGGTTTCTATTTTTGGATCAAGAGGACGGAATCGGCAGTCTGATTATGCCGAACACTCTCAATCTAATCAAAAATTCTCCACACGTGGAAAACGGCAAAAAGTTAATGAATTATCTTTTGAGCGGAAAAACCGAGGCAAAGTTGGCTAAATCATGTGCTCAAATGCCTTTGCACAAAGGAGTTAAAACTCCGGACGACGTTCCTTCGCTCGACAATATCGTTCCAATGAAAATCGATTACGACTCAACGGCGAATAAATTGGTAGAGATACAGAGTTATCTAAAAAAATGGACGGAAAGCAATTACTAATTTACTCTCAACAATGAAGAATGAACTTACGATGAAGTACAAATTTCAATTAACATTCGGCAAATTGTTAATTGCGGTTTTCACATTGTCGGTTGTTCTTCCTTTTCTTTACACTTTCGTTTCGGCTCTTTTTTTTGAAGGTTCGTTCGGGAAAGATTTATTAAATAAAGGAACCCTTTATTTACTACTGAAGAGCGTTGTTCTATCTTCTATTGTGGCTCTATTCTCCACATTATTCGGAGCAGTTTCAGGCTTTCTTTTATATAAAACAAAAATAGCTTTTCGCGGAGTTTTTAAAATTGCGCTCCTTTTACCGTTGTTTGTTTCGCCTTATATTTTGGCCGTTGCGTGGAAAGATTTTTTCTTTTCGGTATTTAGCAATACGAGTTTTATTTCATCGTACATCGGTGTAATATTTGTTTTGACCGTTCTCTTCACTCCTCTATCGATGCTTATTGTCGGAAGCGCATTATCAAACATAAACTCACATTTTGAGGAAAGCGGTTTGTTGATAACGTCTTTTCGAACCGTCGTTTTGAAAATTGATCTACCATTAATCAAACCGGCATTAATTGCCTCTTTTGTTCTTGTTTTTATTTTCAGCGTTTCGGAGTTTTCCGTTCCGGCATTCTTCGGCGTTAAGGTTTTTACTACCGAAATATTTACGCAGTTTTCGGCGTTCTATAATCACTCGCTCGCTATCGCACAATCCGCCTTACTCGTTATTATTTGCCTTCTCCTTTTGTTTTCCGAAAAAAAGTATATCTCCGACGCTCCGTTTTTTTCAATCGACGGAAAAGGAACAAGCAATAAAATTTACGACTTACAAAACGGAAATCTATTCGGTTTTATCTACCTAAGCGCATTGCTGATTGTTTCCGTACTTCTTCCGTTCGTTATTCTTTTTGTTCAATCGTTTAAGGACGGCACAGGTAAGTTCATTCAAGCGTTTGAATTGTTGGCACCCACATTTGCGAACTCAATCTTGCTCGCGGTTGCCGGCGCTTTGCTGATTGTTCTAATCGGATTTACCGCCGCCAATTATTCCGTCCGACAAACAAATTCGGGGAAAGCACAAGTTTTCAATTGGCTGTTGCTTTTGATATTCGCCATTCCGTCAACTGTTTTCGGAATTAGCTTAATTAAATTTTATAATCGTCCTATTTTTAATTTTATCTATTCGAGTTACGCTATCATTTTAATCGGTTACGCGGGAAAGTTTTCTTTTATTTCGGCAAAACTAATAGAAAATGCACTAAAACAAATTCCGAGTTCACTTAACGAAGTCGCTGTGCTTGAAGGTGTTTCCCCCCTTTCCCGTTTGATTAAAATTTTTATCCCGTTAATATTGCCGACGCTCTTCGCCGCTTTTATCATCGGTTTTATTTTCAGTCTCGGTGAGCTGGGAATAACAATTATGGTTTACCCGCCCGGCTCTGAAATTATGCCGATTAAGGTTTTCACAATAATGGCAAATGCGCCGCAATCGCTTACAAGCTCGATGAGTCTTATTGTTTTTTCGATTACTTTATTAATAATTAGCTTATTTTTCTTTTCTGTAAAACCGTTTTTTAAGAATTATAATTATTTAGATGATTAAACTGAAAAATGTAACGCATTTCTACGGAGATAAACAGTCGCTTCATGATTTAACTTTGAGCGTTGAAGCTAATCGATTAACCTGCTTACTCGGCGGTTCGGGAAGCGGAAAAACTACTATTTTACGACTCATTGCCGGATTGGAAAAACCTGCCGGCGGAGAAATTATTATCGACAGCATAACCGTTACAAAAAACAAACAAATAATTATCCCGCCGCAGAAAAGGAATCTCGGTTTTATTTTTCAGGATTTGGCTCTCTGGCCTCATTTTACGGTTTACAAAAATATCTCTTTCGGATTGGAAGAACGGAAAGAAAAAAACGTTCGCAATAAAACATTTGAAATGCTTAATTTCTTCGGACTGCGAGAATTCGCTGAAAAATTTCCGCATCAGCTTTCCGGCGGACAAAAGCAATTAGTTGCCATTTCACGCGCACTGGTTCTTGAACCTAAAATTTTATTAATGGACGAACCCCTTGCAAATCTTGACGTAAAGCTGAAAAGAAAAATTCTGGAGCATATCAAAAATTTGCGGGAAAGATTCGACCTTACAATAGTTTACGTAACCCACGACCATCAAGAAGCATTTGCAATTTCCGATAAAATAGTTGTGCTGAATGAAGGAAAAATTGAAGACTCTGGCAACGTTGAAAAAATTACAAATTCAAATAATGAATTTGTAAAATATTTTTTGGAATACTAAATCAATGAACAAGGGAAAAATACCATGAAAACATTAAGCGTTTTATCAATCGTTATTCTTCTGTTTTTAGGATGCAACAATGCGGAAACGAATGAAGAAAAGACTACCGCCACTAATAAAGATCAACCTCAAAAGGTTGTTCGAAGTTTTTCTCAAGACACAACTTTCACATTCGAAAACCACCCGACAGGAAAACTTCCTTCCGGTTGGTCACAATATTTCACCGGAAGAGGAAACGGAACGGAATGGAAAATCGTTGACGACAAAGGGAATAAAGTACTGGCTCAATTATCGAACGACAATCCGAATTACCATTTCAACGAAATTATTTACGACGGGTTTACCGCAAAAAACGTAGAACTACGCGTTAAGCTTAAAGGCGTAAAAGGAAGAATGGACCAAGGCGGCGGATTTGTTTGGCGCTTTACTGACCGCAATAATTATTACGTAGTTCGCGCAAATCCTTTGGAAAATAACGTTGTGATGTACAAAGTTGAAAACGGGAATAGAACCGATTTGCCGTTAGTGGGAAAAGGAAGGACTTACGGAACAGACGTAGAAGAATTGGGCAACGGCTGGAACAACCTCCGTTTAACAGTACGCGACAGTTTGTTTACGGTTTACCTGAACGGCAAACAATTATTCCAAGTAATTGATAAAACTTTTGAAAACGCGGGTAAAGTCGGGTTGTGGACAAAAGCAGACGCAGTCAGTTACTTTGACAATTTTGAAGTAATAAAATAGATTTTTTCACTACGAAACGTAATACGGATTATTCGCGATATACGTTGTTCCTCTTTATAAATTTCATTAATTTATTTCAGCAAAATTAATTGTATAGATAAGACAACAATCAACAATATTAAGTGAAAGAAATCGGAATTGTTTTACGAAAATAATTGAATCGATATTTTGATAATTTTTTTTGATAAATTTTTCTCAAAAAGAAATGCTCTTATACTCCCCAATTGAGCAGTGAGTAATTGTATTAATATAATAGTTATTTTTCATACAAAAATAGACCTAAGGGAAAAAGCATAAAATTAATGAAAAGAGCCTATTATTCAAATATTATACAAAAGTTTTTAATTGATCCAGGAAAAAGTATCTTGGGAGAATTAACATTGAACCACTCAAATAGGTCTCTTGAAGATTTACAAATAATTGCGTGGCGTAAACAAATTCAGATATTAAAAGCTCAATTACAAAATATTAAAGGAAAAATCTATTTCGAATTTGCTATTCCAAGAATGGGTAAAAGAGTTGATAATATAATTATCGTAAATGATGTAGCATTTATAGTAGAATTTAAGGTTGGGAATTATAGTTATGAAAAACACGCAGTAGATCAGGTAATAGATTACACAATTGATTTGAAAAATTTTCACGAAGGGAGTCATCATATTAAACTTATTCCTGTTTTGGTAGCTACTAATGCAGTAGAAGTTGATGAACCTTTTGAGAGCATTATCACGTTTAATAGTGCAGCAAAAGCAAACCAATATAATTTTAAAAAAGTAATAGAACAATTTATTAACAAAGATGAGAAACCAATTGATATAGATTACTGGGAAAACTCTATTTATAAACCTACTCCAACAATTGTAGAAGCTGCACAAACATTATACAAAGGTCATAATGTTAAAGAAATAACAAGGTCTGATGCCGGTACAATAAATTTATCTAAAACAACTGATTGTATAAATTCAATAATAGAAAGTTCAAAGTCTAATAATA
>CAZMZM010000095.1:0-5143 GCA_964570865.1 uncultured Melioribacter sp.
TGGGATGCGGCTCTGCCACGAATTTGCACCTACGGCAAGTTTAAGAATAAATCAATGAATGATACAAGTCTTATTTCTGAAATACCGGAAATGTCCGCCGGTGTTAGAGATTTGGGAGTAAGCTCGGATAGAGGTATATTTCTAACTTCTTTGTTTCTCTCGCAATTAATTAGTAATGTTCCAGCCGGTATATTTATTTCAAAATTCAGTCATAACTGGTTTGCGATTGCTTATGGTGTAAATGTTGCGGGAAACGGTTTGGCAATTGCTTCATTGGCAAACATTATTGCGCTTAGGTTGATGAAGGGAAATAATATTTGGCTGAATTTTCACAAATATTCTATATTATTTTTTTTGATTTCCGGCGGTATTGTCTATGCGCTGTTTTCTGTTTTGTGAAATGTTTAAAAATAATTTGTAAGCGTTAAAAGAAGATAAATCGAATAAATACTCTCGATATCTCGTAATAATTCCGGAGGGGAATTTCGTCAGTAATCAGATTAATCGAAATGAAGTGAAAGTGTGAAATTATTACGGGATAGAAAACAGTACGTAATATTCGTCAGCACTCTTATTGCAGTAATAGGCATGGCAGTCATAACACCGGTTTTCCCAAAGATGGCAGGCACTCCTTAATCTGAGTGAGACAAAAAATCAGTTTATTACTAAGTGCATCTATATTTCCCGAATTTTTTTTGTTCTTATTTTCGAATATTGACCGATTGTTACGTGAGGAAAATTTATTTATTCCGTCTTGTTAGTTTTTGCTTTTGCCGGATTTGTAATATTATTTATACGCGATTTATAAATGATACTATTAATGAAAGTTTTACAGGGTGTTTGGCCGGTTACTTTAGAGGATGCTTAATGTTTTACTTATCACCGATTTCCGTTATTACAAAGCTAAATAACATTCGGTTGTTTTGAGATATTCTATCAATTTTCTTTTCTCTTAGATTTTGAGAATCTCTCAAAGTTTGGGTAGATGGAAAAAGTCAAATTATTAAAGGATTATTTCATTAATAAAAAAAGCGAGGAACTTGTTATTACATGTCCCTCGCTTTGTAAGCAAAATAATCTCAAAAAATAATATTATTTGACTAACAACATTTTCATCGTTTTCACAAGTCCGTTTGTTTCAAGTCTGTAAAAGTAAACACCGGAAGCAAGCGAATATTTTTTAGCATCGAAATTAATCTGATATTTTCCTTTTGGCTTTTCTTCATCAATCAATTTAGCTATTTCCCGTCCTCTAATATTATAAATTCTCAACAGAACGTGAGTTTTGCGAGAAAGTTCATATTTAATTACTGTTGTGGGATTAAAAGGATTCGGGTAATTTTGGTAAAGCGCAAATTTCCCCGGAAGCTCGGCTTCTTCATTGATATCCACCAAAGCGTTGTTAGTTTTATATAATTTACCATCTTCCGTTGAAGCATACAATTTGTTATCTGTTTTTCCGACTAACGTTGAAGTAACTCCCACTCCTGCTAAACCGAGATATTGCCAATCGCCTTTTCCCGCATTTTCCGCAACAAAAATACCGCTTGACCAAGAACTTGCAAATAAATCGTTATTAGCGTTAATGCTAAAATTATAAATATAATGAGCAGTAACTCCGAAATCTTTTTCCCATGTTAGTCCGCCGTCAATTGAACTGTAAACGCCGTTTCCGTATGTACCGGCAAATAAATAGCCGTCGGAATTTAAAGCAAGCGCCCAGACAAATCTGTAATCAATATCAATATTTTCGAATGTAGCACCGGCATCTGTAGAACGATAAATTCCGGAGTTAAAACTACCGGCAATTATTGTTCCGTCTTGCATTACTATTATCGACGTGAACGGAACTCCAATAATATCATCATTCAAACTTGTCCAGGTATCACCGTTATTTTCGGAAACATAAATTCCGTTTCCCCAAGTTACTGCATATACGTTTCCGTCTTTTACGTAGATAGAGCGAATTTCTGCGTTTTGCCCAAATGAAAATTCCCAAGATTGTCCATTATCATTCGAAACGTACATCCCTTGCTCTGTGCCCGCAAAGATATGATTTCCATCGGCTGCAAGTGCCCAAATATAATTTACACTCATATCGGAGTTTAATAACTGCCACGTGCTTCCTTCGTCTGTAGAACGATAAATTTTTCCTCCCCAGTTGCCGGAAAGCAAATAGTTATCTTTATCTTTACACATTGTCCATATCAAGTCGCCATTACCGGAATTTCCAATTAATTCCCACTCAACTCCCGTGTTATTAATTGTATCTTCCGCTACAAAAGAGAAAGTAACCGCCGAATAATCATCTTCGTCCGCAACGCCGTTTCCAGGCTCGGAATCAGGGTCATCTTCATCAACTTGAACAATTTCCGCTATATTTACAAGCACTGAATCGGAAGGCACTAATCCTCTAAACAATACATTGTTATACTGAGCCGCACCTTCGAGTGCACGCGCTATCATCTGTCCGTTTTGAACACCGCTAACAAAATTAACGTGCGATTTTGGCGCTAATATAGTTCCCGTTACGTCAATTCCTTCAATCCGAATATTTTGAGCTTCATAAAAATTATATAATACATTTGAAATATCCGTTCCGCTTACTACTAATCCGCCGCCCCAATCAATATTATCTCCATTGATATTCAGCAAAGCAACGGCTCCGTTCGGAACGCTTATTACAACTTCTGTCGCATTTGATAAGTCTTCACCATTTACCGAAAAAACATTTAAGAATGGATTTGTTCCCGTTAAAGAAAGTTGTGTGTAAATCATTTCGGTTGTTCCGTTAACAGTATAAGCGGACAATGTATTTGATAAACTTAATAAATAACTTTCAGACGAATTAAAATTGATTAGAGTATCTTGCCGGATTTCTCCGTTTACGATTTCCACATTATCGTCGGGAAGATTTGTTTCGTGTTCGAAAATAATATCGCCGCCATAAACTACACCGCCTATATAAGTTAAATTATATCCGGCGATAATAACACCGTTTGTATCAGGATTATCATGCAATTCGTATCCGACAGTAAAATTATCAAAAATCGCTTCTTCTCCAACAGCTAACCTACCTTCGACGTCGGCAGTGTATTGCTGCATTGTATCTATAACAAAAACGTTAAATTTAGACGCCTGTCCCAAATCAAATGCGCTTTCCATAATATTTTCGAGATTCACTCTTGCACTTATCGACATATTGGCGCTTGAACCGGAAGAAAGTTCTTCGATTCTCCACAAATTCGTTGAAGTATCGTAAACACCAATACTTGTTGATGAACCAATATATTCCAAACCGTTTGGTAATTCATCGTAAATTGAAATGTTGTTAGCCGTTTGCGGTCCATCGTTTGCAACTGTTAGAGTAAAAGTTACAACATCGCCGTCACCAGGTTCGCTGTTATCCACGTTATTTGTTAAACTTAAATCTGCTTTAGGATTTGCCGGTGGGTCCCCGTAACCAATAACATTGCTCTCATCCATTGCATTAGCCGGAACCGAAGTAACAGTAAACGCCACATCCTCAAAATCTCTGTCTCCCCAGGGTTGCAAAATATCTTCGATTCCAACTACAAGTTGTCCCGTAGGATTATCTTTGTACATTACAACATGTCTATCATTCTCATAATTTTCTATATTTATTACGTCATCAGAAGAAAAACATTTATTGTCTTTATATGTTGTTTTTACATTTCCATTTGAGAAGCCATTTGCGAACAAAAACCAATGAATTACTGTCCCGGCAGAAAAATGTCCAATATTAACTTTATTACCCCGTATTAAACATCTGTCATTATTAATGAATGATACATTTGGGAAAACAATTGTAATATCACCGTTTTTAAGTTCACGAAATGCTCGTGGAATATGTTTATACACGCCTTTTTCTCTTGCAGGGGCGTTATAAAGTTCCATATTATTTGCTCCGCTTAAAGTAGCTTTATTCTCTGCAAAAGTTTCATCGCCGTTGTTAAAATCAAACCAAAAAACAACGTCATTATCCAAATCAATTCCGGTAGGTAAATTTATAATACTCTTGCCATTATTGTATCTTTCTAATATCTGCTCTTCTGTAAGAACTTTATTATACATTGTCATTTCATCGTAGTTACCGTTTAAGTACCAATATGAGCCGCTCCAACCGGCTGTAATATCGTTTTCGTTGTTAGTCGGAAGCGATCCCCCAACTCCATTTTCTCTCGCTAATTGTCCATTAATATATAATTTAACCAATATATCAGATCCTCTATCTTCTACCGTAGCTACAATGTGATTCCACACTTTTTTCTCAAGATAAAGACTCGTATTAATTGTGGTGTTATTTACCCAAAAATATAAATGTGAATATGAGACAAATAATTGAAAGCTCCCGTAACGTCTAAATATTGAAAATCTATTGTCATTAATAGGCATAACCCACGCTTCGAGAGTAATGTTTGCAGCGTTCATTCCTTCATAATAAGGAATTTTACCATACTGATCTTCGCCGTTAAATTTCACTGACTTATCATCTGTAACATATGCCGTATCGTTAGGATTATGTGAATAGAAGCCCAGCACGTTTTGGTAACCGGCTGTTTCGTTTAAAAAAGTAATATATACGTCAGACTCTCGATTCAATTTTATGTAGTTCATTGTCGAATCGCCGTATAATTCGGGATGATGAGAAAAAATAGGTTGACAAGCTCTCAATACATCTCTGAATCTGTTCATAAAAGCTCCGTCAAAAGAATCAACTTCAGTCTCTAAATAATCAGGTTTTCCATAAGAATCCCACTCACCTAAAGTTGAGTATGTAAAATCAAAAACTGAACTTTGTGAGAACGTAATAGTTGAAAAAAACATTAATATCGTTATTTGGAAAAAAATTTTTCTCATAGCAATGCCTCCATTCTTTAAAAAAATTTACTATTTCACTTATATATTATCGGAAATTTTTCAAAAAAATTAAGTATTACAACATTATTTTTACCTACAATTGTTAAATTTTTTACTAATTGTGTAATTGTTCCTTTTGATAGTTTCATACTAATTTCGTGTAATAAGTGATAATAAAATAATTAATTTTTAGTTATTCTCCGAGGAACTTCATTTCGGTACGTTTATCATCCAATTACTCATTTTTACAATATTGTTACAT
>CAZMZM010000096.1:0-2310 GCA_964570865.1 uncultured Melioribacter sp.
AAAGTCCCTCTTTTTTAAGAGAGGGATTTAGGGTGAGTTTAACCGCTAATCCGTAATAACTTTTGCAATCCTTTTTCGATTCACAAAAAACACAAAGTTGTATTTTCATTCCTCCGGATTTTTACGGCAATTCGGAGAGTAAATGATCTCTATAAAAATAAACAGTTAAAACGGATAGTAATTCCGGAAAATTTTATTTCTCCGAAAACTCGGCAATCTTAGAAACAACATACTCAATCTGTTCTTTCGTCAACTCGGGATAAACCGGTAACGCAAGAGAATGCTCGGCGGCAAAATTAGCGTTGGGGAATTCTTCATCTTTGTAACCGAGATTCGCAAAACATTCTTGTCTGTGAAAAGGTACCGGATAATAAATTTCACTCGCAATATCATTTTCTTTCAGAAACTCACGGAGTTCGTCTCTTTTTTCCACACGAATTACATACTGATTATAAATATGATAGTGAAGCAATTGAGAATTGAGAATTGATAATTGAGGACTGTTATTTCCGTTTTGATTTTTGTAAACCGGTTTTGGTAACAGGACTTTGTTGTTGTTATCAAATTTCGTTATCCCTTCCGTTTCGGATAGACCGGCTTGTCGGAAAAGCGTTGTGTAGAGATTTGCATTTTCACGTCTCTTGGCAGACCAGTCATTTAAGTGCGGAAGTTTTACGTTTAATACGGCAGCCTGTAAAGCGTCCAACCGGAAATTGCCACCCACAATTTTATGATAATATTTCGGATAACTACCGTGCATTCTTAGCAGTTTCACTTTTTCACCGAGTTCCTCATCCATCGATACAACCATTCCTCCGTCGCCGTATGCTCCGAGATTTTTACTCGGGAAAAACGAGAAACATCCCAAATCACCTATTGTACCGACACTTCGCCCATCCTTATATTGAACGCTGAGAGCTTGTGCGCCGTCTTCAATTACCTTAAGGTTATGTCGCTCGGCTATTTCCATTATCGGCTCCATATCGGCGCTCTGTCCGTACAAATGAACCGGAATAATTGCCTTGGTCTTATCCGTAATTTTCTCTTCAATTTTCGCCGGATCGATATTAAACGTTACCGGATCTATATCCGTAAAAACCGGAACGGCATTTAACCGTGCGACAACTCCGGCGGTAGCAAAGAAAGAATACGTCGGCACAATAACTTCGTCACCGGGCTTAATATCGATTGCCATAAGTGAAACAAGCAAAGCATCAGTACCGGACGAAACTCCGATTGCCGTATTAGCGCCTAGAAACTCGGCTACTTTATTTTCAAAATTTTCCACTTCCGGTCCGAGAATAAAATATTGTGATTCGGCGGTTTTAATAACCGCTTCATCAAGTTCTTTTTTTAAAGTTTTATACTGTGCTTTTAAATCTAAAAGTGGTACTTTCATTATTTCCTCTTTATTTTAATGTATAATGCGTAACGGGTTTGGCTAATTAAAGGGATTAATTAGTCCTAACGGCATTTTTCTTTTTGATGTTAATTCATTAGTCCGGTATAATATACGACTACCTCCGTTTATTATATTCTATTACTAAAAATTAACTCATCACTCGTTCCCCGTTATTCTTCAACAACTTCCTTCACAATTCCATCGGATAGTTCATATACAATTCCCGTCCTTGGAGAAACAAACCTACCGTTTTCGTCAAACTCCATTTTCTCACCCGCTTCGGAATACCAACCGATTATCCGTGCGGGATTGCCGACAACCAGGGCAAAATCCGGAACATCCTTAGTTACAACCGCGCCGGCACCAACCATGGCAAAACGTCCGATTGTATGTCCGCATACAATTGTACAATTAGCACCCATTGAAGCTCCCTCCTTGACGAAAGTTTCGATATAAAACTCGGCGCCGACTTGCGGGTATTTACTTCGCGGATTAAGAATATTTGTAAAAACCATAGAGGGCCCGCAGAAAACGTAATCTTCCAGAGTAACTCCCTCGTAAACCGAAACGTTATTCTGAATCTTAACGAAATTCCCGATTGTAACGTTATTCCCGACATTTACATTCTGCCCCAAAACGCACTTCTTTCCAATCTTGGCACCTGACTGAACATGCGAAAAATGCCAAATTTTTGTCCCCTCGCCGATTTCAACATTATCGTCTATCACGGCATATTCGTTTACGTAAAAATTTTTCTTCATGATTGTCCTTTCAATTTTGAATAGTGAACTATGAATGAATTATTTAAGTTCATTTGTGCTGTTTTCAATAGATATTAATTTCTTAATTATTTCTTCAACATCAATTAAATATTCACCGAAATCCTTTTCAACAACTTGACTTTCCAA
>CAZMZM010000096.1:2410-5114 GCA_964570865.1 uncultured Melioribacter sp.
CTTCAACATCAATTAAATATTCACCGAAATCCTTTTCAACAACTTGACTTTCCAAAAATTATTTTCGGCTATTAATTCACCATTCACAATTAATAATTGCTTCTCAACTTATGCACCAACTCAATACTCGGTCTTGCATCTTCGATTCCGAATCCGCCGCCGTTGAGAATATCTTGATAAACCTTCGTGTGCAAATCCGTGAAACCTGCCGAGAATTCAAACTCCTCCTCATCAATCAAAATCGAGCGAAAAGTTCTTTTCCCCGTTATTCTTTCTTTTTCCGGCAAGTCGTTTTCATCGATGGAAAGTAACCATTCGACATCCGCATTTTCCAAATCAAGAGTTCCTTTCATCTTTCTCGGTTCGGAAATCTCAAGTTTAAAGTTTTTCACCTCCCCGAAAAGATGAATCAGCATGTCAAAAAAGTGAATTCCGATATTAGTTGCAATTCCTCCCGATTTATGCACATCTCCTTTCCACGAAAAATCATACCACTTGCCGCGCGATGTAATGTAGTGCAGTTTTACACTATGACGCTTATTTTCAGATTCTACTTTCTTTTTCAGCGCTACTACCGATTCATGAATTCTTAACTGAAGAATATTGAAAACTCTCTTACCGGTCTCTTCTTCGATAACTTGCAGAGCGTCTAAATTCCACGGATTAAGAACCAACGGTTTTTCACAAATTGCATTAGCTCCCATTCTTAGAGCTAAACGAACATGTGAATCGTGCAAAAAATTAGGTGTACAGATTGAAAGATAATCTATTCCTTCTCCTTCTCTCCTTAGTTTTTCCAAATGCCTTTCAAATCGCTCGTATTCAATAAAGAAACTTGCGCCGGGGAAAAAGGAGTCGATTATTCCTACGGAATCATGGACATCCAACGCCGCAATCAAATCGTTCTCCGTATCCTTTATCGCTTTAAAATGTCGCGGAGCAATATATCCGGCAGCACCTGTTAATGCGAATTTTTTCATTCTCGCCTCTTATTATACTTTTGTAAAATGATTCATAGTTATCCGGCAGTCCGACTCTGTTTTTGTTCTTCATTAATAATTCATGAACTCGCTCTAAGAAAACAGTAAACCGTTAAAAAGTCCGGATTTTCGCTTTACTTCCCATTCTTTAGGTTAATAAAAAAGACTCTTATTATACCGGACTCCATTCATTAACAACTATTCCGATTACCTTGAACGGTAAAATAAAAACAGACTGAAAAAACAACGGTTATTTGCAGTGTTAAGCTTTAAAAACCTTACGGCTTTTTATTCCATTTTTTTCAAAAGCATTTCTTGTGTCCAAAATAATATTGGAAGCTTCTTCAATTAATACATAATCAAAATTGTCATGATCCGTACTGAGAAGAACTAAATCATATCCGTTCAAATTTTCTTTACTCAGATCGACTGATTCCATATCGTACTTATATTTCCTTGTCGGAGGAAGTTTGGGAATATACGGATCACTGTAATCAACCACCGCCCCTTTCTCCCGCAGAATTTCTATTAACTTTAACGATGGCGACTCACGCATATCGTCAACATTCTTTTTATAAGCGGCTCCGAGTAACAAAACTTTAGCTCCTTTAAGCGCCTTCGATTGGTCATTTAAAACTTCCATTGCCCGCTGTACAACATAGTAGGGTTGGTAAGTGTTAATCTCGCCGGCAAGTTCTATAAACTTAGTATTGATTTCATACTCCCGAGCTTTCCATGTTAAGTAAAACGGATCAATCGGAATACAATGCCCGCCGAGTCCGGGTCCCGGATAGAACGGAGTAAATCCGAACGGCTTTGTGGCGGCTGCATTTATGACATCCCAAACATCAATATCCATTTTATGAAATACCATTTTCAATTCGTTAACCAAAGCAATGTTAATCGAGCGAAAAACATTTTCAACTATTTTTGTCGCCTCGGCAACACGAGCCGATGAAACAGGTACGGTTTTAACAATCACTTGGTTATAGAGAGATGTTGCAACATCCAAACAATTTTCGGTTACGCCTCCGACAACTTTCGGAATAGTAGCCGTATTAAAATTCGGATTATTCGGATCTTCCCTTTCCGGTGAATATGCCAAAAAGAAATCCTCACCTACTTTAAATTCACCATGCTTTCCGTTAGCTTCGGAGAACATCGGTAGAAGAAGTTCTTCCGTTGTACCCGGATATGTAGTAGATTCGAGTGTAACCAACTGTCCCGGCCTCAAGTGTTTTTTAATCATTTCGGCGGTACTTACAATATAGCTCATATCAGGTTCACGATGTTCATCCAACGGAGTCGGAACGCAAATAATAATGGCATCAACTTCGGGAAGTCTTTCAAAATCAGTAGTTGCCGAAAAATTACCACTCTGAACGGCATTGTTTATTTTTTTCGCCGGAATATGTTTTATGTAAGTTTCACCTTTCGAAATTTTATCTGTCTTACTTTGATCAAGGTCAAATCCCAAAACATTAATTCCATTTTCGGCAAATTCCAACCCAAGAGGTAAACCGACATATCCCAAACCAACAACACCGACCACTATCGATTTATTATTAATTTTGTCTAAAAATTTAGCTTTGTTATCCATACAATGTCCTTGTTAAATATTGTTAATAATAGTTATGAAAAGTTTTTATTTAACCGAATAATTAATCTCTAACCAACTTATAATATTACAACTTAATCCGCCTCGGCGAACTTATTCTTTTGAA
>CAZMZM010000097.1:0-4742 GCA_964570865.1 uncultured Melioribacter sp.
TTCCAAACTTTTTTTTATTGGCTCTCGTTTTTTCTTTAGATCGACGACTTTTTTATAATTTCTCTATTGTTTAGTACTTATGGTTATCCGGAAGCTGCAGGAAATTATTTCTCGTATTGACGGTTTTTTCTCTATTTTACAAACCGGTAGATTGCCGCGCTCTCTTCGTTCGCTCGCAATGACACTTTTTTACGAATGTTGCGAGAAGGTATTTGTTGTATAAACGGAGAAATGCTACAAACGGTTAATAGTGTGTTAAAATAAACTACCGATTTTTAACATAAGCACAAATGAGCCGAAATCTTTTTTGTAAACATTTCTTAATGTTTCGACTCCGCCACCGAAGATGTGAATAAATTCATAACGCATCTCTATTCCTAAAAGTTTACTGTTGCTGATTCCGATGTTTGTGCCAATTCCCACAAACGAAGTAACCGAAGTATGCGCCTTAGCAAACTTAAACGAATGGAAAAAATCATCGTTGTAAGGTGTTGTAATTACCATGTCGGGTCCTGAGCCTCCGGTAATGTAAGGGCGGAAATTATCGGTTAAAACATCAGCAAAAAGCCTGTGCGAAAGTCCAAAGATGGCGGGTAATGATAAAACTCTGTTGACTTTTCCTACAATATAGGGCTGCCCCCAGTAATCGTAGCGCTCAAATTCTCTGTCCGATTTTAGCTCGGAAATAGTAATATTAACAAATCCTCGAGTTAAGGGGGTAAAGTTTTTTTCGTAAAAAAAACCTGTTCCAAAACCGCTTTCCGTAAAGATTAAGTTAAACCCTATTTGATGAGGCGGAAATTTAATTCCTTCTTTATCCGGAACTATTTTCCCAATTCTTTGAGCAAACAAATTATTTGCCGAAATAAATAAAATTATTATTAATATTTTTTGAGTAAGTTTTATCATTATTTTTAGATTGAGTTATAGTTTAAATTAAGTAAAATAATTTTTTTAAGATAAATAATTTTGAGGAATTATGCCCCGTAATTTAGAAGTAAAATTACAAATCGATAACCTTTCTCGTTTAAAAGAGATTTCCTTAAAACTTGGAGCACAAAAACACGCACTTCTAAAACAGAAAGATATTTACTATAATACCGATAAAGGGTTGCTTAAACTAAGAATAATGCCCGAGTTTTCGGAGTTTATTTTTTACAACAGAAACGAAAGTGACGGCGAGAGATGGAGCGATTATAATCTGCTGAAAATTTCAAATCGGGAAAATCCGGAAGATTTTTTCAATTTGCTTTTTGAGCCGGTTGCAGTAGTGGAAAAGGAGCGTGAAGTTCTTATTTACGATGACACCCGTATTCATTTGGATAGGGTAAAAAATCTCGGAGAATTTCTTGAGCTGGAAACCGTTGTTACTTCTACGCTTGACGATGCAAAAAGGAGATTTAATTTTCTCGCGGAAAAACTCAACTTGGAGTTAAATAATCAAATAAAAAAATCATACAAAAATTTGGTTATGGAAAATGATTCTAAGTAATAAGCCAAACAAAATAATATCAACAAACAAATTTATTTCCGACCAAGTAAAACAAGGGAATGCCAAGTTTATACTTTCATTGGTTCCGACAAACAGAAAGGTTAGAAAATTAAAAAAGGAATTCATTTCGATTTCCCCTAATCAATCTACTACTGATATTAACATTGAAACATTGACAACTCTTGCAACAAAACTTCTTTCGTTTTCGGAAAATTTCCATAACCTCGACGATGCAACTTCGTCTTATCTGCTGCGCCAAAGTGTTGAATCTATCGAGCCAAAATATTTTAAGGATTACAAGGAAAACGTTTTTCCACAGGGAACATTGGAAAAAATACGGAATGTTATTTCGGAATATAAACGAACGGGAATAACTCCTGAAAAATTATTAGAGGAAGTTCAGAAAGGTGAAGCTTCCGATGCCGAAAAACTAAAAGCAATTGACATTGCCGAAATTTATTCTATCTATTCCCAAAAGTGTGCAAAACTAAAAGCATACGAAGTCGGCGATATTTATGTTCGTTTACTGCAGCTGTCGGATAAAGATTTTTATTCGGCTTTCAAAAAGCTTTTTCCTGATGTTCAAACAGTAACCATATCTTATTTTAGAGAAATCTCCCAGCCGGAAGTTAATCTGATTTCTAAAATTATTGAACTTATCCGAGTTACAGTATTTATTGAGATATATTATTCCAAGCAGAATAAACAGATTTATGAAGCTCCCGAATCGAGTCTGGAACGACTACGCAATACGGGAAATCTAATGTTTATAACGGACTCCTTGCTTCCTCGAGATGAAACGATTTCTTTAATTGAGGAAAATCTTTTTTTGCCAAAGAAAAAACCTACTCCTAATAATACAGATAAAATTCTGTTTTTTTACGGAAAAGATAAGGTTGATGAAATTGAAAAAATTGCAAAAAGGATTAAATATTTAGTAATCAATCAAAATGTTACGCCGAGCAAAATTGCCGTTGTCGCAAATTTAATCGGAAATTACTCCGCAATGATTAGGACGGTTTTTACTTCTTTTGAAATACCGTTTAATCTTTCGGATAGGCTTACTCTCGAAAAATCGCCCGTTATTTCTTCAATAATGGCTTGGCTGGAAATATCGGAAAATGATTTTTACTACAAAAATATTTACCGCGCTCTTTTTTCCGGATATTCCAGCAAGTTAAATATTGATGTTTATAATATTCAAAAAGTTTTTCAGAAACATAAACTAATTGCAGGATATGATTTTATTATAAAAGTTCTTACAAACCTTTCCGACAATGAAAATATTCCTGATAACGAAGCAAATCAAATTTCGAATGCTCTTTCAGGTATTCGTAAAATCAAACGGTTCCTAATTCCATTTGAAAATGAATTAACTACAGACCGGTTTTTAGAAACTCTTAAGGAGTTTATTGTGAAAACCGGAGTAACTGAAACATTGCTCAAAAACCGTAATATTAACGGAGAGGAAAATATAAAAGCGGTTACAACATTTTTAAATAGTATTGCCGAAGTTTTTGAACTCGTAAAAAAAGAATTCGGAGCCGACACTACTCACTCGCTTTCCTTTTACATTAAACGTCTCAAGACAATAATCAGTTGGGTTCGTTTTAATATAAAGGAGCGTTCCGACTTCGGCGTGCAGGTTACTTCAGTAGATGAAATCCGTGGTATTAGTTACGATTATATTTTTCTATGCGGAATGAACGACGGTGTTTTTCCTTCCAAATATTCTCCGGAAATATTTTTTGCCGATAAATTTATGAAGCTGGAAAGTGAACATCTTGCGGAAGAGCGGTATAAATTTTTCTCCGTTTTCAGGAGTTTTGAGAAAGAGTTGATTTTTTCGTACGCTAAAACCGACAACAAAAAAGAGCTTACATGTTCAACATTCCTTTCGGATTTATCGGAAATTATTAAACTAAAAAAAATTCCCGAAAGCTTTTTTAAGATGAAATTATTTTCAAAAACCGAAGCCCTGATTGAGTTCGGTTTAGAGAGTAACATCACCAATCAAAATATTACTCCGGAAGATGCTTATGATTTAAGAAGAAAAATTTATGTCGAAAATGAACGGATTGCCGGAAAAGAAAATATCTACTCAGGCTTTCTATTTAATGATGAACAAAAGTTTGAAAATAACGAGTTTTCACTTTCCGAAAAGGGAAAGGCTGTTTTACGCGACTTAAAAAATAAATCTTTTTCCGTTACACAATTTGAAAATTATGCTAAATGCCCGTTTAAGTATTTTGTTGAAAAAGTCCTTCGCATCGAAGTGATTGAAGATCCGAATGAAGATATTGAGCCTTTGGAAATTGGTAATTTTCTGCATGCTCTCTTGTTTGAGTTCTACACTCACTTGGTTGAATACAAAATAGATATTAACTCAAAAGCCGCAGATGAGTTACTATTTGATTTGGCGGAAAATATTATCTCACAATTCCGTTTTGATGACGAAACGTATTTCTACGAAAAAGAAAAATTCTTCGGAGTTTCAAACAACCGAACAGATTCGATCTTATTCCATTTTTTGGAAACCGAACGAAATCAAACCGACGGATATTCCCCTTCTTACTTTGAGGTTGCTTTTGGAAGAAAAGAGAAAAAAGGTTCGGATAAGCGACTTGGTACCGAGAACCCAATTTCGTTTGACGGAATTAATTTGGTTGGCAAAATAGACAGAATTGAGCTTAAAAATAATTTTATTTCTATTGTAGATTACAAAACGGGCGCAAAAAAAATAACATCTAAAAATATTAATAGAGGAATTGACTTACAGCTTCCCGTTTATATGTATATTGCCGAAGAACTTCTCGGTCCCGGATTTGAACCGGGAAAGATGTTTATTTATTCACTTAAGTTTAACGAGAAAATTTTCGGTAAAAATGAAGTAAAAATAACAAGAAGCAGTAAGTTTTCCGAGTCAGAAAAGAGTGAATTATTAAAGCAAATTGTTGATGATTCTTTAGCTAAACTAAAAGAATATTTTAACGGAATTATATCTGCTGAGTTTAATCCGAGCAATTTGGAAGATCGTGAAAAATTAGTTTGCAACTACTGCAATTTTAAGAATATTTGTCGTATTGAAACAATAGAAAAACAAGCCTAAAGTAATAAATGAGACTTGCTTTCCAAAAAAAAAACTAAAACTCCATACTCACGGTAAAACTTGTCCATTCAACCGTTATATTTGATAAAATTGATCTGCACCCCTAAAAACGTACATAAATTTAAGCCACTAATTTAAGAT
>CAZMZM010000098.1:0-4519 GCA_964570865.1 uncultured Melioribacter sp.
TAGAAGAAGATTATGAAATGTGGGCGGAATATATGCGTGAAATTTTGTCCGGGTTTCATTTAGAAACATTGAATTTCCTTGAAGAACAATATTCCGGTGAGAAAAAGGAAGAGCAAGTTCCCGTTTTTACATTACCTCAAGAATTGCCCCAAGAAAGCGAAATCGATAGATACTTTTACTCCCAAGCTGCATCAACTTCGGAAGTAACAGAAATTGACTATTCTTTTTGGGAGAAGGTAAAAGCCTCTGATGTTATAATAACGTATGATGAACTGCCTTCGTTAATGGTTAAACTTGTTAATGTAGAGCACAACCTTGTTTTGGTTGTTTACACGGATGAAAATATTGAGATAAAGCAAGTGGCGTTGAAGCAAGGGGAACAAATTTTTGAAGCCGAGCCTGAAATTAAAGAGTTAAAGAAGGGGACTCGCGCCGCTTTTCGGTTTAATGTAAGCAAATTGCAAAGCGGAGAGGCTGAGTTAATATTTAGATTTAATGAACAAATTTTCAAAAGAGAATTAATTCTAAAATAATGGACGTGTTTCAAGAAGCGGAAAGACAATTTAATCGAGGTAACTTTAAGCAAGCTATAAGATTATATGAAAGCTTCCTTGCGGAGGGTGAAATTGATTTAGAAGCCAAGGTTGAAGCTAATGAGAAGATTAAATACGCCAAAAAATTTTATGAAGAAGTTATTCCCCAAAACTCTGGCGAGGCTTTATTTCCGGTAGTTGACAAGCACAATGAAAAGTTTGATTCCGTTTATAAGTTAGTTATTACTAATAAACTTAAAGAAGAATTTCGTGCGAGAGATTTTGAACTATCAGAAAAAAACGTTTTTAAAATTCTTCAGCAATTTCTTGATAATAAGATTGAAAAAAGTGATAAGCCCATTGCCGTTTTCGACTGGGGATTTGAGAAATTTTCAGCCAAAATCAAGGAGCCGTTTCCCAATTTTGAATTTACCAATCTTGTGGGCGATTCAATGCAACTTGCAATGGCGATTGCATTGGTTTCGATGATGATTAATGAAAAAGTCCCCTTGGAATTTGCTTTTAGTGGCAGTTTGTCCCTAAATGGGAATAATGTGGTAATAGGCAAAGTAAACGATTTGGATAGGAAAGCAAAAGCTATCGCGCGGGAGCGAGAAGAAGTTAAAGAGTTTATCACACATGAAAAATACAGTTCTTTGGATGATGTTTTGCAATTGATTTTTGGAGAGGATTATCTCGATAAAATTATTGAGAAGTATGTTAAAACAAATGCAAGTTATATTTCTATAAAGTTTCGTAACACGCAGGGAATTATTGAGGGAAGTAACGCTAAAGTCGATATTGAAGTTTGGGAATTTAACGACGTTGAATTCAAAACTTCTCAAGAAAGGAAGAAGTTTAATTCACTCTTGGAGAAAATATTTACTGGCGATAAAAAGAAAGATAAGGGAATAATCATTGATGGACTCCGCGCAAACTTTACTGTTGGAATTTTTGTTGCAAACGCGACGAACAAGTTTAGTAACTTTTTGGCAGTTAGAAATACGCAAATTGGCGGGATAAACGGGTATGAGAGAGCTTCTATCGTAATTGATATTTCGCGAACACAACACGAAATTGAAATAGGTGATATAGTTTATTATTTCAATTCTGGAAAAACAGAACAAATTTGACTCTATAAAAATGTTATTAAAAATAAACGGGTGTACTTATGAACGAGGAAGAAAAAAAATATGGAGTGATACTTTCCGCTCTTCTCTATGACATCGGGAAATTTATTTACCAGGCGCAACCGAGTGCCGAGACGCCCCCGCAGAAACTGGGTAAAGAATTTTTTGAGAAAGAAATTTCAAACAAATTTTGCGTAACACCTATTAAGGAATATGTCTTAAAAATTCTTTCTGGGGAGGGGGAAGGAAATTTCACCTCGATTTTGAAGGCTGAGGAAATTTTTGAAAAAGAGGAAAAATTGAAAACAATTGGGGAAGCGAATGCCTATCCATTGCTTGCGGCATTTTCTAAAGTTGATTTTCAAGCGGGAAAAGAGTTACCGCAAAAGATATATGGATATTATCCTCGCAAATTAAGTTTAGACAATGAGGGTCAAGAAATTTTTCCTATCGCTTTCGAAAATGGACAGTCTCCCGACGAAATTACGGAGGAAATTAAAAAGTTGTACGAAAGTTTTAAAGCGGAAATAAAACACTTACCTGACATTAGCATTTCTGCTTTTGTTGATTCGTTGCTGTTTCTGTACGAAAAATATTTGGTATATGTAAATTCTTCCCTTGTAGATAAGGAATCCGATATATCTCTTTATGACCATGCTAAAACTGTTGCGGCCCTTTCTGTTTGCAAAGAGTTTTCCGATGATACTGAAAAACCTTTTCTAATTGTTACAGCCGATGTAAGTGGAATACAGAGCTTTATCTATGCAGAGAACGAAAGCAAAAGCAAACGCTTGCGTGGACGCTCGTTTTACGTGGGACTTTTAACCGAGTTGTTTTCTGATTATTTGTTGGAGAAATTCAGATTGCCTAGAACCAACTTGCTAATGAACGGGGGCGGGCATTTTGTGGTAATCTTACCTAATTCTCAAGAAAATCGTGATAAACTAAGCGATTTCCAAAGGGAAGTTCAAAGTTGGTTTTATAAAAATTTCAAGGGAGATATAAATCTTGTTATTAAATCTCTTCAAGCCTCGGATGAACTTTATATGAATTTCCCTAAGTGGTATAATGAGATTTCCAGTAAATTAATTGAAGGGAAAAAGCAAAAGAGCGTTGATAACTTGAACGAAATTTTTATGTATGACTTGGATAAAATGAATGTGGACGAATATAAGACGACGTTGACTAAGGAGCAATTGAGTGAGATGGAAACTTTCCCAACTGAATATGAGCGAAATCAGTTTATTTTATCTTCACTTTTTGAGAATATTGGAAAAGTCCTGCCTAAAACTAAATACATTACCAGAATACGAGGGGATTACGAAAAAATCGGTGAATTGAATAAGAAGTATAATTCGAAATCTTCCGAACTATTTTTGGCATTCCAAAATTTTGGCGTGGGCTACCTTTTTGCAGAAGATATGAACACGTTTTTGGTGAAGGAGAAGAATAATTCCTTGCAAGCTGTTCGGGTGTTAAAATTGAATGATACCGATTATCTGAACGTGGAAGAGCGTCAATTTTTAGAAATCGCCAATACTTCCGATTATCCTCTTTCCATAGGTTTCTGGTTCGTGGGGAATTATACCCCTCGAGAACTCGAAAGCGAAAATGTGTTGGAGTTTGAAAACATTGCGAAGATGAACAATGAAAAAGACGAGGAGGATTTAAGTTATCCCCTTTTGGGAACTTTGAGAATGGACGTCGATAATCTCGGGGCGATTTTTAGTCAAGGATTGGAACGGGAAAAAGAAAAGGGAGGCTCGATAAGAACACTTTCGAGAACGGTGAGTTTATCTCGGCAATTTAATTTGTTCTTTGGCGGCTATCTAAATCTCTTGGCGAAAAAATGGGGCGTTTATATTACTTATTCGGGTGGCGACGATTTGTTCGTCGTGGCTTCATGGATAAACGCACTAAATTTTGCTGTGGATGTTAGAAGGGATTTTAGAAAATTCGTCTGTGAAAATCCCTACATCACTATCTCGGGAGGCTTGACGGTTCATAAACATAATTTCCCTATCGGAAGAGCGGCGGAACAAGCTGGCAAGGCAGAGGAAAAAGCAAAAAAATATTCCGTTGAAAAATCCGATAGAAAAAAAACTGTTGATATTTCCGACGATTTTATACCGGAAAAAAATTCCTTTACCGCTTTCGATAAATCTACACACTGGGAAGATTTCCTTAAATATTTTCAGTTCGGAAAGGATTTGGATTTTCTGGTTAAAAATAACAATGGGCTTAAAGCTTCTCAGGTTCATTTTATTCTGCAACAAACAAAACAAATGTTTGCTACCGACGAGGAAAAGACAAAAACCGATTCGATGGATTTCAAGGAGTATTTCAGATTGCTCGCTCGAATTAAATATTATGCGGCAAGGAATTTAGGTATAAAGGCAAACGATATCGAGCAAATTGAACAAACAGACTCCGAAAGAATAAAACTACTCGGCACGTTGATTTCTAATATTGAATATTTGGAGAATTTTGTCGTTCCTGCCTCTTATGTAGTATTGAAAAATAGAAATAAAAAGAAAAATACTAATCAAAATTCAATAAAGGAGAACTAAGTCATGGCAAGAGAAAATTTAGATGGTGTACAGGACCTTTCCCAATTGAGCCCGGAAGATATTAACTCGATAAGCGAACATTACGGGTACAAATTGGCTGATAAGCGAGAGGGTATCAAGACGAATCAAGTGCGAAATATTTTTTCAACAGTAATGGCACTGCGCACTAAATTACAAACCGATAAAAAGTGGTCGGATGAAATTTATAACGATTTAATTTTAATTAAACCTAAATTAGCTTATGCGGCTGGGCGTCAGAAGAACGTTAAACCGTTATACGAATTGC
>CAZMZM010000099.1:0-4298 GCA_964570865.1 uncultured Melioribacter sp.
TTTAACTTATATAGAAAAATATTTTTTTCTTTCAAAAGTATAATATAGAATTTTTAATTCCTAATTTTTAATTAAGATTGTAAAGGAGTACTCTCGCTAATTTACGACAACACAAAATAGTTTGTCGAGAAATTCATGGAACTTATTCACGAAAATATTTTATTAACAACTTAATCTTTAGTAATTTTGCTACATAAATAAAATGAAAAAATACGCTAAAATATTACTCCTGATCGGGGCGTTCGTTTTTGTAACGCAAACGTCAATTACGCCTTTAATTCATAATCATCCGGAGGATTTGCACAGTCATTATGATTGTCCGGCTTATATTTTAACCGTTACTCTGCAATCTTTTGCTTTTTCAATTATTACGGCAATAGCACTTGCGGCTCCTTTTTCCCGCAGATTACCAATCGCAAAAGAGAAAATCAATTTAGATTTACCTCATCTTTTTTATTTCAGCAATCGCGCTCCTCCTTTAGACTTAGACTCTTAAGCCAAGTTAAATTCTATTTTATTAAATTTTACGGAGGAAAAGGTGAAGAAGATAATCTTTTTTGTCGTTTCCGCATTACTTCTGTCGTTTATTAAAACTAACGCTCAGAATGCGGATTCGCTGAAAATAAAACAATTGGAAGAACGAATAAAAAAGTTAGAAGATAAAGAAGCTCAAAATGAATTGGAAAAATTATTAAATGAAGCGGAAAGCGTTTCAAAAGAAAAGAAAGAAGAGGCTAAAACCAAAACCTTCAAAAGCGGACAGCGCTCGCTTCAGGCAATAAACCCCGAGATGAGTTTTACGGGCGACTCATACGGAGAGTTAAGTACCGAAAAAAATTCGCAACAACAAGATGGATTTTACTATCGGACGCTTGCCTTGCACATTGCGGGTGGTCTCGATCCGTTCAGTTTTATGAAAGCGGCTTTTGGGTTCACACCTCACGGTGTTGAATTTGGTGAAGCCTACGTAACGTGGACAAAGTTTTTGCCGAATGTCAGTCTTACCGCAGGTAAATTCAGGCAGCAGTTCGGTGTTGTAAACAGATGGCATGTGCACGCTGCCGACCAGTTTGATTACCCGCTTGCCATGACGACTATACTCGGCGAGGGTGGATTAAACCAAATCGGTCTGTCATTCGATTGGCTGATGCCTGCGCTCTGGGCTGATGCAAATGATTTTACGGTTCAAATTACCAACGGACAGAACAAGCAACTTTTTGCGGGAAGTACATTTTCATTTCCTTCCGTCTTGGCACATCTTAAAAACTATTATGATATTAATCGTAACACTTACCTCGAACTAGGGTTAACCGGAATGTACGGCAAAAACAAAGTTTACGTAAGCAATCTTCTGCCTGAATTTGAAAGTCGTACAATTCTCGGGGGAGCGGATTTATCTCTTTCGTGGGAGCCTGTAAATCAATCTCTTTATCACTCATTCGTTTGGCGAAGCGAACTTTATTATGCGAATAAGGAAATTTCACAATCTTCAAAAATAACCGCATTGGGAGGGTATTCCTATTTAGAATACCGATTTAACGAATGGTGGCAAGCCGGATTCCGGTTTGATTACACTCAGCCGTTTGAACAAAATAATTCCGATAAAGAGATGCACCAATTTGTTCCTTATATTACTTGGTGGCAAAGCCATTGGGTAAGATTGCGCTTGCAGTACAACTACCTTGACGGAAACGTTTATGACAAACCGACAGGAACATTAAGACTTCAAATGGTTTTTGCAGTAGGACCACATAAACACGATAGATATTAATGGAGATGAAGATGAAAAGACTAAAAATATATATTCTTGCATTACTTATGACTAACGGAGTAATATTTGGCGCCGGAAAATTAAACGTTGTAACTACAATAACAACTTATGCGAACATTGCCAAGTACATTGGTAAAGATAAAATTACAGTTCGTTCTATTGTAGCCGCTGACCAGGATGCACACTTTGTACGCCCTAAACCGAGCTTTGCCGTTTTACTGAGTAAAGCGGATGTTTTTGTATCAACCGGATTGGATTTGGAACTCTGGGTCCCCACGCTGGTTGATATGTCAAAAAACGATAAAATCCGGTCGGGACAAATTGGATTTGTAGCCGCTGCCGATGGAATTAACTTATTGGAAAAACCCTCCGTTCTTTCAAGAAGCGAAGGAGGGCTTCATATTTACGGGAATCCTCACATTACTACAAATCCGTTAAACTACAAAATAATTGCTGAAAATATCGCAATAGGATTGGAGAAAAACGACCCTGCCAATGCTGATTTTTATCAGGCAAATTTAAAGTCATTCAAAAACGATATTGACGTTCATGTATTCGGAGAAAAGTTGGTGAAGTTAATGGGAGGCAAACTACTAACCAAGCTGGCGAATAACGGCAGATTAATTGATTTTCTAAAATCACACGATTTTAAGGGAGCCAAGATGATTGATTATCTTGGCGGTTGGCTTAAAGAAGGTCTCCCGTTTCGCGGTAAAAAAATTGTAGCTTACCACAAAAACTGGGTTTATTTCAAGCAGCTTTTCGGTGTTGAGATTGTCGGGAATGTAGAGCCTAAGCCCGGTATTCCGCCATCTCCGAAACATGTTGAGGAACTTGTTTCCGAAATGCGAAAAGACAATGTAAAAATTGTAATGGCGGCAAACTATTTCGACGAAAAGAAAGTAACCGACATCTGCAATAAAGTAGGAGCGGTTCCGGTTATTGTTCCGATATATGTTGACGGCGCACCTGACACGGGAAACGTTTTCAAACTTGTTGATTTATGGATAACGGAGTTAAACAAAGCAATAATAAAAGCAAATGGTAATTAATGTTAAATTGTGCCATTCTTCAGAATGACAAGACAATATCCGAAACTTGTCATTCTGAGGAGGCAAGCCGAAAAATCTCATGTCATGAGTTTTTAATTATGCAACATGGGAATTTTTCAGCAGTAAAACAGTAAATGGTATTAGGAAAAATATGAATTTAAGTATTTGGGATATAATGGCTCCGGCATTTTTCGAATGCCTTATTTTGGTGGGAATTCACTCTTACCTCGGTTTGCATGTAATCCGCAGGAAAGTAATATTTGTAGATTTAGCTTTAGCGCAAATTGCAGCACTTGGAACCACTGTCGGTTTTTTGTTCGGCATTATGCCGGGAAGTACAGGCGCTTATTGGTTCTCGCTGGTTTTTGCCTTTATCGGCGCGGCGGTTTTTTCGATTGCAAGATTTAAAAATGAGAAAATTCCTCAGGAAGCAATCATAGGTTTAACTTATGCAATTGCCGCCGCAGTCTCAATTCTTGTTATCGATAAAGCCCCGCACGGAGCAGAGCATATTAAGGAAATATTAACAGGCTCAATTTTGTGGGTTAAGTGGAAAACCATCGCCGAAGCGGCAATCGTTTATTCGCTGGTCGGAATTTTCCATTTTATTTTCCGGAAAAAGTTTTTGCTTATATCTGAAAATCCGGAAAAAGCCGAGGCTAGCGGAATAAACGTTCGGTTTTGGGATTTTCTTTTCTATGTTTCGTTCGGCATTGTAATTACTCATTCTGTAGGAACAGCCGGAGTTTTGCTTGTATTTGTTTTTCTTGTTGTTCCCGCAATTACTTCGATGATGATTACAAATGTTCTTTGGAAGCAGCTTGTAATCGGATGGACAATGGGAGTGTTTGTTACAATTACCGGACTTTATATTTCCTATACTGCCGATTTGCCAAGCGGTCCGACGGTAGTAGCGTTTTACGGAGCAGTGTTAACCTTAGTTGCCATTTTTCTCTATCTTTTCAGAGCCTCGTCCCGAAAACGGGCGCTTACCAATATCGGACTCGGTTTAGGAGTTACGATATTAGTCCTTTGGGGAATTTCCTTAATGGGAAAGGCGTTTCATCACGGAACTCACCATGTGATTAACGCCGGTGCAATCACCGAGGCGCCTAACGAGGCAGCCGTTGGTTTTTCCAAAATGGATGATGTAAAAAAGGAAGCATATTTATCGAAAACGAATGATTTAGAAAAGTTAAACAAAATTTTTGCGACGGAAAAAGATGATTTCACTAAACTATCTATTGCAAAAAAAATTGCAAGTTTAAATAAAAAAGAAGGAGCGATAAAACTGGTTTTTCTATTGAAAACAAGCGAGTTACCTTTCTACAGGGAAGAAGTTTACTCTGAGATTAAAAATTTAAGCGGTAAAAATTTTGGTTACGATTCGGAGAAATCTGCTGACAAAAATAAAAAAGCTCTTAATAAAATATTAAAATGGGTGAAAACTATTAGATAATAACTTAACCATTCAT
>CAZMZM010000100.1:0-1629 GCA_964570865.1 uncultured Melioribacter sp.
TTTCAGTAATCTTGAAAGTGCACAGGATGTAGATTTTAACTTTTATGCCTATAATACAAACGGAAGCGATACATACGTTAAAACCGTTCCGGTTGATGATAACGGAGGAGAAAACAGTGTACAGGTAGATATTCCTGTTATTTCTGCTAATTGCGATTCGGATATAGAAATACCTATTCAAATCGGTTCTACAGATGAAATGGGTATTATTTCATTTCAGTTTGATTTATATTACGACGTAAATTATTCGACTCCATTTGAGGCTGAATCAATAATAGATTTAAATGAATCAATAATTACAGGAGATTGGCAAGTACTAGCTAATACTGATCTTCTCGGAATTGTTTCTATTGCAGGTTTTTCTGCTACACCATTAAGTGGAAGCGGAACTTTATTAAAGTTAATGTTTCACACTAGTTCGTTTGAAGGTGCTTCAGACTTAATATTAAGTAATTTCCTGTTTAATAATGGTACACCAAGTGCTAATATTACTAATGGTGGATTGGTTGTTACATGTGGATTATGCGGTGATGCAGATGAAGATGGTAATGTATATGCTTTTGATGCATCAAAAACATTACAAGCTGCTATTGGCCTAATCACATTAACTCCTCAAGGTGAGAATAATGCTGATGTAGATATGGGAGGTACAGTAAGTGCTTTTGATGCAGCTTTAATATTAAGGTATGTAATAGGATTACCGGAACCCGTACCAACATGTTTTGATGTACCACTAATGCCAGAAGGTTTGTCTAAAGTAAACGGAATAAATATGGATGTATTACCACTAAAATATGAAAATAATAAAAGACAAACGGTAGTAGAGCTAGGATTGAACGGAATATCGTCTTCTGATAATATTTACTCATTACAGATGGATGTAGAGTTAAGTAATGAAGGAAACCTAAGCATATCCGAAATACCGGAAGAATATGTAAGTGTAATAAAAGAAGAAGACGGCACGCATTATAAAATAGGAATAATTTCCGCTGAAGGGTTATCGACAGATAATATAAAGCTTCAATTAACCTACCCGATAAATTCGACAGAAGTGATCTCATTTACTAACATAAAGATAAATGATAGGCAGATAGAAAATGTAACGGGAATAGGGATAAATGAAAGCACAAATATAGTTGAATATCGTTTAGTTGGATGTTATCCAAACCCGTTTAATCCGACAACGTCAATAGTATATGAAATTCCGGAAAAGAATAAAGTACGGATAGAAATTTATGATATGCTAGGCAGAAAAGTAAACAGCTTAGTAAATGCAACAGTGCCAAAAGGTCGTTACGAAATAAAATGGAATGGCAGAGACAGCCAAGGCAACAAACTGAGCAGCGGCATATACATTGCAGTAATGAAAACAGGAAATTATCAACATTCTATTAAAATGAATTTGCTGAAATAAACCATCAGTTAGTTCGGGGGGAAATATCTTCCCCCCGATTATTTACAAATTTATTTTTGTAGAATAATAATAGGAGTACAAAATGCTTATCAAGAAAATATTATTGTTCCTTTTTTTCTTTACTCTATCTGTTTTTGCTCAAGTTAACGTTAATATCCCCGCAGACAATAGCGGGATAGTTGATGATATAATCGATGTGCCAATAATTGTTGACG
>CAZMZM010000100.1:1729-4186 GCA_964570865.1 uncultured Melioribacter sp.
ATAGGTGAAGCGGGAACAAGCACGGATTTACATTTTAGTGAAATGCTTTTTAACAGTGGAACTCCGGCATGTAATAATACGGATGGCGCAATTGTTATAAATGCAGGAGGAAGTTCGGTCGAAGTTAACATCCCTGCAGACAATAGCGGGATAGTTGATGATATAATCGATGTGCCAATAATTGTTGACGACCTAACAGGGCTTGGAGTATTAGCCTATCAAACAACAATAACCTATGATGCATCAGTAGTAGAAGCAATAGGTATAGAGACGACAGGGACATTAAGTTCAACAAGTGGCTGGACAGTTCTGCCAAATACCGGAACTGTAGGAGAGATAAGAATAGGAGGTTTTGGAGCGAGTGATTTGTCGGGCGGCGGAGTATTGGTATATATGAAGTTTCACTTAATAGGTGAAGCGGGAACAAGCACGGATTTACATTTTAGTGAAATGCTTTTTAACAATGGAACTCCGGCATGCAATACTACGGATGGAGCAATTGTTATAAATTATTCTCCTCCGAATGTTCCTATTTTGAAATCTCCAATAAACTACAGTGTTGGAATTACAGTTCCTGTAAACTTAGTATGGAACAGTTCAGAGTCTGCATCAAGTTACAAATTACAAGTATCGGTACTATCGGATTTCAGTACATTATTCGTAGATGAAAGCAGTTTAACTGATACTTTATTTACTTTGAATGACTTAAATAATTTGACAACATATTACTGGAGAGTTAAAGCAGTAAATGTAAATGGAGAGAGTAACTGGAGTGAGGTCTGGAATTTTAAGACACTTGGAGAGCCTGTTGTTGTTGAATTATTATTGCCATTAGATGGAGATGTAAATCAGCCGACTAGTCTAAATTTAGTTTGGAGTCAATCGCATGATAGTCTTAAGACTGTAAGTGCATACTGGTTGCAATTATCAACTGAAATAACATCGGGTAATTATGAAGTTAATGATACTACTCTTGCGGATACATCATATTTTGTCGAAGGGTTAAATAATTTAACTCAATATTATTGGAGAGTTTGTGCAAAGAATGAAGTTGGTTGGGGTATATTTAGCAACTGGTCTTCATTTTCCACAATTCCCCCTACGCCCGGTACTGTTGAGCTTATATCACCGGTAGATTCATTGTTATATGATACAACATCTGTTTCTACAGACTTTATTTGGAAGAGTGTCGAAAATGGTGAATATTACCAAATCCAATTAAGCTACTATGAAGATTTCAGTAATTCGTTTTATAGTAACGACTCATTAGCAGACACAACTTTTACGTTTACTGAAAGATTAACAGGAAGTTTTTATTGGAGAGTAAGAGGAGTTAATATTGCCGGATCAGGTGTATGGAGTAGTAATTACGTTAGATTAATATTAACCGGAATAGATGATAACTCCGGTACAATCCCAATATCTTATTCTCTTAAGCAAAACTACCCCAATCCGTTTAACCCGAGTACAATTATTAGATACGGCATTCCGGAGCATTCATCGGTAAAATTATCAATATTTAATATGCTTGGACAGCAAGTCTCAGAATTAATAAATGAAGAACAGAGTGCGGGAAATTACAGAGAGGAATTTAATGCGACCAATCTGACAAGTGGAATATATTTTTATAGACTCGAGGCTATTTCAACGGAGAGTTCAAAGAAGTTTATCTCAACAAAAAAGATGTTATTAATTAAATAGAAAAACAACCTAAAAAGCCGCTTATTGAAGCGGCTTTTTAATTTTAAGGGTTGGGATATGTTATCATGTAATTACTACGGCAGTTCCGCTTGCAGTAACCATCAGCATTCCGTTTGTATGTCCTAAAGTTTCAAAATCTAAATTAATTCCCACAATGGCATTAGCGCCAAGTTGGCGCGCGTGTTCGGACATTTCGGCCAATGCAATATCTTTGGCTTTTCGTAATTCATTTTCGTATGCTTCCGATCGACCGCCTACAATATCGCGTATGTTGGCAAAAAAATCTTTAAAAATGTTTGCGCCCATTATCGCTTCGCCTGTAACAATTCCTCTGTACGATTCGATTTTCATTCCTTCAATTGATGGTGTAGTTGTAAGTATCATTTTTTCTCCATTATTGTTTACAGTTTTGACGGAAAATCGGAATTATTGTTTCATAAAAATTGCAAGATACTTTCAGATTGCTTAATTTTATAAATGTTCTTTTGTAATATTTGCGGGCATAACTCAGTTGGTAGAGTGTCAGCTTCCCAAGCTGAATGTCGCGGGTTCGAGTCCCGTTGCCCGCTCAAAAATATTATCATTCTAAAAAAAAGATTTGCTAATTTATAGAATGATGATTAAATTATTAATCTTGATTTTTGAAAATAAAGTTTCGGGACCTTAGCTCAGCTGGTTCAGAGCACCTGCCTTACAAGCAGGGGGTCACAGGTTCGAATCCTGTAGGTCCCACAACGAAAACCCTTGTAACATAAT
>CAZMZM010000101.1:0-4113 GCA_964570865.1 uncultured Melioribacter sp.
AGCGGCGAAAGTCGCTTTCTTTTTTGAAAAATTATCGGAAAAATTCCGGAAGTCTATTCCCTCCACGTGATCCAAACATTTCCTCTCGATTTTTAGTTTAATTTACCAAGAAACATCCTCTATTTCAAGAAGTAACTTCTGATTAATGTTAATTATTATTGCATACTTTTCCCAATAATCACCGCAACTCTAATTCAAATACTGTTTCGAAAAAGGACACATTCTTAATAACATTCACTTTCTTATCTAAATATTCACATATTATGTAGGTATTAATGGAACAATATTTGAACAATATTTTGTAAAAAATATGAAGAAAAAAAATTGAGTACAGTTTGAATATATTAGAAAATCTGCCAATCGGAATAATAACATTTAACAAAGATTTTATTATTGATTTTGTTAATGATGCACTCTTTGATTTTGACCTTTTTTCAAAATCAAAAAAAGAGGATTTTATTTCTAAAAAATTATCTGACATTCCCCTTTTCAAAAAATCACTGGAAAAAGAATTTGAGGATTTAGCACAACTTCTTCCTTTCGAACAGGAAATAGATTACAGAAAAAAACTTTCCGGAAAATTTTTATCTCTTATAGTAAAAGGTGTTCCGATATCAGAATCCGGAAATTTTTCCGGTGGATTGCTTTTGCTGGAAGACATAAAAATTACCGAAGAAGTTAAAGGGGAATCTCTGCTTCGCACCAACTTATTTAAAGACATAATCTCATCGGTTGTGGATTTTTATATTTTAACCGACAAAACATTTAATCTGATTTACTCTTCCGACAAAGTTATTGAATCAAATACCGCTCTGATCAAAAAAATCAAATCTGCGGTCAGCTCCGGTGAGGAACTGATTGAAGCGGAAAAAGGAAAGAGAATTCAAATAGCAGCTAAATCAATTATTCTGAAAGATAAAGGGGCTGAACTACTTTTTATCACTGGAAAAGATATTACAAAAGAACTAACCGAAAGGGAGAATATCTTATCGGAATTGAAATCGGCAAAAATTTCCGAAGCGGCTCTCAATAAATTATCCCATCCTGTTTCTCTTGTTGATGAAACAGGGCATGTACTATTAATGAATTCTTATTCAAAAAAAATATTCCGGAAATCGGCGGATAAGAATCATTATGTTCAGAAAGTAATTATTGAACTTTCCAAGGAGAAGATTTCGGAACTTATTTTTTCCGGAAGCGCTTCAGGTAAATGGGAAACAGAGATAACTCATTCCGAAAAGCATTACAAACTTATCGCAGATAAATTTGAAGCCTCCGCATCGTTGTTATTAGTCGAATTAATTGATTTGTCGGACTTTAGAGAAAAAGTATCTAAACTCGAAAAATCACTCGAATTGATAAAAAAATTATTTTACAAAAAAAATATTCTTCTGAAATATAATAACAAAGGAAAATTAACAGAGCTTTCCGAAAGTAAATCGCTCTTAACGGAAATTTTCAATACGGATAATAAAGTAATCTCGGATTTAATTCCGGCAACAGACGATGAACTTTTTCCGGTTAATGAATCTTCATTCAGAATTAAGCTTGATCAGCGAGTATTTTACGTAAATGTTGTTCGAGACGGAAACGAATACATAATGAGTTTGAACGAAGAAACCCGAAGAGTTCATGCGGAAGAAAAAGCGGCTGAATTGGAGAATATGTATTCCGAAATCGTACAAAATATGAACGAGTTTTTCTGGAAATCCGAAAAAGTTAAGGGAAAGTTTACCAATCCGATATATTCGGAGAGTGTTCGCAAGATCACCGGTTACTCCGCCGAAGAGCTAAACCACAATCCGAAACTATGGCTCAGCCTAATTCACCCGAATGACAAACGGCAGCTCATTTCCAATCTTAGATTACTCTACGGCAATAAAGCGGTAAACGAAAGTGAACTACAGTTCCGAATAATAAGCAAATCACGTAAAATTGTTTGGCTAAGGCAAACTATGAATATTACAAGAGATAAAAACGGATTGCCGACAAGAATTATTGCTTTTGATGATGATATTACTACGTTGATGAACAATCAGCAAAAAATGGAGGAGCATGTTAGCGAACTTGAGGATATGAATAATGCCAAGGACCGCTTTGTTTCAATTATTTCACACGACCTTCGAACTCCATTCACCTCCGTTCTCGGATTTACCGATTTATTATTGAATGACAATTCACTTCCGGAGGAAAAACGAAGAGAATATATTCACTATATTCAGGATTCATCCAAAACTATGCTGAAATTGGTTAACTCCCTTTTAGATTGGACGAGACTGCAAACAGGCAGAATTCAATTTAACCCCGAAAAACTAAGCCTAAAAGAGATTGTAAACGATTCGATACAGACAATTTCGGGAACTGCAATGCAAAAAGGTGTAAGACTCTTTTCCGAGATAAAGGACGATTTATACGTGCATGCCGATCAAAACTTGTTGGCACAGGTATTTAATAACTTGCTTGGTAACGCAATTAAATTTACACGAAAAGGAGATTCCATTACCGTTTCGGCAAAGCGGTCTATGAAGAATAATTCCATTGAGGTTTCTGTTTCGGATACAGGAGTTGGAATAGAAAAAGAGGATATACCTAAGTTGTTCCGTGCCGATTCGAAATTTACTAATCCGGGCACCTCCGGGGAAAAAGGTACAGGACTCGGACTATCGTTGGTAGCGGAAATAATCAAGAAACACAGAGGCACGATTGATGTTGAAAGCGAGTCGGGAAAAGGAACTAAGTTTATCTTTACTTTGCCTGTTTCCTCATCCTTGATATTATTGGCCGATTCAAACACAACGGATTTACTACTCTATTCAAAATTGATTAAAAGTCTCTTCCCTGAGTTTAACATTGAAACCGCTAAAAACAAACTTGAGGTTGAAAAAGTTATCGCCGAAAAAGCTCCAATAATAATTATAACTGAAACGGATTTGGAAGATTATTCGGTTTACAATCTGTTGGAATTTATTAAAAACGAATCGAAAAAAATATCACCGGCATTAATTGTTTTAACAAGAAAAATCTCTCCGAAAGAAATTTTAACGCTGAAAAATCAAGGGGTTCAGTCGGTATTTTCCAAACCGGTTGAGTTATCGGAATTTAGAAACGCAATTCAGGCGGCAATTAAAAATCCGAAAAAGTAGAATCAATGAATTGCTGTTGTTAGTGCAAATCCGAATCCGATCGAATCATCAACATTTTTGCCCTTTAGCATAACAGGCATATTTAATACAATAATAAAATTTTTTCCCTTCTCAAATGTAAAGCCGGGATTAAAAATTAATGAATATTGATTCAATTCTGAATCATTGAAACTTGAAGAGTAATAATTAATTCCTAAAACTGCCTGAATACCGTCAACAAAGTAATAGCCGAAGTCTGTCCCAAAAGAAAAATCGGAAGTGTTGTAATCAAACACAGTACCCGAAGGAAAATGTTTCTGAGCTTGAATATTAACATCACACGAAATTACATCGGTAAAGGCATGAGAAATAATTCCACCGGCTGCCAACCCGAGACTATACTCTTGGTGTTTTTTACTTAGAGTTAATGAATATCCGGAATTTCCGAGCGGAGCATTCAAACCCGCCATGATTCCGAATGTGGTATTATTATCGAATGAAAACGGGAGTAAGTATTTTACTCCAACACTTATCCTCGATACGTTAGAAGGTACCGTGAAGCCAACTTCCAAGTTTTTTATGGCGCCGTACGTAAAGCGAAAGTATAAATCGGAATTTGTAACAAGACTATCATCGGCAGAATTAAAAGAGATAAACCTTGCTCCGCTGTTCCAGTAACCTTTTGAAAAGTCGGCGGAAACAGAAGGTTCAAACTCAATTACATTGTACGGAACAACATCGGTTGAAATAGTAGCCAGTTTTGAAGCGGAAACTCCACCGATTTGTCCCCAAGCAAAGCCGCTTAAAAATATTACCGCAAATACCGAAAAATATATTCTATAGGTTTTCATCAAATCTCTCCTGAAAATGGATGTGAAAGAGTAACTTCGAAAAAAACAAAAAGTTAAATTGAAATAAAAAAAATAAGATAATAAATGAACTACATCAAATGCGTAACGTTTGAAACGAAATAATAATTACAAATTCAAAT
>CAZMZM010000102.1:0-2667 GCA_964570865.1 uncultured Melioribacter sp.
AAAGCCCGATGAACTCTGTGCAAATCAAACCATCGCTTAAAAGCAACGGAAATAACAAAAATTTTATGTTACATTTTATCCATTTCCGGCAAGTGCATTCTGTAGTGCAGAAATGATTTTGCCGTAATTTAAGTTAAACTTTTTTGCCCCAAACAAATAGACCACCTACCATTGAAGCAAATATTAGTAAATAGGCAATCCAAGCCGAAACTCCGTATGATGTGAGAAGTGTTCCGAAAAGGACGGAAACAATTCCTACGAAAGTGGCATACGGGAGCTGCGTTCTGACATGCTCTATGTGGTTGCATCCTGAGGCGAGTGAACTTAAAATTGTTGTATCGGCAATCGGAGAACAATGATCGCCGAAAACCGAACCGGCAAGGACGGAACCGACAACCGAAACAAGAGTAATATTTATCAAATCGGGAGTTAATCCTTCAGCTCCTCCCATTCTGTAAGTAAGAGGAATTACAATCGGCATTACTATTGCCATTGTTCCCCAACTTGTTCCGGTAGCAAAACTTGTCGCAGCACAAACAGCAAATACAAGTGTTGATAATAGCCGAATATCGATATTGCCGACAAGAAGTGAAATCAAATAATCGGCGGTGTGTAAATCAGCCGTTATTTTGCTTATTCCCCAAGCAAAAATTAGTATTACAATTGCAACCAACATAGATTGCAGCCCGCTCATAAATGCTTCAATTGTCTCATTTAGTTTTCTTAAACGTTGTGCAACCGTCATTATTATTGCAACAAAAGCCGCTGAAAAACTTCCCCAGAGCAGTGAGGAGTATGAATCGGAATGGCTTATGATAGCTTGCAGGTTATATACGGTAGAGCCGCTTGCCGATAATTCGTTTTTTCCGGTTATTATAAGCCCGACCAAGGTACCGATTAATATTATCAGGATAGGAATAATCGCATTATACCAGCGCGGACGTTCATGTCGGTAAGCTTTAATTCCAATTCGCTCGGCTTCGCCAGTAATTGCTTCATCTTTTACGCCTTCTCTTCTCGCCTTCCTTTCGGCTGAAAGCATCGGACCGAAGTCCCGCTTAAGAAAGGCATTCAGAAAAACAAACACCAAAGCGGCAATTGGATAAAATCTGTAAACTAAGCTCCGGATAAATACATCGTAAGAACTTAAATTTGAGTGAACAATTTTTAAGCCGTCACCAATCAAACCCAACTCGTATCCTATCCAAGTGCTTATCACAACCAAACTTGCAACCGGTGCTGCTGTCGAATCGACAATATAAGCAAGCTTTTCGCGGGAAACTTTTAGTTTGTCAGTAATCGGGCGCATCATATTTCCCACTATTAAGGAGTTGGCGTAATCGTCAAAAAATATTATTACTCCCATAAACCAACTTGCCAGCATTCCGCTTCTCGGTGTTTTTGCCCACTTTATTATTTTATTGGCAAGTCCCATTGTTCCGCCGTTTGCTGAAATAATTCCTACTACGCCCCCGATAAGCATTGTAAAAAGAATGATAAAAATATGGTCGCGGTCGGCAAGAATATCAATTAATACGGTATCGATAACACGCAGAAATGCCGCAAGAATATTGTAGTCATAAAGGAAAATTGCTCCGAGATAAATTCCGGCAAAAAGTGCAATCAATACTTCTCTGAAAATTAAAGCAAGCAATATGGCGAGCAAGGGAGGCAAAATACTTAGCCATCCGGGCAAAACATGAATCCGTGAAATTAATTTGCCGTTTACAAATATTTGGTATTTTCCCGATTCCCCGATTGTTAATTCCAAATTATCGGAGAGTGCCGTAACTTGCTTAACGATTTCACCTTTGTTGTTTTTAACAATCAAGTTATTCTGTGTGGAGTCGTGGAAATCAACCGGTATTTTGAAAGAAATATTTGTCAGCTCCAATGATTCTTTAACATTGTTTTGAGCAAACAAAATTAGCGGAAAGAATAACGCAAATAAAATTAACTGTTTTTTCACAAAAATTACTTACTTATATTTCTTCATTAAAATATTAATATAATTTCTTTACAACTAAGATAAAAAAAGAATCTGAATGAATATATATATCGTACGTCATACAATTGCAGCTTCCACGGGGAATGAATATAACAGCGCAATCACCGAACAAGGAAGAAAGGTTTTTGAAAAAAATCTTGACTTCTGGTCATCCGTCAGCCCCCGACTTGATTTGGTTCTCTCCTCCCCCGTCCCTCGTGCGGTTGAGACAGCCGAAATGATTTACAAACATTTTGATTTGCCTTTTGATGTGATTACCGAAAGCGGTTTAGCCCCGGGCGCATCAACCGAGTTAGTTGTTGCATTGGCAAATTCCTTGAATAAAAATGATATAGCTTTTGTAGGGCATTTGCCTGATGTTGCTTACCATGTTTCCAATCTGATTTCCATTTCTGGCGCAAACGTAGTATTTATACCGGGCAACGTAGCTAAAATTTCATTTGATGGCGAAGCTAAACTTAGAACAGGGTTTCTGGAATTTTTAATCGGGTCAAAAAAATAAATCGGAGGACGCACCACCCGAACCGTCCGCTTACCACTGCTTCCTTCCGGACCTGATGGAGTTGGGCGTCGGAACGTCAGCACGCCTCCGAAACTTCAAAAAATCAAGTTGTTAATATATCGATTTATTCATATAAATTAAAAGAAATAATTCTGCT
>CAZMZM010000102.1:2767-4053 GCA_964570865.1 uncultured Melioribacter sp.
AATGCCAATCCTCGTTTTGAAATTTCCAATAATTTGAATCATCAATAATACGAATTACATTTTCACACATGTGAGTTTATTTAACATTTTACCGAAGCCGTTTTTCGGAGAATAAGCTTTTAGAAATTATGTTATATTTAAGTTTCAGAAAAAATTAGATGGAAAACGGAAGTCAATGAACAGAGAATTATTTTTAAGTAAAATTAAAGAGACCCCGCGAAAAGTTTGGGATGTTGTTGTAATCGGAGGAGGCGCTACCGGACTTGGGACGGCAGTCGATTCGGCAGCCCGCGGATTTGAAACTGCGCTGTTCGAGCAATCTGATTTTGCAAAGGGTACTTCCAGTAGAAGTACCAAGTTAGTTCACGGCGGCGTTCGCTATTTGGCGCAAGGGGATGTTTCGCTTGTTCTCGAAGCCTTGAAAGAAAGAGGATTGCTAATGCAGAACGCTCCTCATTTGGTTTCGGACAGAAAATTTATTATTCCCGTTTACGAATGGTGGGAAGGCCCGTTTTATGCAATCGGAATGAAAGTTTATGATAAGATGGCCGGCAAACTTGGTTTCGGGCATTCCAAAAGAATCGACAAGGAAGAATTAATAAAGGCTATTCCCAACTTGGATGATCATGGACTAAAAGGAGGCGTTATTTATTATGACGGACAATTTGACGATTCCCGCCTTGCAATAAATCTTGCTCAAACAATAGTGGATAACGGGGGTATTCCCATTAACTATACGAAAGTAAACGGTTTTAAAAAAGATAAAACCGGAATTATAACCGGAGTAACGGTTACGGATATTGAATCGGGCGATATGTTTGAAGTTAATGCAAAGGTTGTGATTAACGCAACCGGAGTTTTTGCCGACAGAGTAAGCAGGTTGGACGACCCGAGCGCTCCCAATTTAATTCGACCAAGTCAAGGTGTCCATTTGGTTTTGGATAAGACTTTCCTACAGGGAGATTCCGCAATAATGATTCCGCACACTTCGGACGGACGGGTGCTTTTTGCCGTTCCGTGGCACGATAAAGTGATAGTCGGTACAACCGATACACCCCTTGATAACATATCGCTTGAACCTCGCGCACTTGAAGAGGAAATTGAGTTTTTGTTAAAAACATCGGCAAAGTATTTGAAAAAAGATCCCACACGGAAAGACGTAAAAAGTATTTTCGCAGGACTAAGGCCTCTTGCTGTTTCTCCTGATTCACCGAATGAAACAAAAGAGATTTCACGTAATCATCAAATATCTGTTGCCAAATCAGGCTTGATAACTATTACAGGCG
>CAZMZM010000103.1:0-3716 GCA_964570865.1 uncultured Melioribacter sp.
TTACCATTAATGTTGAATAAGGCGAAAGAAAAGGTTATTAAAATAGTAAGTTTTTCCCTTCTCGTTATTTATGGTACGCATCATGTTCGTACAGTTTATTATTTAAACGACCACACACCGGAAGAAAATATTAGTTATTAAATATCACCTGATTTGGATTCAATGAAGAATTTTACAACAGAAGGAGAAGACATTCATATTTGAATTACTTGTCTCCTTTTAATTTTGAATTATTGTATCTTAAATTAGTGGCTTAAATTTATGTACGTTTTTATGGGTGCAGATCACTCAAAGATTTGGTTAAATAAATCTCGGCTATTTTATCCAAACAAGTTTCTCTGACTTCCTTATATTTGTAATTCAATAAAATTGAGTTACTTGTTGCAAATGAAGATACTTTTACTTTCAAAATATTTTCCGCCGGAGCCGGGCGCAGGTTCTACAAGGGCATTTGAACATGCCAAGCGGTGGAAAGAATTAGGTGCCGAAGTTACTGTTTTAACTTGCTTCCCTCATTACCCAGATGGAATTATTCCCGATAAATACAAAGGACATACCTTTTACAAAGAAGAAATCGAAGGCATTAATGTTATCCGCACGTTTACTTATGCTGCGCCAAACAAAGGAAAAGTGAAACGCTCGCTTGGTTTTTTCTCGTTCATGTTTTCAAGTATAATTCAGGGTACATACAAAGTTAAAAAACATGACGTTCTTGTTGCATCAAGTCCGCCGATAACCGTTGGCGTTTCCGGAATGATTCTATCCGCTATTAAGAGAATTCCCTTTGTATTTGAAGTTCGCGATCTTTGGCCGGAATCGATTGTACAGCTCGGACAAATAACAAACAAGTTTGTTATCAAGATTTTGGAAATCCTTGAAGTGATGATGTACAAACGTGCAACGGCAGTTGTGGGAATTTCCGATCCGTTTGTGGATATTATTAGCAGAAAAGGAATAACCGAGGAGAAAATAAAAATAATTAAAAACGGCGTTGACTTACAACTTTTTACTCCCGGCGTTTATGATGAAAATTTGGCTGATAAACTTAATCTTAAAGGTAAATTTGTTGCGGCGTATTTTGGGACGTTCGGTTTGGCGCACGCTTTGGATAAAGTACTACTGGCGGCTTCCAAATTAAAAGATATCGAAGAAATCCGCTTTCTATTTATCGGTGATGGTGCTGAAAGGGAAAAACTAAAGAAGATGAAGGAAGAATTAAAACTCACCAATGTTACATTTTTGCCGATGATTAAGAAAACAGAGTTGAGAAAATATTACTCGATTGCGGACTTAATGCTTGTACCGCTACGTAATCTTCCTTTGTTTGACAGTGCGCTTCCTTCCAAGCTATTTGAAATTCTTGCAATGAAAAAACCGATTATCATTACGGTGAAAGGGGAGGCAAAAAAATTAGTGGAAACTGCCGGAGTGGGAAAATTTGCCGAACCGGAAAACCCGGACGATATGGCGGAAAAAATTAAGGAAGCTTTTAATTCTCCCGAATGGGTTAAGCAAGCGGGCGAACGAGGCAGAGTTTTTGTGGAAGAAAATTTTAATCGAGATAAAATAGCGGCGGAGTATCTTAAATTGCTTGAAAAGACCGCTTCAAAGAGTTAAGATGTAAGTCTGTCGGGAAATACTCGACAATCTGCAAAATTTATTGAGCACAAAAAGAACTCGATACACAAATAATAAAAGGGATATTTTGGCAAATCGAGAATCATTTGAAAAAATAGTCAACTTTGTTGACCCGAAGTACAAACACAGATGGACGATTTACGAAGAAAATCTTCGCCCGTTTTTAAGGAAGGATACGACTTGGCTTGATTTAGGATGTGGGAATAATGCTGATGTTGCTGAAAAAAAGCAAATGGTAAAACTTGCTGTCGGAAGCGATATTTACCGGCATGATGAAATTACAGATGATCTTTTTGTTTTTGCCGAAGGAAGTATGCTTCCGTTCAAGTCTGATTTATTTGATGTAGTTACATTAAGATTTGTAATTGAACATATTGAATATCCGGAAAAACTTTTTAATGAACTAAACCGTATTTTACGAAAAGACGGAATAATTATTATCTTAACTACTAATTTATGGAGTCCTGTAATATTCCTCCCAAAACTGCTTCCATATAAACTTCGCAAAGCAATAATGAAAATGTTTTTCAATGTTTACGATGAAGATATTTTCCCCACGTATCACAGATTTAACTCTTTGCGGAAAGCTAAATCCATTAATAAAAATTTTGAAATAATAAAATTTGAATTTGTTCAAGCTCTAAATGCAGATAATATTTTACTCTTTTCATTTTTTATCATTTGGCATTTATTTACTAAGATAAAACTCTTAAATATTTTTCGTTCTAACATATTCATGATTTTTAGAAAAATCGATTAAACTGAAAAGGATTTTATGAAAAACGATGTTGTAATAATTGGTGCGGGTATTGTCGGTTTGGGAACCGGAGTTAATTTAATTCAGAAACATCCCGGAATTAAAATATTAATATTGGAAAAAGAAGGGGAAGTGGCGGCACATCAAACCGGACACAACAGCGGTGTAATTCATTCCGGTATTTATTACAAGCCGGGTAGCTTAAAAGCTACAAACTGTCGGCGCGGCTATCAAAAATTGATTAACTTTTGCAACGAGAATGAAATTGAATACGATTTGTGCGGCAAAGTAATTGTAGCTACAAGAGAAGATGAATTACCTTATCTTGAAACGCTTTATAAGCGGGGCGCTGAGAACGGTTTGGAAAACTTGCAGTTACTAACTTCCGAGCAGATTAAAGAGCGTGAACCGCACGTAAACGGGCTTGAGGGGATTTTTGTGCCGCAGACCGGAATAATAAATTACACTACTGTCGCCGAAAAGTACGCCGATTTTATCCGTAATAACGGCGGAGAAATTATTTTTAATTCTGAAGTAAAAGGTATTACGGAAAAGTCGGATTCGGTTGAAATAATTACTACAAACGATCTTCATGTGGCTAAGTTTGTAATTAGTTGCGCGGGACTGCAATCCGATAAAGTCGGGAAAATGACAAACCCGAAATTGCCGGTAAAAATTATTCCTTTCAGAGGTGAGTATTATAAAATAAAAAATGCTAAAAAACATTTGGTTGGAAATCTTATTTATCCCGTTCCTGATCCGAATTTCCCATTTCTCGGTGTTCATTTTACAAGAATGATTGACGGTGCTGTTGAAGCGGGCCCGAATGCGGTTCTTGCCTTTAAGCGCGAAGGATACAAGAAGACTGATTTTAATTTTAACGATACAATAGAAACATTTACCTGGCCCGGTTTTCTGAAAGTTGCAAAAAAATATACTAAAATGGGGTTAGGCGAATTTTATCGTTCATATTACAAACCTGCTTTTGTCAAAGCGTTACAGCGTCTAATACCTGAAATTACCGGTGATGATTTAGAACCCGGCGGCTCCGGAATTAGAGCGCAGGCATGTGATAGATTCGGAGGTTTGCTCGATGATTTTTATATTGATAAGGGGAAGCGCGTAATTCATGTCCTTAATGCGCCGTCGCCTGCTGCAACTGCAAGTTTGGCAATCGGGGAAACAATTGCTTCTTACATTGACTTGAATTAGAATTTTTTGGCAGTGGTGATTTTAATTAAAAAAGTGTAAAGTCTAAATCATCGTGTTCTGCAAAATTTTTAGAAGATGAACACCGTTCCTCTGTTGCCTATTTTAACCC
>CAZMZM010000104.1:0-3534 GCA_964570865.1 uncultured Melioribacter sp.
TCGCAATTCAGCGGGATCGGAATGACAGTAGTATTCGAATCGTTGCAAACGAGCAAAAACTGAAAATTTTTAATCAGTAATTGTTCATCCTCTTTTTGTCGGTTCAAAATAAACGCTTTGTGCGATATTTTGTTTTTTAAACCTTTTCTTTGTTCTAATTGTCATATATATGGAAATTATAAGATTTTCCGAATTTTTGTTTCTTTGTAAAATTTCCTCGAAAAATATCATAAACTTTTTGGGGTTCACGATGCACCTGATTAAATTAAAGAACCGAATAGATTTTTGTCCTGTTAATTGTTTTTCATCCCGAATTTTCTTTCTTGTAATTTTTCTATTGATTTACAACTCAAATTTTCTTTTCGGCAAAACATACTATATTAATAACACTTCTCCGGTCGCAAGCGATACAAATTCCGGCACATTTGAATTCCCTTGGGAAACAATTCATAAGGCAAACAGGGCAGTCGTTGCAGGCGATACGGTAATTGTGATGGCCGGTGTTTATCATGATTGGATTTCCCCCGATGCTAACGGAACACCGAATAATTGGATCGTTTACAAATCGGAGCCGGAACATGAAGCAAAATTGAACGGTTATGTTAATCTTATAGACGTAATTGCTGAAGGTTCAAATTGGGAAAGGGATTATTCTTTTAACGGGAATGTTTGGAAAGTAGAATTGATTAGCTCTGCTTTTTCGGAAGCATGGAAAGATGGAGAACGAATGCCGTTTCCCTTCCCTTATCCGTGTGATACGTTGGAATTTTCCGAAGGCTTTAGTTTTGTGGATTCTGCAAAACATTTGTATGTTTGGCTTGCGGATGGCGATTCGGCGACGGCTCATGAGTGGAATATTACGTTAAAAAGCGGAGTATGGTTTATCGCTTCGATCGGGGAAATGAATAAATATGTGGAGGTTAACGGATTTGTTGTTGAAAATTACGGGTTGGCGGGAATTTCGGTTCAAAAAAATTATGTTAAAATAATTAATAATGTTTCGAGGAATAACGGAAGAGCGGGAATTGAAGTCGGATTTTGTAATCATGTTTATGTCGATGATAACGAAGCATATTCGAATTGCATGGGGATAGGATTTTCGCAGGGAATTACAGCATACAAAGTAAGCGGAAAAGATATCTATTTCAGGCGAAATATTTCTCATGATAATATTGACGGAGCTGACCCCGAACATTGCGGAAGCGACGGAGGCGGTTTTGTCTTGGATTCTTCGCAACCGAGCGGAGGCGCTGTTTTTATTAATAATGTTGCATATAACAATGTCGGAAGCGGGTTCGGAATTTACCAGTCCGATTACGGATATTTCATTAACAACACCTCATTTAATAACGGTTGGAAAAATCAATTTGTTGCGGAGTGTCATGTTATCGGTACGGGAGAACAATCGAGTAATAATTTAATTATTCGTAATAACATTTTCGCGGGCAGAACTAACAATGCTTACATCATGGTGATAAAATATCCTTATTCCAATTTGCCTCAAAATGTAGTTTTTGATCATAACCTATATTTTCAGCCAAATGCGGATTCTTTATCTGAGATTTTTGAAGTAACTTTAAAAAATCCACAAGGCGATATTGTTTTGCATCTTAATTTGGAAGAATTTCAGAATTTGGTATTGCCTGCTGATAGCGGTGATATTGAATTAAATTGGGGTGATTCTTCGTTATTCGCTTCGCCCGAATTAGATAATTGGCAAAACGGCGGTTTTGCGCTTTTGCCCGAAAGTAATGCAATTGATAACGGAAGTTCGCTATTTGCACCGTCGTCGGATTTTTATCATACGTCAAGACCTCAAGGGAACGCATACGATATCGGAGCATTCGAATATCTTGAAAGTAGCGGAGTGGAATTTCCCGATGAAAAATCTACTCTTTCTTTAGAAACTTTTCCTAATCCCTTTAACGGCAATATCCGGATTTTTTATACACTTCCTAAAAATCACAATGTTAAGTTATCGATTTTTGATATTTGCGGAAGAGAAATAACCGTTCTTGTAGATAGAAAATTGAAGAAAGGTAAATATTCCGTAAATTGGAATGCGCGCTCAAGGTCAAATAGTGAAATAGCTTCAGGTGTTTATCTTGTAGCAATAAGAACCGAGGTACAAATTGAAACTCGAAAAATTATTTATTTAAAATAATTGAGGTTAAAATGAAAAAAATATTATTTCTCGATATTCTTGTATTATTGTTATTATGTGATTATGCCCCGTTGCAAGCGGGAGGGATTACGCGCGGAATACGAATTTCATATTACGTAACCGAAGCGCAAATAGCTTTTGCCGATAGTTCTTTCGATTATGTTATGACACCTTTTTTAAGCACGGAAGTGCGGAATTCTTTTCAACATGCAAAATTATTTTTATATCGTTCAATACAAGGAGCTTGGGACAATGTAAACCATTTCGATTGGAATTACATTAATCAACACGAAAATATGTTTTGTCATACGGATAGTGCAAATCAAAGTGTGGATACGAGAATAAAAACGATTTGGAGTTCGTATTTAATGCAAGCCGATGATTTGGTTGAGCCGACACAAGTTGATGCGTTATCGCATTGGATAAATTATTACGCGGTAACGGCTTCCGAACAAGTTTATCAACACAATTACGATGGTCTCTTTATCGATTCTGCAAGTCATTTACTCAAAGAGGATTGGATGATTAACGGAATTCTTCCTTGGGATTATTCTCCCGAAACTTGGAGAATTGCACGTTACACTGCATTAAAATTTATAAAATCATATTTCCCCGATAAAACGGTTGTTTTTAACGGATTGCATTCCGGTAACGGCGCCGATTCGAGTTTATCCGTAACCGACGGCGGAATGTGGGAGGATTTTGCTTATAGTGCAAACAACGGCGAATATAAAGGAGTTAACAGTTGGTTAAGAGCAATTAGTTGTATGCAAAAAAATAGAGATAGTTCAAGACTAATTCTCGTTGTGAAAAAGCCCGGATTATTAGATGATTTACAATCGCGGATTTTTTCGGTTGGAAGTTATTTATTGATTGAAAATGAAAATACGGTTTTGACGCTTTCCGATTATGCTTATGATTCGCTGATGCAATATTACCCTGAATTTGAAATTGATTTGGGCGAACCGATTAACGATTTAGTTTATGACGCAGATACATTGTTCTCGAGAGAATTTGAGAACGGATTGGTGCTTGTAAATCCGACTACAACAGAATCAAAAACTTATCAGTTAAGTGAAAATTATTTCAAGATTATCTCCGAAGGGGGTGGTTTTGTAGATACAAACGGAGTTTGCAACGGAAATTTGTTGTATGAAAGCGTTCCATCGGGAACAATCGAAATTCCTCCCGCGAGTGCGATTATCTTAAAAGATACTCTTTTTACTTATGTTGAAAATGGTAATACGGAATTATCATTTAAGTTAAATCAAAATTACCCGAATCCGTTCAATCCGACAACAACGATTACGTATTCAATTCCGACATCGTCTGTCATTGCGAGGAGTCCGGCCAATGACGGAAAGCAATCT
>CAZMZM010000105.1:0-3433 GCA_964570865.1 uncultured Melioribacter sp.
ATTGAACAGCCCTTTGCTTTTCCGTTTAAGAAATATAAAAGAAAATTTAATTTCTATTATAGAGGGAAAAAATATTCGTTTGAAATCCCGCTTAATAAGGAATTGATTGATTTTTATTATTCTTATCCCTATGCGGATTTGGATATTTATTTTAATGCCGCTAAGGATACGAAAACCGCAAGCGAGCTTTTGAGTAATTTAAAAGAAGCGATAAAGGGAATGAACAAAAGGGAAGCGGTGAATTTCCTATTAAACTTCGTTCAGAATGCATTTGATTACAAAACGGACCAACAACAATTTGGCTTCGAAAAACCCCTTTTCGTCGAGGAGGCTCTCTATTATCCTTATATAGATTGCGAAGACCGTTCGATTTTGTTTAGCTTTCTTGTAAGAAAATTGTTAAATTTAAAAGTTGTAGGAATAGATTATCCGGGGCATGTGGCAACGGCGGTTAACTTGGGCGAGGAAAATATAGGGGATATGTTAAAAATAAATGGGGAATATTACACAATATGCGATCCCACTTACATTAACGCCACGGCGGGAATGTGCATGCCGCAGTATAAAAATTCCAAAATTGAAAACATAATTGAAGTGAGGTAAAAAATGAAAACCTTAATTTTTATTTTTTTGCTTTCCTTTTCCAATCTTATTTTTGCACAGTTCGATAAAACTCGCTCCAAATTGGAAGATGCAACTCGTGAATTGGAAGGGCAATTGACCTTGCATTTCTTCGATGCCTTGAATGGTAAACCTATAGAAGGTGCAAAGGTTAGCATTGAAAATATTGGAGAATTTAAAACCGATTTTAAAGGGGAAGTCCATTTCGAAAGCGATGCAATGGATGAACACCCGACAGTGATTTTTGAGCATCCCGAGTATATTACCAGCAAGTTTAATATTCAAATTACCGCGGGGACGATTTTCTTCAATCGTTTTTCCGTTTCCCCCGTAATGAAAATTGGAGATATTCGTATCGTTCTGGATTGGGATAAGGACCCGCGCGATTTGGATGCCCACTTCGTTAAAGAAGGTGGTTATCACATATCGTTCAGAAATATGCGGGTGGCAAGCGATTCCGAAGCCAAGCTCGATAGAGACGATACGGATAGCTATGGACCCGAAACAATAACGGTTAATTCCATTGACCAAAACGCTAATTATGAATATTATGTGCACGATTATACAAATAGAGGCAATGAAAATTCGAACGCTCTTTCAAAATCCAAAGCTACGGTTAAGGTTTATAGCCGTACGCAAGGCTTGTTGTATGTCTTTACTGTCCCTTTGAATCTCCAAGGTACGAAATGGTCTGTTTTTAAAATTATAAACGGTAAAATTATTCCTCAATAAAAGGGTGTTGTTATGAAAAATTTTTTCCGGTTTTTGATTTTATTGTTCTTTGTTTTCAGTTCGTCCTCTGTGGCGCAACATGCGGAATTCAAAGAGTTTGCTGCGCGAATGAAGGCTTCCGGTGCATATTATTGGGGTGAAGGAGTTTCCGAAAATCAGCACGAAGCGGAAGACCAAGCAATGAACGAACTACTAGGCAAAATAGCCGTTAATGTTTCTTCCTCTTTCGAAAATGTGGTTAAAGGGGTTAATGATGAATATGTGGAGAATGTTAAGCAAGTGGTTCGGACGTATTCAACCGCTACGCTCAAAAATGTTGATACACGAAAGGACTATTTCGAATCGAAAATCTATGTCCTTAAGTTCGTTAAAAAAACGGAAGTCTCAAAGATTTTTGAGGAAAGAAAAAAATTGTGTTATTCGTCGTTTCGTGATGGAGTTAAATATGCCGAGGCGGGTATGTTCGGCGATGCCCTCAAAAACTTTTTCTTTACGATTATTCTTATGAACTCAATGCCTCAACAAAATATTGTTTATGATTCAGTAAATCTGAAGACGGAAGTGCCTTACAGAATAAACAAGATTATCAAGGGTGTGAAGTTCCAAGCGGTTTCCGTTAAACAAATCTCGAAGGAAGAAAAAGTTGTTAGTTGTAATGTTTTCGTGAATGATAAACCCGCAAGTAATTTGCAATTTAGCTTTTGGGATGGTAATTCATATGTTGACGGCGCCGCACGGGACGGAAAGTATGATTTTTATTTAGTGGGAGCTATCGCTAATTCCTCCCGCTTGAAAATCAAAATTAAATACAATTATTATGAAAGTAGAGATGAGTTTAAGGAAGTAAACGAACTGTGGGATTTGGTGAATAAACCCTCTTTTAAAAATGAATTGGTGTTCGACTATGGTACTCCAAGTGTGGAAAACAACGTAGCGGAAACTCCCCAAGCCAACGTGGAAAAAGTGGTTAGTACGGATTACAATGTTAGCTCCACGCGCGATGTCGCCCCCGTAGCAAATGCTGAAATTCTGGAAAAAATTAAAAATTCGGATTTGAGAATTACTATTACTAACAGTTGCGACATTGCTCCGAGTAAAAAAACTACAATATTGCAAAATGCAATTGTTTTCCTTACTCTCTTGGAAAATCGGAATATGGATTATTTGAGCGATTTCCTCCACAACGATCAATTCTTAATTGATAAAACCCGCAGACTTGTAAGATATAACGATATTAAAATTTTGAATAAAGATATTAAAGTGGATTTGAACAAAACAGCCATGGGCTATGAGATAAGAAAGGTGCGAGTGTTGAACAATTATCGTTCTTTGGATAAGCGATCCTCGGAATATCTTATTTTGGATTTTGACGAAAAAGGTACCGTAATTGATGTGAATTTTGCTATCATGGATAATTTCTATAAGGAATTTTTTGTCGAAGGTAAGTATGGTAATGATTGGGGAAATCGCCAAGTTATCGTAAAATTTATGGAAAAATATCGTACCGCATATTTGACGAGAGACATTAATGTGCTCGATAAGATTTTTGCCGAGGATGCTTTGATAATTGTGGGACGAATACTCAAAAAGAGAAATAAAAAATCTACCGACTTGGTTAAGTATATTCGGCTAAATACTAATCAACCTTCATACGAACAGATTCGCTATACTAAAAGGGAATATTTAACGAGACAGCGACGAATTTTTAATTCCCGGCAGGATATTTTCCTTGATTATTCCAAATTTAATATTTTTAGAAAAAATGGGCGTAAAGGTGTTTATGGAATTACTTTGCGCCAGAACTATTTATCAACGAATTACAGCGATGCGGGATATTTGTTCTTGTTAATAGATTTTAACAAGAAACATCCGCAGATTTACGTCCGCTCCTGGCAACCGCAAGAGTGGGATTCCACCTCCTTGGTTGAACTTTCGAATTTTAGAATCAATGATTAAAAAGGAGTGAAGTACTGTGAAAAGAGTTTTATTCGTGGTCTTTTTGTTTCTTTCGAGTTCTATTTTATCCCAAGATTTACCCCAATTGCGTGTAATAGAGAACTCTGCGGAGGAGCTACCCGAC
>CAZMZM010000106.1:0-3349 GCA_964570865.1 uncultured Melioribacter sp.
GACGAATAAGAAAATTTGAAAAATCAAAAGTGTGGGATTTTGGAAAGGCGATAATAGCTGATGATATGATAAAAAAAGATATTTTAGAGACAGTTGATAGTTATGGGGAACTTAAAGAAATATTTAACTTTAATGAAATAAAAAAGATAGTGGAAGAACATTATTCCCAACAAAAGAATAATGCTGAAATTATTGGATATCTATCGACTTTTACAATTTCATACAAATACTTTCTTGTTGGTACTATTGATACTCCCCAAATAGTAAATTATTTTTATAGAACATTATTTTGATAGAGAATAATATGAAAGTATTAATAACTGGAGCGGCAGGTTTTATTGGCTCTCATTTGGTGGAAGAGTCCGTAAAAAGAGGACACGAGGTGAAAGCGTTTGTTCGATATAATTCGGCGAACCGGTGGGGGTGGCTTGAGTTTTCGGAGGCTAAGGAGAATATCGAGGTCATTACCGGTGATATCAGAGATTATGATTCGGTAAAAGATGCGATGAAAAACGTTGAAATTGTTTTTCACCTTGCTGCGTTAATCGGAATACCGTATTCATATGTCTCGCCTTTGGCATATATAAAAACTAATGTTGAAGGTACGTATAACGTTCTCCAAGCGGCGAGGGAATACGGAACTGTACAAGATGTTTTGATTACTTCTACAAGTGAAACTTATGGTACCGCTCAATATGTGCCTATTGACGAAAAGCATCCTATGGTTGGGCAGTCTCCTTATTCCGCAACGAAAATTGCCGCCGATCAATTAGCAATCAGTTTTTATCGTTCATTCGGTTTGCCTGTTAAAATAGTTCGACCGTTTAATACTTACGGACCCCGACAGTCCGCTCGAGCAATTATTCCAACGGTTATTACGCAAATTATGGCGGGAAAAGAGGAATTGAGACTTGGGAACGTTCATCCGACGCGTGATTTGACGTTTGTTAAAGATACCGTTAAGGGATTTTGGGCTATTGCAAATAGTGGAGCGAAATTGAGAGGCGAGATAACAAATATAGGAATGAACGAAGAAATTTCAATTTATAACCTTGTTCAAAAAATAGCTAAGCTGATGAATTCCGAGATTGAAATTGTTACGGATTCTCAAAGGGTAAGACCCGAGAAGAGCGAAGTGGAACGACTAATGTGTAATAACAAAAAAATCAAAGAGAATACGGATTGGACACCCGATTATACTTTAGATAGCGGACTGTCCGAAACAATAAAGTGGTTCGAAAAGTTTAGTGAGTTATATAAAAGCGAGATTTACAACGTATGAAAGCATTGATTTTAGCAGGTGGGAAAGGAACGAGGTTAAAACCCTACACAACTAATTTTCCCAAACCCCTTATGCCTGTTGGTAATAAACCGATATTGGAAATTGTACTTTCGAAATTGAAAAATGCAGGTATATCGGATATTGTTATTGCGACGGGACATTTGAGCGAGATGATTCGTCTGTTTTTCCAAGATGGTAGCAAAATGGGGCTTCATATAACATATTCCATTGAGGATAAGCCTTTGGGTACCGGGGGACCGATAAAAAAGAATGCCGAATTACTTTCGGACGATTATTTCCTCGTGATGAATGGAGATGTTTTGACGGATCTCGATTTTGGAAAATTCGTTGAGTTTCATAAGGCTAATAATGCGGATATAACAATCGGGACTGCTTATAGAGAACAATATGTGGATTTTGGAGTGGTCGAATTGGACAACAACAATAATTTTACTATTTGGAATGAGAAACCCACTTTAAATTATTTAGTGAGTATGGGAATTTATATGTTTTCTCCCCGAATTATAAAAGAATTGCCTGAGGAAGATTATTTTAACATACCTGATATAGTTCAAAAATTAGCTGTAAAAAATTTTGTGATAAAAGGGTATGTTCACAACGGATATTGGTTGGATATCGGGCGCCCCGAGGATTACGAGAAAGCTTGCAGAGATTACGGAGAAGAATTGTTTTGAAAAGAATGTTACGAGTCTTGGTAACAGGGGCTAAAGGATTTGTCGGGAAACATTTGTGCGAAAAATTAAAAGCAGATCGTATTTTTAGTGCGAAATGTATAGACATCGATGATTTTGATTTAACTGAGTGGGGTAAAGTTGAAAAGATTGCGCCGTTTGATATTGTTATTCATCTTGCCGCTTTATCTTTTGTCCCCGAAGCCTTTTTAAGACCGCGTGTTTTTTACGAGACAAATTTTCTAGCCACCTTGCATACTTTGGAATTATGCCGAAAATACGATGCAAAAATCATTTATGCGAGTTCCTATGTTTATGGAAAACCGCAGTATCTGCCTATTGATGAAGAACACCCCGTTTCCGCATATAATCCCTATGCGGAGACTAAATTATTAGGTGAGGCTCTTTGCCGAGCATATTACAGAGATTTCGGGGTGAGATATGCTATTGTGCGTCCCTCAAATATTTATGGCGAAGGAGCTGATAAAAAGTTTCTGATACCGACGATTATCGAGCAAATAAATAAAGGTGAAGTGAGATTAAAGTCTTCCTCCCCCAAAAGGGACTTTATTCATGTTGATGATGTTAGTGATATTTATTTGCGATTATGTAAATATGATTTTGATGAACTTGTTCTTAATGCAGGGAGCGGCAAAAGTTTTTCCGTTAAGGAAGTAGTTAATATGATTTTGAAATTGAAAGGAGTGGATTTACCTGTTTATTATGAAGAGGAATTACGAAGAAATGAAGTACTCAATGTTGTGTATGATATTCATAAAGCAAAGAAAATGTTGAATTGGGAACCCAAAATAAGTTTGGAAGAAGGCCTGAGAAAACTTTTATGAAAGTAGTGATAATTAGTAGTGATCAATATCCTTTTTTTGTTCAAACTGTTAATTCCCTTGTTGAAAAAGGAATTGAAGTACATGTTTTTTGTGGAATTAGGATTGGTTCCAAAGGTCGTCCTGTAAGGTTAAAGAATAAGGTGATTTTTCATGATGAGTTAGTAAATAGGTTGAGTAGTGAAAAGAATAAATTGGAAATATTTCGTTTTCCTTTTACCGTTATCAAGTTTAAAAAACTTTTAAAAAAAAATCAACCCTGATATTCTACATGCTTTTAACCTAAAATGGAGTGGTTGGTTAGGGGCGGTGAGTGGCTTTAAGCCATTTGTTTTAACCGGCTTAGGTTCTGACATTTTGGTGGAACAAGGTTCAACCAAAACTTTTTTGCATTCTTTTTTGAGAAAATTGACACTAAAAAAGAGTGATTTAATTACTGTTGTCAGTAAACAAATGGAAAAACAAGTAAAAGAAATAAATCAAGAAGTGGATATAATTCATTTTATATCTGGATTGGAGTTAAAGCAGTATGA
>CAZMZM010000107.1:0-3184 GCA_964570865.1 uncultured Melioribacter sp.
TTCTTTCGGAAAGTATCTTTTCGATTGACGATAACACGCTTATTACCTTTATCAACAGTGATGAATTCGGAGATATTGACGATTTGCTTTCAACTGTTTCGCTAAGTGATGAAAGTTTTAATTCCATTATTACAAGTTTAAAAAACAAGAATTATTAGGAGTTAGAAATGAATAAATTATTATTAATCATTGTAATGGTTTCGGCAAATGTATTATTCGCCCAAATGAATAACCCAATACATCCGCGTCATATGATGGAACGCCACGGCAAGGAGTTGAGAATGCTGGAGCAAGTGAAATTATTGGATTACTTAAACCTCGATGAGGAAAATGCTGTCCGGTTTATTTCGCGATTAAAAACATTTTTGAATAATAAGAAAAAACTTAACGATGAAAGGAAAACGCTTTTGGATTCTATTTCAACATTGTTGGAGAAAAAACAAAGCGGTTTTGACTATAAAAACCTTGTAAACAAAGAGATAGCCATAGAACAAAAACTTCTGCAGCAACGAAAAGACTTTATTAAAAATCTGAAAAACATCTTAACTCAGGAACAAATAGCAAAAGTAATTGTTTTTGAAAATAGGTTTAAGAAAGATGTTATGAAAATGATGTTTCGCCGTGGTAAAATGATGCGAAATCCGAAAGAAAATCCGACACGGCAAGAATAAAGTATTATTTTATTTGCATTTAAATGGTAGGTGTCATAAATTTGCAAATTCAAATTGCGGAAGTGGTGAAATTGGTATACACGCTATCTTGAGGGGGTAGTGCTCGAAAGGGCATGCGGGTTCAAGTCCCGCCTTCCGCACAAAACTTTATAAATAGAATAGGTTAGGAAGATACTTATGAAAAAAGTAATAACTCTTGCCGTTGTTTTTCTTGTTGCAGCAATTACGTTATCCGCTCAGAGCGCCGAAATGACTAAGGAAGCGAGTGAATTATACAATGCCGGAAATAAATTATTAAAATCCGGAGATTATAATGGCGCAGTACAAAAATACGATGATGCTTTGAAAGTATCAGAAGATTATAGAATTTTGTACCAAAAAAGTATTGCTCTCAAAAAATTGAGAAAATATAATGATGCAAAAGAAGTCTTAATTAAATGTGTAGAAGTTAAACCTGATTTTGCTTCGGCTTACAACGGATTGGGTACTACTTATTACGCCTTAAAAGATTTTCAAAAAGCAATTGATAATTTTAAGTTGTTCCAAGAAAAATCAGATAAACCGAAACTAAAAAAACGCGCAAATCTTTATTTGGCAATTGCCTATACCAAATTAGCCGACCAGATGAAGAAAAAAGGGAATACGGATAAAGCAATAGAATTGTTAACTGAAGCTGTAAAATATAAACCGTATGACGCTTCGTATTTAATGTTAGCTGAACTTTATTCCGACAAGGGTGAATTCCAGAAATCTTTGGATGCGGCAAATAATGCTTTGAAATATAGAGGCAAACGTTCCAAACTTTCAAAAGGTGCTGTTTACTATTATAAAGGTTTGGCATTAAAAGGACTCGGAAATAAAGAAGAAGCCAAAAAAAGTTTTAGCTTGGCGTTAACTGACAGAACTTACAAACAGAATGCTAAGTACGAATTAAAAATGTTAGACAGATAAATTTTGTGTTAATAGTTTTTTTTAAGCCAGCCAAACAGGTTGGCTTTTTTTATTTATGGAAGAAAAATGAAAAAATTTAAACATATATTATGGGACTGGAACGGGACGCTTTTTGACGATGTTGTTCTTTGTTCCGATATAATGAACAACATCCTAAAGCGAAGAGGTATGGGGAAAATTACCTTAGAGAAATATAAAAATGTGTTTGACTTTCCTGTACGCAATTATTACGAGGCGGTTGGCTTTACAAATTTGACAGATGAATTATTCCACGAGTTAAGCGTTGAATTTATTCAAGAATACGAATCAAGAAAACTTACGTTTGGATTAAGCGAAGGCGCAGTGGAAATTTTGGAAAAAATCAATAATCAAGGAATTGAACAATCAGTTCTTTCCGCCTATTCGCAGAAAACTTTGGAAGAGATTGTAGAGTACTTTGGAATTTCAAAATACTTTATCGGATTGGCGGGACTTGATAATATTTACGCTGCAAGCAAAGTGGAGAACGGGAAGAACTGGATGAAAAAGCTAAAACTAAGTCGCGGTGAAGCGTTAATGGTTGGAGATACGTTACACGATAAAGAAGTAGCGGATGAAATCGGGGCGGAATCCGTTTTGCTTTCGACCGGACATCAATCCAAGGAAAGATTACTCCAATCCGGCGTTCCCGTCATTGATTCGCTGTTTGAATTAGAGGAATTTATTTATTAACACATCTTTATACGATTACAATCAATGGTCAATAAAAATTTATTTTTTAATGACTGCCTCTTAAGTCGTGAGCTAATACTTAATAATATCAACAGTTCCGAGATGAGTTATTCGCTCATTAATTTTTTCATGCCATTGTTAATAATGGAACTAAATACACGAAAAAAAAGTGGAAATTATAACAAATCGCGATAAACAATAATATTTGTTTGAAATTAACAAATACCGACTAAGATTTTTCAAAAACTAATCCGCTCCAGTCATCGATTTGCTTTGTCTCAATATGTGTTAATCCCATTTCCGTAAAGGTGTTAATTAGTTTTTCTTCGTCACTGTTTAACAAACCCGAAAGAAAAAGTTTACCATTCTTTTTTACTTTTGCAAATAGTTCGTTTTGAACCGACAGAATAATGTGAGTATTAATATTGGCTAAAACAATATCAAAATTCGTTTCCGGAATAGTGCCGATTTCACCTAAACGAATATCAATAATACCGCTTAATCCGTTTCGTTCCACATTCTCTTTTCCATTCAAGAACGACCATTCGTCAATATCGAAAGCGATTGCGGATTTTGCTCCTAATTTAACTGCAACTATTGATAATATTGCCGTTCCGCTTCCAACGTCCAATATCCGCTCGTTACCGGTTAAGTATTTTTCGATAAAGCCAACCATTATTTTTGTCGTCTGATGTTCACCGGTTCCGAAAGACATCTTGGGGTCAATTTCGACAACCAATTTTTTTTTGTCGTTATTATAATCACGGAATGATGGTTTTACAACCACGTTCTCGGATATCTCAATTACACGTAACTGTTTTTCCCATTTCTCATTCCAATTCTGATTCTCA
>CAZMZM010000108.1:0-3027 GCA_964570865.1 uncultured Melioribacter sp.
ATTCTTACAGATTAAAACAAATAGATTTGGACGGCGCGGCGGAATATTCCCAAACTGTTGAAATTGAAATTGCCTCGCCGACAAAATTTGAACTGATGCAGAATTATCCCAATCCGTTTAATCCCACAACAACGATTTCATATTCAATTCCAAATGTCATTGTCCCGCCAAAAGCGGGAAAGCAATCTGTCGTAAACGTCACGTTAACCGTTTACAACACACTCGGACAAAAAATCGCGACACTCGTAAATAAAAAACAAATATCCGGCAATTATTCCGTACAATTTGATGCAAACAAATTGCCTAGCGGAATATATTTTTATACTTTACGTGCAGGTAATTTTCTTAGTACGAGAAAAATGATTTTATTAAAATAAAAAAAATAAGAATTGTCAATTAGGAAAAGCCGGAGCAATCCGGCTTTTTTATTACATCCTTTGTTCTAGTGCAAAATAAGATGTGATTCACTTCACATTTTCCCTAAAAATTTTGATGTGGAAAATTCCGGACTTTCTTATCTTAGAAAAAGAATAATATTATTTTTGTAATATGAAATTCGAAGGTGAAAAAATAAAAAAGATCCTTTTGCTTCCGTTTCTTATCCTCCTCTTTTTACCGGAAGTAATAAAACCGACGGCACAAGATGTCGTTTCCGATACCGTTTTAGACAAAGAGAAAGACAGCCTGCTTGTCAAAATACAAACGGCAAAATCCGATTCCGAAAGAGCATCTATTTATCTTTCCTTAGCCAAACTTTATGCGGATATAAATCCCAATAAAGCCGAAAAATATCTTTCAGAGGTCAAAGCGCTCACGCACGGCGATTCGTTAAATCCGATATACATTCGGTATTTAAATAACATGGGGATAAAATCTATGACGACGGGCAATTATGATACGGCTTCCTTTTATTACATACGAGCTTTGAACCTTGCCGAAAAACAAAGAGACAAGGAATTGGTAAAAGATATACTGAACAATTTGGCAATCGCAAACATTAAAATAGGTTCTTTCAAGGAAGGGATAAGATATTTCAAACGTATTTATGAAATTGCAAAAGAAGGTGATGATAAAGAAGAAATTTCGAGAACTCTTTTGAACCTCTCCCTTGCTTATGCACAGAAAGGACGACTGAGTGAAGCGGAGACGAATTTAATACGACTTTTCAACACTACGGAAAACAAATTTTACAAAGCCGTAGCCGCTAATTCATTGAGTTACGTATATAATGCAACGCGAAAATATCAAAGCGCCGCTCGCTTCGGAAAAATTGCATTGGACTTAACTCGCGACACTGATAACTTGCAGTTGCAACTCGAAGCAATGACAAATTATTCAAATGCCTTACGTATGCTGAAGCGTTACCGAAAATCGGATAGAATTATGCGCCAAGTGTTAGAACTTGCCCGTAAAAACAATCTGAAAGAACAATATGCAAATGCACTGGGGAATCTCTCGCTTCTTTACAAGGACAAAAAAAACTATGCAAAGGCGTTGGAATATCATCAAAGGTTCACTGTGTTAAAAGATTCTTTGCTGAACGAACGCGTCACGGAGCAATTGCACGAATTGCAAATTAAATATGAAACGGAGAAAAAAGACAAAGCACTTGCCTTTAAAGATGCGGCTCTGGAAAGGAAAAATCTTATCATTCGTTATACTTTAATAATCGCCTTCATTTTGGTAATATCTTCCGCGATCACTCTTATAATGTACAGAAAAAATAAAAAAGCTTATTTGGAATTAATCAGAATGCACGTGGATTCTTTACAAAAAGAAGAGGCGCTCGATAAAAAGGCAAAAAAGGGCAAGGCTAAGCCCTCGGATGAAAAAGGGAAAGAAGAAACTTCCGAGCCCCTTTATGAAATCCTCGAAGCTAAAATGAACGAGGAAAAATTATTCTTACAGAGCGATTTGACGCTGGAAAAACTTGCCGTCGAGTTAAACGTAAGCTCCAAACATTTATCGCAAGTTATTCATAAAAAATACGACACAAATTTCCCCGATTTCGTTAATAATTTTCGCGTGAAAGAAGTTTCGCGATTGCTTTTAATTCCCGAATACGATAATTATTCTCTCGAAGGAATCGCACAGCTTTGCGGATTCAAATCCCGCTCTGTTTTTAATCAGGCTTTTAAAAAATTTATGGGCGTTACTCCCTCCTTTTACAGACAATCTGCAAAGAGATTTTTGAAAAAAGCGGACGAAATCGAAGAAACTGTTCAATCGAAGCCAGTTAATAGTTTGAAAATTTCACAAGGGAAAATTACATGAATAAAACAATTTCCTCAGTGCAATCTATTACGAATATTATAGCCGTATTCTGCGTACTTTTCTTAACCACAAACATTTTTGCCCAACAGGCGGTTTTTATCATAAAACAGATACCGACAAAAGCCGTATTGTTCGCAACGGAAGGGGAATATGAAACTCCGATAGATTCTTTTTCCACTAAAAACGACTCGCTGAAATTCTCTACCCGGAATTTGCCTGTCGGTATTTACAAATTACAGTTTTCACCGAATCATTTTATAAAATTCATTGCAGACGGGAAAAATCTCGAAATACATGCCGATTATGATAGTCTTGATAAAAGCCTTAAAATCATCAATTCTTCTTCCAACAAACTTTACTATAAATTTTTGAAAAAAACCCGCTCTTATAAAAAGAAAGCCGAATTATTAAAACTTGTACTGAAAAACTATCCCGACAAGGACGATTATTATCGAACGACAATTCGAAAATTCGATGAAATATCTAAGGAGTATTTCGAGTTTACGGACTCCACGGCTCAAGCAAATCCCTCTTCATTCGCAGCCCGTTATATTCGTTCCGCCAAACCTCTTGCGATAAATTGGAATCTTCCCGACACGCTCGAACGGAAATACTTAAAAGCACATGCTTTGGACAATGTGGATTTCGGCGATGAGGATTTGCTCCGCTCCGATTTGTTCGCAAAAAAAACGATAAAGTATTTAAGCTATTACATGCCCAGCCGTTCGCAGGCAAAGGAGTTCGAAAAAGCCG
>CAZMZM010000109.1:0-2954 GCA_964570865.1 uncultured Melioribacter sp.
ATTGAACGTGCGTAAAGTGCCAAATTTTCGTCCCTTCACCGATTTCAACGTTATCATCAATCACCGCATATTTGTTTACGTAATATTTTTTCTCCATGATTATCCTTTCAATTATGAATTTTGAATGTTGAATTATGAATGAATTATTTGTTTAAGTTTATTTGCGCTGTTTTAACAATAGATGTTAATATCCTAATAATTTCTTCTACATCAGTTAAATATTCACTAAAATCCTTTTCAACGACTTGACTTTCCTGTAATAATTGCAACCAATATTTAGTTTCACGCGCTTCTTTGCTTGCAATAGACATCTTTGTAACAAAATCCTTTTTAGTTTGCGCAGCAATGGACTCATTAATATTTGCACCGATACTAGTACCACATCTTAACAATTGTTTAGAGATTACAAATTCTTTTTTTGAATTAAGAAATTTATAAAGCTCAATAATTTTTAACGAAAATTTAAATGATTTATCTACTATCAAATTTTCTTTCTCTTTCATTTTAATTTCCTACTCCCCATTCAAAATTCATAATTCATAATTCATAATTTAAGTTTGGAACTTGCCTCACTCAATATTCGTAAAACTTCCAGCGCGTGTTGTCCGTCGGTGCGGGGCGTTGTGTCGTTAACTATCGACTTGTAAAAATGAATTTGCTCTTCCGTAAGCGGCATTTTATTTTCAATTTCCACAACTTCGTAATCGGCATCGAATTTTTCTATTTTGCCCTCTTCGTTAATAAATCCTTTATGATACAATTTTAGTTTTTCGCTTTTCGCAGAATCTTCGAACACATACATTCCCTTATCGCCGATAACAACCATGCGCTGTTCCTTAAAAGGATGCAACCAACTAACGAAAATATGCGCTTTAATGTTTTCGGGATATTCCAAAAAAGTCAGCGTCGTATCTTCAATATTTTTTTGAACGAATGCTCCGCCGTGCGCTTCAATTCTTTCCGGGTTCTTTTCAATCAGATATTGGATGACGGAAATATCATGCGGCGCAAACGACCACAAAACGTTTTCTTCGGTTCTCAAAGCGCCAAGATTTAATCTGTTGCTGTAAATATATTGAAGTCTTCCTATTTCGCCTTTTCGCAATCCTTCCTTCATTCTTATCACGGCGGGATGATAAAGTAGCACGTGTCCCACCATAAGTTTTAGATTTAATTTGCGACTTAATTCAAGTAATTTTTCCGCTTCTTCGGGATAAAGCGTAATCGGTTTTTCAACCAGAATGTGTTTTCCGTTTTCAAGCGCCTTTTTTGCAATCTCGTAATGCGTTTCGGCGGGCGTGGCGATAATCACCGCATTTATTCTATCATCCGAAAAAATCTCATCGGGATTTGCTGTGAATTTAATTTCGGAATTAATTTCCCTAACCGTTTTCCGCGCGTGTTCCGAAAAATCGCAGACCGTGATTTGGTTTGCGGCAAGCAAGGAATTGGCGGTTCTTACATGATTTTTACCCCAACGTCCCGCTCCGATAATCGCCACGTTTATTTCATTTAACGAATTCATTTTTCCTCCGAAAATAAAATCAAGATTGAGATTAAGGCTAAGGTTAAGAAAAATTGTTTAACATAAATTTAAAAATCATATTTCGCAATCCTAACCTCAGATTCAACCTTCTTCAACAACTCGTCACTCGTTACGCGTCACTCGTCACTGATTAATAAATTTGTCTATCGTTTCAACCACGTAACTTATCTGCTCATCGGTTAATTCGGGATAAATCGGAAGCGCAAGCGAATGCTCCGCCGCAAAATTCGAATTCGGATAGTCTTCGTCCTTCGCATTCAAATCCGCAAAACATTCTTGTCTGTGAAACGGCACCGGATAATAAATTTCCGTAGCTACACCGTTCTCTTTTAAGAATTCACGCAATTCGTCTCTTTTCTCCACACGAATTACATATTGATTGTAAATGTGATAATTTTTATGTCCGCTTTCTCTGTAAACCGCCTTGGGAAGCAAAACTTTGTTGTTTTCATCGAACTCGATTTTCCCTTCCATCTGAGCCAATCCTTTTTCGATGAACAACTTCGTGTACAACTCCGCGTTACTTCTTCTTTTTGCAGACCAATCGTTCAAGTGCGGTAATTTAACGTTTAGAACCGCGGCTTGAATTGCGTCCAAGCGAAAATTTCCGCCTACTATTTTATGATAATATTTCGGCTTCCCACCGTGAACGCGCAGAATTCTCAACTTCTCGCCAAGTTCGTCGTCGTTTGTTACGACCATTCCACCGTCACCGTAACCGCCAAGATTTTTACTCGGGAAAAACGAAAAGCAACCGATGTCGCCAATCGTCCCGGCGCATCTTCCGTCCGAATATTGCGCCGAAATCGCTTGCGCGCCGTCTTCGATTACTTTCAAGCCGTGTTTTCTCGCAATTTCAACAATCGGTTTCATATCGGCAACTTGTCCGTAAAGATGAACGGGGATTATCGCTTTTGTTTTGTCTGTAATTTTCGCTTCAATATCTTCCGGTAACATGTTGAACGTTACGGGGTCAACATCCGTAAAAATCGGTTTTGCGTGCAAGCGCGCCACAACGCCGGCGGTAGCAAAGAATGAATACGTCGGAACGATAACTTCGTCACCGGGACCAACGCCGATTGACATCAACGCAATCAAAAGTGCATCCGTGCCGGACGAAACTCCGATTGCATGTTTTACGCCGATAAATTCCGCAACCGCGTCTTCAAGTTTTTTAACTTCGGGTCCAAGTATAAAATATTGACTTTCAGCGACCTTTAATATCGCCTCATCCAATTCTTTTTTTAACGTCGCATATTGCGCTTTCAAATCTAATAATGATACCTTCATTTTACACTCTCAAAAAAAATTTAACCTTTTTTAATTTTTCCGTTAGAAATACCTTTAACTCTAAATGCATTGCGAGTATCCAAAATCAGATTGGCATTTTCATAAATAAATTTATAAT
>CAZMZM010000110.1:0-2870 GCA_964570865.1 uncultured Melioribacter sp.
TTTCTTTGAACTTTCCCAAAAGAACTGGAAACTTTGAAAATATTAAAACACCAAGCACCGTTGCCAAAATAATCAAGGGCAAGGAGATTGATAAATATTTCCTTGCCTTTAACATAATTCCACTTGGGAAGAAAATTATTGCCCTTTTCTCAATCTTCCGAAAAAGTTCGTTACGCTCAACTCAATTGAAACACGAGCATTGTTTAATCTTACAATTTCAAATCTTTTAACGTTCATAGAGTTAAACCACTGCGTCCAGCAATCTTTTAACAACATAATTTCCCTTTGACTATATTTAACAATGGGGTCTACTCCCATCATCAGTATGTTAACATTATCGTAGCGTTTGCCCGTAGGCAACAATTTAACCTTGCCATTTGAATACCGCGCTTTTGCAACCTCCATAAACGTAGCGCCTTGGGAGGTGGAAATACGTCGGTTCTTATAACTCTCGTCGAAATAAAGATAGCCATCCGTTAAGAGAACTACGATATTTTCATATAAATTGTCCTCAATAAGATAATTCGGCAAATCGTTTTTGAAAAAGTCCCAAATATCCGCCCCAACTGTTTTTTTCCGAATTGCCCGCTTATACACTTGGGAAACCTTAGTCAAAAAATCCGCAATCAAATTATCAAGTTGAAATCGTCGCACGCGGATGCTTATTTGCGTCATATCTATTTTTAAGCGATGTTCCTCGATAATGTCAATATTTTCGTTAAGTGGCAAGGAAACAAAGGTTATCTTATCGTTGGAAGTGATATAAAAATTTCTCTTTACGTTCCTTTTAAACTCCTTCATAATTTCGGAAATTACTTTCAGGTCATAATCCATTGGGAACTTGGGCAAATGCTCCTTATCCGCAAGATTCCTATCCGAGAGGTCGGCTACAAGGATGATATTGTAGAACCTACTTTGAGCGTTCATAATTCCGAAAGTCAAGAAAAGGAGAAGCAAAGAAAGTTTCGAAAAGTTTTTCATTTTTGTTTTTCCTCCACCACTTTCAAAAACTCTTCCGTAGTATTTCTAACTTGGGAAAGCATAGGCTCGGAATTTTCGAAAGCGCCGGAAATGAACCTTGCCCAGCCGTTTGCGAAAGAATAAATAAGGGACTTCAAATGAGTCAAATTGTAAAAGATATAATTCTCAATTTCGAACTCTAAATCCCTTATCTCTTTTTCCTTTTGAATAATCAAACTTTTTATGTGGGAAGCTTCTTCTTTCAAGCGGGATAATTTTTCATCATTTTTTTGAATTTTCTTATAAAGCTCCGCTATTGCATACTTTTCAGGCTTGCGCTGATACCATTTTGTTTTTACTACATTAAACAGCATTCCCCATATAAAATACATCACAAAACCGGCGAAGAGGACAAGCCAGAACTCCGGCATTTCAAAAATATGGGAAAACTCCCAAGGCTTTTCTTCCATGCCCATCAAGTATTTTGCCTCGTAAATCTTCTGAACAATAACATACGCCAAAGTAGCATCCAAGAGGAAAACAAAGAGTAGTAACCCCGCGGCCTCGAGAATTTTCCCCTCCTCCCTCTTTATATGAAACAAATATCCCGCAACAAGAACTGTGGAAGGCGCCGCAAGTATAAGAATAAACTGCAAAGCGCTTTTCGATAATAAATCAAAAGTGTTCACGTCGAAAATGGAATTAAAAACGAGAGTAATCTGATTGGAAAAAGAAGCCTGCTGAACTTCCAACCCAACATTTTTAAGGAAAGCCGAATAAAAAGAATTCATATAAAAAAGAACCAGAAAGACGGTCAAAGCAATTTGGAAAAAGACAATAGTATAAAATTCAACATTATTAAAGGCAAGTATGTTCTTATAAGGAAACTTACCGAACCTCCCGGAGATTGTATTAATCTCTTTTTCCAATTCCGAGTTTTCCTTTTCAAGATTAGGGATTTTCTGCTCCTTTATTTCCGAAAGCTCAGCCGAAAGTTTTTCCTTTTCCGATTTCAGAGAGGTAAGTTTGTTTTTGAGGGGAGTTTTGGCGGACTCGTTGCTACTTGCCTTTTTCCTGGCGCGTTCTTTAAAATCCTCCCAGATTTTTTTAAGAGAAAGCTTTAACATGTCCACACTTCCATTCAAAGAAGCGGCGCTCAGAAAACCCCTCCTTTCGAACCTTTCCAGTTCCGAGCTAAAATCCTTATTCTCTCCGTAAAAATTCTTCGAAGGCAATTGTGCAAAAAGTAATTCGTTGTCCTTTTTTTCCCTTTCGAGTTTCATAATTTTTGTGTTCATTTTTTTTACCATTTTCCTAACTCTAATTTTTAATTATGAATTCATAATTATTAGAGTGAGGTAACATCAATTTTTCCAAATTCTAAGCGAAAAATTTTTCGGACTGTTATTGCTCAACGAGAGCAAGCATAAAAAAAGCCGCCCTAAGGCGGCTATTTTTTTCGTCCCCCCTGATTTTCCAATCAAGAGGTAATTAAAAAATTTGAGAACTATTTTTCCTCCTTCTTACTAAACAAAGACATGAACGATGAAATAAACGCTCCTATGCGAAGCAATATGCATAGCTTCCACCAACCTAATCGTTCGAAAAAGTCGTCGTCTTTAAAAAATTCCTTAACGCGAGCTTTTTCCTCTTCGGTTAGCTTTGCTCCGCCACACTTAGAAAAAAACAATCTTACAGGTTCCGGCGTCATGGCACTACCCTCCTTACTTGTGTTTTAATCCTTTGCTCAAAATAAACTTCCGCACTCTCATTCCCGCCCCTCGACAAGCTCGGGACAAGTTTCAATCCTTTTTGGTCAAGGTGAGAAAATTGCTACCCTTCACACCCCCATTCTCGCCCCTCGACAAGCTCGGGACAAGTTTCAATCCTTTTTGGTCAAGGTAAGAGAG
>CAZMZM010000111.1:0-2775 GCA_964570865.1 uncultured Melioribacter sp.
ATGGAATTATCAGCGCCTCATCAATGAAGTTATTTGATATGGCGGCGGATATTGCAACGTCGGAAGGGGAAAAAGGAACACTTGCGATTAACAACAATCTTAAAGCTTTTACCGATAAACTAAGGGAGAATGCAATTGATCTGAAGCAAGAATCTAACTCCCAGATGTCAACTGCAAGTACATTATTATTAATTGGGATGGGCGTTGGTACAACGATATTCTTGTTCGCGTTTTTTGTATTGGGCCCCTCAATCACCAAGCCGATTGTAAAACTAAAAAGCGTCGTTTCGGAATTGTCTCTTGGTAAATATGATACTGAAATGGAAATACACCAAAAGGATGAAACAGGCGAACTTGCCGAGATGCTTGAAAAATTAAGAGTTGCTCAAAAGGAGAAAATTAATGCCGCAATTGAGATTGCAAATGGTAACTTCGTGGAAGTTAATCCTATTTCGGAATTTGATGAATTTGCCGTTGCTTTTAACAAGCAGGTAGGAATAATTAGGGAATTAAAGAAAAACGTTGATATATTGGCACAGAAAAACGAGGAAGAAGGAGATTTATCGTATAGAATTGATTCTGAAAAATTCACCGGAGAATGGAGAAATATACCGAATGCAATAAACACCCTTCTCGATAAAATTGCAGAGCCGATTAACGAAGCAGGACAAATATTAAACGAAATGGCAAAAGGTAATTTTACAGTCAGGATGCGTGGTGATTATAAAGGAGATTACGGAAAAATAAAAAATGATGTAAATCTTCTTGCCGATTCAATGGATAACGCCCTCGGGCAAGTAATTATTAATATAAAGGAACTGGTAAATATTGCCGAGGAAATCTCAACCTCGACGGAAAAATTGGCGGTCGGTGCAAATGACCAAAATCTCCAATCTTCCGAAGTGGCTAGCGCTATCGAGCAAATGACGAAAACAATTTTTATTAATTCGAATAACGTTACAACCATTGGAGAACGTTCGAAAGAGGCTGAAATAATTGCCAGAGATGGTGGAGTTACCGTTAATAAAACCGTTGAAGGGATAAATGAAATTGCAGATATTGTTGTTGAAACTTCAAAAACTATGCAGGACTTAGGTAATAGCAGCCAGCACATTGGCGAAGTAATTAAGGTTATTAATGAAATTGCCGATCAAACAAATCTGCTTGCGCTTAATGCCGCAATTGAAGCTGCACGCGCCGGAGAGCAGGGACGCGGATTTGCTGTTGTTGCAGATGAAGTGCGCAAACTTGCCGAGAGGACACAAAACGCTACTAAAGAAATTGAAGGGATGATTAAGGAAATTCAAACCCGAACACAAGAGGCTATTGAGGCTATTAATCAAAGTACTGAAGTTGTGGAGAAGGATAAAGCAATGGCGAAGGAAGCGGGTAATTTTCTTAAGAAAATAATAGATAACAGCAATAGTATTACCCAGTTAATAGAACAATTTGCTTCCGCCATTGAAGAGGAATCAAAAACCAGTGAAGAAATTAGTCGCAACGTGGAGGCAATAAGTGTTGTCGCTGAAGAAACAGCTGAAAGCTCTGGTATCATTAATAGAAATGCTGAACTTCTTTACTCGTCAACCGAATCACTCGAAAACCTGATGAATAATTTTGTAGTAGGAGAGCAAGCCACAAAAATGTTAGAAAATTAGTTAGAGTACGAAGTTAGGTCGAATAAACTTCATAACACTCCCATAAAAAGCCGCTTATTGAAGCGGCTTTTTTTTACACTTATTCGAATAAAACCGCAATAAAAAATATCACTTTAATTTATGTGAGTAATTATTTATTTAGATATGATGTCTGTATATGATATATATAAAGTGAGTATATAATTATTATTTTTTGAAATTGTAATAATGGTAATATTTCACTTCTTTTTACAATATTCGTTTGGCGTGATTTTTGTCTTTCTTTTTTATTAGGCTAAAATTCAATCATTTTCTTAAACTAATTTTTTTATAACAATCTAACAGGGTAATTCATAAGTATGAATAATTTACACCTTATCTGTCGTTTTATAATTTATGCAATAAGAGCTAATGAGTAAGGTAGTGCTATTTTATGTCGGACATTTAACATTTTATTTTTTTAACGGAAGAATAAAAGAATATGTTTATCCCGACAACAATAGTAGAAATAATTTTTGATGAAATAATGTACGTGTAGAAATATTTGGTTTACTTGTCAGCGAAGTAGCAGCATAAGAAATCCAACGGTAGCAAAATGTTGTTACGGAATGGCAGAGACAGCCAAGGCAACAAACTGAGCAGTGGCATATCCATTGCAGTAAAAAAACAGGAAATTATCAACATTCTATAAAATGAATGCTGAAATTGTGAGTTATTTATTTACAAGAAAAAGAGAATAAAAATGAATTATTATCAATTATTGGAAATGATCCTCAATATGCATGGTCATTGATGTACACATTAGAAATATTTAAAGTGATAATTTTTTCTAAATTATTTTTGAGGAGTTTAACATGAAAAAAAGAATATTTACTTATTTACTTGGTTTATTATTAATAGTAGTGCTTCCGTTATTTGGGCAAGAAGCAAGAAATAATTCCAATAGTCACAAAAACGAACACCAAAAAAAATTGATAATAACTGATAATGTAATAGCAACACAAGGGAAGAATTTACAACACACAAAGGTAGAAAAAGATAAAACGAAATTAAGAGTTCAACAAGGGAAGAATTTACAACACGCAAAAGCAGAAAAAGATAAAACGAAATTACGAGTTCAACAAGGGAAGAATTTACA
>CAZMZM010000112.1:0-2675 GCA_964570865.1 uncultured Melioribacter sp.
GAAAAACAAAGTTAGAAAAAATGAGCGGAATTGAAAAGGAAACGTTTTCCGCGGGGGAAATTCAATTTGTATCAAGCCGTGATTTTTTACTATCCCGCTGCCAATAGGGAGCGATTGACCGCAAAATTCGATGATGTCGGATTTGGAATTATAAAAGCGTTTGCGCGCGCAATTTTTCCGAAAGAAACTTGAAACCGTTTTCGGCGTAATAGTTCCGCCACTCCGCTTCGAGTAGCGAGCCGAGAGTTACTTTAAAATCCCTCGGTTTAAATTTATCGAGTTGTTTTTGCAAGTGGTCGATTTCTTCCTTTGTTAATTTGGGCAAAGGTACGCCCTTACGCAATAAAAATTCCATATCGAAAGCATCTCGAATGGCTCCGCGCGTGCTTAACGCTTCGATTTTATTTTGCATTGTTTGGTTTAATGTGTGAGCCTTTACCTGCACCTGTGCCGTTCCGAAAGGAGAAAAGGCGATTACGTTTTCGTATTCCCAATCGCGCAAACGACGACGGATTTCGATTTTAAGACGACGTGGAAATCGGGCGGAGCGTAGTTCCAATAAAATGGTGTTACGTTTGAGTTGTGCGTCCGTTATTTCGTACGATTTTCCCAGGGCGGTCTTTAGATTTTCGAGCAAAGAGGAATCATCGAATTCTTTTAATTTCCAGAAATCCAGAACTACCGAATAACGAGGCAATTCGTGGCATAGGCGCAACATTGTGCCTCCGCCGAAAACGAGCGATTCTAAAAATCTGTTGCTTTTTAGCCGTTCCAAAACTTCCATTTCAAAAATTTCGTGTTCTTTAAACGAGCTCATAATAGTTCACCATCTTTTGAACGCTTACGGGAAATTTCGGCAAAAATTCTAATAATTTTTCTTTGTCTATTTTATTGAAATCGAGTGCTTCAATATCCAAAGTGTATTTGTTTAAGCTCGTAAGATAGAAGGCGTCCAGCAAAGCCTTTTCCGGCTCGGCTATGAAAAAATCCCGCACTCGCACGAAGCCGAAATATAATTCCTTTTTGATTTTAGTGTAGTTAAAAACCGTGCCTTTCACTTCCACTTGTTTTGTGCGTTTTATCGCGACGGATTCAATAAATTCCCGCTGGATTTGTGTGGAAATTTCGTAATATGAAAGTGCTGTCAGTAGGGAAATGTATGACGGAGTTTGAATCAAATTTGCCAATTGGAATTTATCTTCCGGGGTTAAATATTCCCATTGTTCCGCGGAAACGTAAAGATCCCGCTTCGGGCGTATCAACGCCCCCGCCTTTACGTAACGCGAAGCCGTTACTTTTGCGGAGGAAACGGGCATGTTTAACGTATTGGCAAATTGACGTAAATTAAAGTATTTCTTTTTAATTTTGCGTAATTGTAAGATTTTCATAAATACACTTAGTTAACAAAATTGTTAACTAAATATACTTGGAATGTCGGGGAATTGCAAGGGGAAAGGTTGATAATTTCCCTTTTCTCATTCTTCCTTATTTTCGAATAAATCCAAATATTTCTCAAAAATAAAAATCCTATTTCTGTTGTATCCGGTCATTTCTTTAAGGATACCTTGATTTACAAATACTTTTACCAAATCATTGGCAGCCTTCGGAGAAAGGTTAGTTATTTCCTGTACATTTTTTATACTTATCACAGGAAGGGAAAAAAGAGCATGAAAAAGCATAACTGCATTTTTTGAACGTTTTCCCATAGTGAGGATTTTTTCTTTTTCTATTTTATTTTTAAGTTCCAACATATTTTTTAATGTTCTAACCGATTTTTCAGCAGTTTCTTTAACCCCGATAAGAAAGAATTTTATCCATTGCTCCAGATCGTTTTCTACTCTAACTGAATTTAAATTTTGATAATATAATGTCCTGTTTGTTTCAAAAAAATCAGAAAGATAAAGAAGAGGTTTTTCCAGTACCTCATTAGCTACCAGGTATAGTGTAATTAACAGCCTACCTATTCTGCCGTTACCATCCAAAAAAGGATGTATAGTTTCAAATTGATAATGAGCAATTGCTATTTTTATCAAATGTGGCAAGTTTATTTCATTATTGTTCAAAAATTTTTCAAAATCCGAAAGAAGATGCGGCAATTCCGTATGAATTGGAGGGACAAATACAGCGTCTTTTATGGTTGCACCTCCTATCCAATTTTGAGATAGCCTGAATTCTCCCGGATTTTTGTTTTTCCCTCTTCCGGAAGAAAGAAGTATTTTATGCGTTTCTTTTATCAAACGATTGGACAGAGGAAATGTCTCCAATTCTTTAATAGCATAATTCATTGCTTTAACATAATTATTTACCTCTTCCCAGTCATCGCGTTTTTCCGGGTCGATGTTTTGTTTGTCTGTTAAAGCCTCTTCAATATTGGTTTGGGTTCCTTCAATTTTACTTGAAACTACAGCTTCTTTATAAACAAGCATCTTGATAAACATGTCAATATCCGGAACCAAACGCGCAAACGAGTTTAGCTCTCCAAGTTTAAACGAAGCTTTTTCGAGTAATTCCCCGATTACTGGATTACTCCATGTAAAAGACTTATTTATCAATGAGGGAAGAAAATAACTATATTCGTATCCTTTTTTATATTTACCCGCAACAAAATTTTTAATATCCATCATTGTAATCTTATCCTCTCAAAGTAAATTATAAAAAACTATATTTTACTTTAT
>CAZMZM010000113.1:0-2592 GCA_964570865.1 uncultured Melioribacter sp.
CAAGCATGGCTTGTACGCTCATATCTACTTGGAATGTTACATTTACTGTTGAAGGTCCGCCATTCATTGTATGTGAACCGATATAAGAGAAAGTATTTTTATCGTAAACTACCCATTCCGAGTTATCGGCATCGGTGCCTGCTGAACTCGCCCAATCAGCATTACCGGAAGTGACGGATGATTTTCTTACCAAAGTATGGTCTTTAGTAGCTTCGGTAACTCCCGCTACATCCCAACCGTTCCCGGGATCTTCATTCGGAACGCCGATTACATCAATAATTGTATAATCGCTTCCGTTAATTTTCGCAATTGCTCTTGCGTCATTGCCGTTAAACCCGACAACATAGCCGGAATCATTGTAAGCGAGTTGTTGGTCAGCTACAGCTAAGATAGCATCATCCGCTCCCGAATTTGCTATTACCCAAACATCTCCGTCTGCGATAGAACTTCCTGCAGGGAAATGAGTAACATTTGTCCAATCGTTACCATTGTAATTTCCCAAAATAACATATTGGGTTAAATCAACTGTTTCACCGGTCCCATTAAAAATTTCGAGTGCTTTATTATTACTGCTTCCTTCGATGTATTCGGAAAAGAATAGATCGGAAGCCTGAGCATGCACCATGGAAACGGTGAAAAGGATTGTAAGAATCATGAAGACTTTCTTCATTTTTTTGCTCCTTTTATTTGTTAAGAGATTATTTTACGTTATTATTTGTAAATCTTGTATTAAGAATTCAGTAAATGAAAATTAGAAAATTTTAGTTAACTCGCGTTTCTTGCGTTTTTCCCAATTTCTTTTATGAAAGGCATAACCTGCTATTAACGGAAGAGCTAAAGTAGCTTCCGAATAAACCATCTGCTCGAAAGTTGTTTCAACTTTTCCCCATGAACTGGCTTCTTTTAATGTGGAACTTGAAAGTGCACCGTCACGTACATCTGCAACTGTAATTTGAACTGCATATTTATGCATCGGAACGTTCTCTTTTAAGATGTCGGCAGCAACAACAATATCTTGTGTGAAGTTTTTGGGAACTCCGCCGCTTACCATAAATATTCCGGTTTCTTTACTTGCAAGTTTTATTTTGGTTAATTCTAAAAAGTCTTTTCCACTATCAAATGAAACATGTTTGTCAGGGTGTTTTGTTTGATGCATAACTATTCCGAACCCTGCCGAACAATCTGAAAATGCAGGGACAAAAATTGGAACGTTATTTTTATAAGCAGAGTAAACAATACTATCGTCAACTTTCGGTCCGCCATGGTTTTCAAGATATTTGCCAAAATGCCGGAGGAGTTCACGAGATGAATAGGGCTTAGGTTCTAAACTGTCAAAAATTTCAGCAGTAGTATCATCGCAAATTCTCAATTCGTCTTCATCAATAAAAGTATCATAGATTCTGTCGATATGCAATTCTCTTAGTTCGTTATCATCTACATTCTGTGTGCCTATGTAATGTTTAAATCCGAGTGCTTCAAAAAAGTCTTGATCAACCATTAATGCACCTGTGGAAACCACGGCATCAACCATATTATTTTCAATTAAATCAAATACAACTTTTTTTAAGCCTGCACTAAATATGCTTCCGGCAAGAGTTAAGATAATTGTAGCGTCTTTATCTGAAATCATTCTGTCGAAAATTCGGGCAGCGCGGTTTAAATCTCTTGCCGAAAAAGCCATTTCACCCATGGAATCTACTAATTCAATCACATTATGTGATTTTATATCGAAGTGTTTAATTGTATCTTTTAAGTAGTCCGATTTTTTCATTCTGTATCCTAATTTCTCAATATTCAGAATCTATAATTTAATAAAAAAGAGTTAATAATTTATAAAAAAGGTGATTTCAAAAATTAATTATTATTAACTCTCACTTTTTAGAATCCTTTTTTTATCCGTTGCATCAAACTTGCATTAAAAATCGAAAATCAAATTAAATTAACAAAAATTAGTAGAGGTATTTGTAATGACAGAGCACTTAACTAAAGAAACTTTTTTTGAAAAAGTTTTTAACTGGGAAAAAAATAAAGAATGGAAATATGAAGGCGATTTACCATGTGTAATTGATTTTTGGGCAGAATGGTGCCAGCCGTGTAAAATGGTTGCTCCTGTACTTGAAGAATTATCTGAAGAGTATGCCGGTAAATTACATGTTTATAAAGTAAATACCGAAGAACAGCAGGAATTGGCAGCTGCATTCGGCATCAGAAGCATTCCTTCGTTATTGTTTGTTCCAATGGACGAACAACCTCAAATGGCTGTTGGAGCTTTACCGAAAGAGACTTTGAAACAAGCAATTCACGAAGTCCTTTTGAAAGATGAAGTAAAAGCCGACTAATATTTCCATTAGTACGTTTTAGCCGTCTTTTCTCAATAGGAAAGACGGCTTTTTTTATATCAAATTTTGATTGATCTGATTTATAAAATTGCAATCTGTAGTATCATTGTGCCAACCTAAATAAACACAGTTATCGAGAGGAATCCGGCTACTGACGGATTACGTTCGCAAAGACAGTAATACTCGTGTCATTGCGAGGAACGGAGTGACAAAGCAATCTCATGAATTATTGAGTACACTCTGTTTTTACTAC
>CAZMZM010000114.1:0-2561 GCA_964570865.1 uncultured Melioribacter sp.
CAAGCACCACAATAAGTTACAGTTTGCCGTCTGACAGCAAAGTGAAATTAGAGATATTTAATTCGCTCGGCGAGTGTGTGGAAGTAATAACAAACGGAGTAGAATCAGCGGGTTTACATTCAACGATTTGGAATGCCGAACATTTTGCAAGTGGAGTTTATATTATCAGAATAAATGCAACGTCGGTTAATGGTAATGCTAATTTTACAAAATCTATTAAAATGATTTTAATGAAATAATTCTTTTTGTATTAGCAATTTGTTTAATAACCATAGTCCTTTTTTTGAATAAAATATGATAATTGAAAAACTACTATTATTAATAATATATGGGAGCGATTATGAAAACAATTAGAACATTTTCAAACAATTTATGGTTGTATTTTTTTCTAGTAGTAATTTTTTACTGTACGAATCTTCTTTTTGCTCAGGGTGCCGGTAATTCAACATTATTTGATGGGAATAATGATTATATACAAATAAGTGATGCCGCAAGTTTGGATATTTCATCTAATTTAACAATGAGTGCATGGGTTAAAGTTAACAGCACGTCATATTCAAATGCCAGCGATAATTTTGATGATAATTCAATTGATTTAAATAAGTGGACAGCATTTGTAAACGGTAATTATTATGTAGAAGAGAAGTACCAAAATCTCAGAATAACACTCGGTAATAATTCAAGTTACTCCATTGCAGGATATATTTCTCAAAATAAATTCTATTTGGATGGAGATTTTGATATAAAAGTTCACATTGATAATAGCGGAATCTCACGACCTACCGGGACTGACTGGGAAAATACAGCTTTTCAAATTAACTCTACCGACGGAAAGTATTGGAAGGTTTGGGTGAGTATATGTTGCAACGGACCTAATGATGTTCGATATCAAACTCAGGCGACAAGTGATAGCCATGATAATTCAGGTCTTACATCCACCGATTTAACAGTACGATTTGTTAGATCCGGCAGTACAATTACTTGTTACGGATACGATGTTAATACCGAAGAATATTCAAGAACATTTACAACAACAAGTTCGGAACCGGTTTATATAAGCATGTTTAATCAAAGCTCAGGAGATCTTACGGGAACAACACTTTTTAATGATTTTGTTGTATCTGCCGGAAACGTTATTGCCACTCTTGCCGGAAAAGAAACTAACGGTTACGGAATATCTGCCTCTCCAACAAAAATTGTAACTCAAATTAATGGTACATATATTACCAAAGATGTAGCGCTTGGTACAGGATGGAATCACATAGCTGTTACTTATGATAATTCAAACCAGAAATTGTATTTGAATGGAGTGCTGTTAAGTACTTTGTCGCAAACCGGTTCAATTCCAACTGGAGCAAAAGATTTGTTTTTGGGAGAATTATTATCCGGTAATCTTGATGAAATTAGAATTTGGGATGTTGCTTTAACTCAAGATCAAATTCAAGAAATGATGTGCAAAAAAATTACTTCCTCAAATTTACCCACAGGCGTTGCATGGTCAAATTTGAAAGGATATTGGAGAATGGATGAAACAAGCGGAACAACTGCCGCTGATCAAACGGCTAATAGTAATACCGGAACATTAGTTAACGGTGTATCGTGGCAAACATCTGGGGCTCCAATCGGTGATATTTCGGCTTATAATTATTCATCTCCTACTTCTGTTTCATTAGCTCACTCAGATGGAGATTATTTTACAGTAAATAATATTACCGGTTCTCCCAATGGCGTTCAAATTTACCGTGTTAATGAAGCCCCGAATGTGACTGCCGCTCCGGGAAATATAACACAATTATTTACATCAAGATATTTCGGAGTTTATGTTGTAGGAGGTAGTTCTCCAACATATACATTTACGTATAATTATAACGGTAATCCCGATATTGGTAGTTGGGAAAATTATCAAGACCTTGCTAAAAGGAGCAATAACAGCACAACAAGTTGGACCGAAGCAAATGCAACATTAAATACTTCTTCCAAGACGTTAACTTTAACCGGACAAACGGGAACGGAGTATATTGACGGAAAAGAGGATAGTGCACAACCTGTAGAGATAATATGTTTTACTGCAAAAGCTATTAACAAAGGGATTCTGTTAAATTGGCAAACAGCAACTGAAGTAGATAATTACGGATTTGAAATTCAGCGTTTAGCAGAGACCTCGGAATGGAAAGCAATAGGATTTGTTGAAGGTGCTGGAAACAGCAACTCGCCTAAATCATACTCATTTGTCGATAGCGTAAACTCAAGCGGATGTTATTCTTACAGATTAAAACAAATCGACTTGGACGGTTTATTTAATTACTCCGATATCCTTGATGTAAACGTCGGCGGACCGACTAAATTCGCACTTACACAAAATTACCCGAATCCGTTCAATCCGACTACAACGATTACGTATTCAATCCCGAGCGTCATTGCGAGGAGTCCGGCCAATGACGGAAAGCAATCTATTGTAAATGTGGCGTTATCCGTTTACAATTCATTGGGACAAAAAATCGCTACTCTTGTAAACAAAGAACAAGCGCCGGGAAATTACACCGTGCAATTCAACTCAAGCA
>CAZMZM010000115.1:0-2452 GCA_964570865.1 uncultured Melioribacter sp.
TAATAACACAACAAATATAGGGGTAAATATTTTGAATAGCAATTTTAATTGTTTTTGCTTTAAATTTCTAACAAGTAGCTTATATGTATTTAGTTGTAGTTCGTCTATTTATCGATATTCCCGTGAGGAACGTAATTGATTATTTTAATTATACTTGGAATTATTGGCCCTAATTACCTTTTCTTTTGGGTTGATTTTGTTTTTGTTAACTAAGCGCTAAAAAGGAATATCCCTTTTAATTTGTATTAGAATTTATTCTTGCAATAGTTTGTAAAATCTTTTATGTTGTAAAGCATGTTTGCAACAATTCGGAGTTGCAACTGAAAGGTATCTGGGTAATTTGAGGGACAATAGAACAATGGACAAAAAAGATGTGAGATGGATCCAGAGATTTAGTAATTATGTGAAAGCTTTGCGCCAGCTTGAAAGTGCAGTGAACGAAGCACGAAGTAGAAAATTAACAAACCTTGAAAAGCAAGGGGTAATTCAAGCATTTGAGTTTACCCATGAATCGGCGTGGAATGTAATGAAGGATTATTTTAAGTATCAAGAGAATTCTTCTATTTATGGTTCGAGGGATGCGACACGGGAAGCTTTCAGTAATGGATTAATTCATAATGGCGACGTTTGGATGAATATGATAGCAAGCCGTAATAAGACATCTCATACATATAACGAGGAAACGGTAGAGGAAATTTTTTCTGCAATCGTAACGGAATACATTACTGCTTTTATTGAAGTTAAAAAAACAATGGACGACCTTAAAAGTAAAGAGGGAAATTTCTAATTGTATGAACTACGGATTAAAAGATAAAGATATCGAGGCGATTAACTCGGTTTTTGAAAAGCACAACGGAGTAGAGAAAGCAATACTTTACGGCTCACGCGCTATGGGGAATTACCGCAATGGCTCTGATATTGATCTTGGACTTGTGGGGGAAAATTTAACGATTGAAATTTTGTTGAAAATTGAAAACGAGTTGGATGATTTAAGGTTACCTTACAAAATTGATGTAGCACTTTTCGATAAAATGGATAACCCGGAATTACGGAAACATAAATATAAAAAGAGTGGGACGAGTGTTCTATAAGAAGGAAAGCTGAATCGAAAATAGTAAAATTCGTGAGAATAGATAAACGGTAATGAGAATGTTGACGAACTCTCAACATACAGCGTTAGAGTTGATGATACAATTTCTCGAAAGCGATAAAGACGTTTTCATTCTAAAGGGTTATGCAGGTACCGGGAAAACGTATTTAATTAGAGAAATATTATCGTATGTTTTTCAGAAAAAGGGAACTGGTAAAAGAAAACTTTCCCAAGAGCAATTAAGCGGAGTAGAAGACGTCGAACGTTCTGTTTTTCTTGCTGCGTCCACTGGAAGAGCCGCGAGACTCATGTCCCAAAAGGGGCTTTTTGCCGTGACTCTCCACAAATTGATTTATGATTTTGAGAATTTTTTTTATGACGAGAAAAATGAAGAAAAATCAATCTGGACCTTTGCGTTAAAAAAGAATATTGATTTGCCCGATACCCTTTATATTGTGGATGAAGCTTCAATGATTGGGGATAAAGAGGATGAACAAAAGCATCTTGTTTTCGGGAGTGGAAAGTTGTTGAGCGATTTTATGAAATATGTTAGAGATTATTGGGAATATGGAGACAAAAAAGGGCGGAGAAAAATCATCTTTATTGGAGATTCTGCTCAACTTCCTCCAATAACCGACTATTTCCCACCTGCATTGTCGGTGGAATATCTTACAGATAAATTCAATGTTACATGTGAAGAGTATACGCTGACAGAAATAGTACGCCAAAAAGAAGGTAGTAAACCGTTGATAGCTGCGATGAGGCTTAGGGGGGCTATCGAGAAAAAAACGTATAATTACTTTTCAATTGCTGAAGAATCCAAAGTTTATTATAGCCGTTTAGAGGCAATTAAAGAATATAAACCATTGGACGAAAAAAATATACTTATTACTTATAGCAATGGAGGTGCGCTTGAGTATAATTTGCTTATTCGAGAAAAAGGGGTTGGTGAAAAGGGAATTAAAAAGAATGGTAAGCTTTTAAATGGTGAAAGATTGATTGTAGTTCAAAATAACTATTTGTATGATATTTATAACGGTCAGTTTGTTACAGTAATTAAGGCAGATGCCGAAGTAGAAAGAGAAGAGGTACATTTGCGTGGAAGAGATGAAGTAACGGTTTTGACATTTAGGAATGCTGTAATTGAATATTGGAATACAAATGGTTTAAGACAGCAAGTCAAATTGAAGTTACTTGACAATTTGATATGGTCGAGTGATGGGAGATTAAGTGCTGAAGAATCGATAGCCCTTGTAATTATTGCTGCGCGTAAGGGGGGATTGGAAAGACCGAAAAAACCTGATAGATATCTAAAACGCGAGAATGAAAAACTATATGAATTGGAAATGAAAAAGTATAAAG
>CAZMZM010000116.1:0-2377 GCA_964570865.1 uncultured Melioribacter sp.
AAATTAGCTTATGCGGCTGGGCGTCAGAAGAACGTTAAACCGTTATACGAATTGCTTTCTAAGGGTGTTGATGCAACTGTTAATGCAAACGATAAAGAGAAAGCATTGAAGAATTTTATTCAACTTGTTGAATCAATAGTTGCTTATCACAAATTTTATGGTGGAAATTAATTAAAAAGGAGATAAAAACCATGGCAAAGAAATTTATAGCAAACGTTATCATTAAAGGTAAAATGGAGACAAAAACCGGTTTGCATATCGGTGGTAGCAAGGAAAAACTTGAAATCGGCGGCGTTGATAGTCCCGTGATTAGAGATCCTCACACTCGCCAGCCTTATATTCCGGGTTCATCCCTAAAAGGAAAGATGAGAATGCTTCTTGAATTTGCCCTCGGTAAAGTTAATCCCAACGGTGAACCTTCCGAAGATGATGAAATTGTACGGATATTTGGTACCTCTGCCAAAGAACGAAATCTTGGACCAACTCGTTTGATTGTTAGAGACGCTTACCCAGATGACAAAACAATTGATATGTGGAAAAATCTTGACACCGAACTTCAATACACCGAACTAAAACCTGAAAACAGCATTGACAGAATAACTTCCGAGGCTAATCCAAGATTTCTTGAGCGAGTAGTAAAAGGTTCAAATTTTGATGTTGAATTTGTTTTCAGTATTTATGATTGGGATGACGGCGGTAAAACCGATATAGAGAATTTAGGCAGAGTTTTCGAAGCGCTTCGCTTGCTTGAACATTCTGGTATTGGCGGAAATGTTTCCCGCGGTTACGGACGCGTTGAGTTTGAATTATATGACCCGATAGTCGTGTATCAAGAAGATTATAGAGATAAAACTAAATTTGAAGAAAAACAACCTAAAGGAAAATTAAAACCATTATCTGAAATTGAAATTCCTGAAATAATAACCGAGGCGTAGCCATGAAAATAGTTTATTTGGAACCACAGAGTTCGTTCCGCAATAATTTACGCTCGGATACGCTTTGGGGATTGATTTGCTGGGGAATAAAAACAGTTTTCTCCGAGCAAAAACTTGAGGAATTTATTGACGAACACAAGGAGAAACCTGTCAAAATTTCCTCAGCCTTTCCATATAAAAATGACGGGCAGAAAAAACTGTTCTTCCCTCGCCCTATTCTTCAGCCATTGAACTTAAATTATTTCTTTGAAAGTAAAGGAATCAATCAAAAAAGCGAGAGAGCCAAGTATATTGCGGATTTGAAAAGGTTTAAAAAAATAAAATACGTAGAGGAGTCCGTCTTCGAAAAATTTCTTAGAGGCGAGTTAGATGAAACGGACTTTTTTCTAAACAAAGAGTTATGGGATACTAAGGAAGAATTTTACAAGGAAGAAGATATTCTTCATAACAGTATTGATAGACTAACTAACACGACTCCGCAATCTACGGAGGGAAACAAACGTGCCTCTCTTTATTCCACTACCGAACGATTTGTTGAAGAAGGTGGCTTGTTCTTTTTGTTGAATGGAACTTCCGAGCAAATTGAACTTGTTGAAGCGGCGTTGCGTTTCTTTTCCCACGTTGGCTTTGGTGGAGATTCGTCTATAGGAAAAGGATATTTCAAATTTACGATTGAGGATTTTAATATTTTCGAAGTGGATAATGCCGATGCCTTTGTCTCGTTGTCGTTATTCCTGCCCACCGAAGAAGAATTGGCGGAGTTCAAAAAACAAACAACGCATTTGTGGTATGAACTCGAAGCACGTAAAGGGAAATTCGGCGGACAGTTTGTTAAAATAAATAAGTTCTGGAAAGAGTCTGTCCTTATGTTCCAAGAAGGTTCTGTGTTCCCAAAACTCAATAGCCCTTATTATGGCAAAGTAAAAAAAGTAATGAGCAAAACGCAAAACGGTATGTTTGATGTCTTCCACTACGGAATAGCTTTTGATTTGCCAATTAAATTGAAGAGAGAGAAAAATGAAGCTTAAATTACATACAATTAGCCCCGTACATATAGGTTCTGGTAAGCACCTTGAGCCGTTTGAGTATATCATCGACGGCAATATGTATTATCGCCTTGACCAGAACAAAGCTTTTTTATTAGCGCTCGAGGCTCATTCCGATTTCCCGGAAAAATATACTTCCTGGTTGGAGGAAACTTCCATGCGACTCAGAAAAACAAAGGATAATCGAGAACAAGCAAAGATTCGGGAAAAGTTCAATTTTAAATATTTTTGCGAAAACGTTCTTGGCGATACGGAGCTTTCCCAAAGAATCTTAAAAGAAGGATACGCATATAAGTGCGAAATGCCATATGGACTTGCCGGGAAAAAACAAGTGAGCGAACAACTTAAAGACGCTAATAATAATGTTTATATCCCAGGTTCCTCGATAAAAGGAGC
>CAZMZM010000117.1:0-2350 GCA_964570865.1 uncultured Melioribacter sp.
AGGATAACGACTATTGACTATCGACTAATTCAACTTTGAACGTTGAACTGATAACTTTGAACTTTGAACTAATATGGATTTCAATATTCGAATTTAATTAGGATATAACAATTTTTCAAATTTAACAGGATTAAACATGTTATTTTTTTATTGTAATTCTACCGTCTTTTTTAGGTGGTGTAAGTTCTCCGTGTTTTTGAAGATAAGTTTCCATAATTGAGTAGAATGTTGTATAAGTATTTTTAAAATCGGTGCCGTATTTTTTAAACCAAAAATATTTGTCACCACTGTGGCTTACAAGATAATCATTGCTTAGAAGGGAGTAAGTTTTTTCCATATCCAGCTCTTTCCATGTGTTGTTATCAAAAACTTTAATATTAGTAACTCTCTCTCCTTTTTGGATAATTGCGTCATTTTCAATTATTTGAGGCAGAGCATTTAAATTAATTTCAAACTTGATTCCTGAGACCTGCAAAAAAGCTCCTGAACCGTAACTTGCAGCACTGTGCTCCAAAACTTCTTTAATATATTTTCCTTTTAATTTGAAAATATACGCATAATTGGAAAACTCATCAATTTCTTGAAGCATTTTGTCTGTAATATCTCCGGAAGGATAAATTTTTTTCCCCCTGAAAGCTCCTGAATTGTTTAATACAATGTCCACATTAAATTGATCTTTGAAAAGGTCGTTTATCATATCTGCAACATTGGACTCGTTGTATCTGATTTCTTCAACGGTTAAATTCCAATCCTTTAAGGTTTTGCCGAGAACAATAGCAGGAGGAAGCATTTTTTCATACAAAGCGATTCGGGATTCCACCGATGTATCAGCATTAACCGCTTCATAAACGGGTAGCAAGGTGACTTTGCTTTTTTGAATGTTAAGTTTGCGATTCTCATCAAGAGATAAAATAACTTTCACAACATATACGCCTTTTTCTCCTCCGTTAACAATTATTGTATTGTTAACATGAAGAGGTGAAGTAATATATTTATGGGAATGTCCGCCAAATATTAGGTTTATTCCGTTTACATTTTTTGCAAGGTTTATGTCGTTTTCTTCGCCTATGTGAGTTAGTGCTATGATTATATCTGCCCCTTTGTCTTTTAGCAGTTTAACTGTTTTCTTCGCTGTCTCAATATTGTCTCCGATGAATTTAACTTTGTTTTCAAGGGTAATATAAGGAAATTCTTCCGTCATTAAAGAAAAAAAGCCAATTTTAACACCTTTGGTTTCAGTGATAATATATGGTTTGCATTTGCCGTTAAGAGCTGATGAAGAAACATCCAAATCGGTGCATAACGGGGTAAAAGACGCATTGTCAAGAGCTGCTGATAAAATATCGCTTCCTTTGTCAAATTCGTGGTTCCCAAATGCGTAGAACCTGTATCCTGCTGATGACATAAGTGAAAAAATCGCTTTGCCCTTAAATTGATGAAAGAACTCTCCCATAAGGTCGTCGCCTGTTGAAACGGCAATTGTATCAGGGTCAGCTTTTATTGCGTTTTTTATAATTGTGGCAATTCTTCCCATTCCACCCATTGAATGCTGTTCTTTTACACTGTCGTTGTCAAGGTCAATATCAACTGTGGACGAAGTCATTAGCCCCTGCAAATCGGCTGTGCCTACAATTGTAATGTCTGTCTGCGTAACCGTTGATGAGCCACCGCATCCAGCAAGTAGAATCATTAAAAGTATGGATATTAATTTTTTCATTTAAAATCCCTCTGAAATATTTTATAAAAATTACAAATAAATTTAAAAAAGTCAATTATATTTTTAAAATTGTGATTATAATTACATACTTTTATTGTGAATTTTGTTATAAAAAAATAATTTAAAAAATTTATATACCCAAAATAAGCATTTGTGAAATAAGTTTTTAGCGATACTTAAATAATAATATAAAAAGCTTTGCATGGTTTTTCACGACAAATAAAATTATGAATACTGCATATTATTCTATTATTACAACAATATCGGGTAGGGCTAAAAAGCTGTTATTTACTGTATAATACTCAAATAATCCAACACATCTTTTCTGAAATTCATGCCTTGCAAAGATTTTTATTTGAAAATTGTTTTTTTGGAGATTCTAATTTATACTTTTAGTTACTACAAATTACAACTAATTACAATTAATAATCAAATTACTACGAATAACTATGAATTACAATGAATTACTACGAATTACAATTACTAATGACTAACGACTAATTTGTTTCGAGTTTCGGATTTAGATATTCGAATTTATTTGGGATTTGGGATTTAATTTTGTGGACTCTTCGGCTTATGCCTCAGATATTATGGATGACCTCTTGTAATCTGGGGCTGGTTACCCTATAAGAA
>CAZMZM010000118.1:0-2348 GCA_964570865.1 uncultured Melioribacter sp.
TATCTCTATCTCAGTTTTACCCAAACGGCTATGTTAGCTACAATTCCGTCAATCGGCATGTAAATCGGATTGAAATCCGGTGTGCGGTTATCGGGAGTTGTAACAACGGTTTTCCCGTATTTCGATTGCCTTTCGTTCAGTATGTTTTCAACATTTAGAATAACCGAAAAACCGTTGAACATTTTTTCCGCCATTGCCCCAAGCAGCCAGTAACTGCGGGAGTAAGTCATGTTCGGTAAATATTGTTTGCCGGTGTAAAACGCTTCTAACCCCGCTCGCCAATCTTTCGTGCCGGCAGCTTCATTTTCCTCCTCATAGGTCAGTGTGAAATTAGCTTTGTTTTTTGGCGTGAGTGGTAGTTGCGCCGTTGAGTTGAACTCTGTTTTTTGAACATCGGTGTAAGTGTAATCGGCAAATAATTCAAGTTCGTCGAGGGAAAGATACAAATTAGTATCAAACCCTTTGGTTGTAAGTGTTCCTGCGCTGAAGTAATCAGCAGGTGTGGAATTATATGGAATATGATAAGCTATGAGGGAATTTTTGACCTTGCCGTAAAAGAACGCCTGATTAATTTTAAGCACAAAATCGCCGGAGTAATATTTGTATCCGAAATCAAGATTAAATCCGTTTGCCGTTTCTCTTTTAATGTTTTCTCTCATCTTAATCAAACCGTAATACAGATCCGGCACAATAGGGAAATCAAAATAATTGGGATTTTTGTAACCGCTTCCATATGTAAAACGTACATGAAGATCATCCGTAAATTTATAAAGCATAGAGAGGTGAGGTAAAATAATTGTGCCGAAAGTATCTTCGCGATCAACTCTGATACCGGGCTGTAAGATAAAACTATTTGTAAGTCGCCAATCGTCCTGCAAAAAAGCGCCTGCCGTAGAATGGGAGTAATTATATGGATTATTAATCGCTCCGGCTGTTTGATTAAAGTTATCGGCAACGAAATTTAATCCGCCTACAAAATAATGCTTTCCGGTTTTTTGCACGTACGATAATTCCGAGAAACTGTAAATTTGTTTCCCCGCGAAAATGTTCGGAGTTTCGGGCGCATTAATGCTTATTCGGCGTGTGTAGTAGTAGATATTATTTTTCAGACTGAGTGTTCCGCCGGTATTAAATTTTTTCGAGAAAATTAATTCGGTATTAAATCTTGTGGATTTGTTCTTTTCGTAGTAATAATGGAGCGAATCACTTCCCGTTTCTATTGCTCTTAAATCTCCGCCGGTTCTATTGCCAAAGAAAGCATTAATTCCGAAAGTTAATCTAGTGTTCTTATCAAAATCAAAAAATAGTTTCGGATGAATCGTGGATTGTCTTTGAAACGGAATATCTGTAAAGCCGTCGTGGTCAACATCAACGGGTTGTTGAAAACTTTGAGATGTAAGAAGTGTGATCCCGAATCGTCCAAAATTACGTGAATAGAACGAACTGAAGTCAGTACCTTTTAAGGAAGTTTGGTTAACGACCAAATCAAATTCCGGTTTCTCCGCAGGTTTTTTTGTGATAATATTTACAAATCCCGCGATTGCTCCGTTTCCGTAAAATACTGAGGATGCTCCTTTTACAACTTCAATTTGCTGCAAATCCAAAGGAGGAATTTGCAACAGAGTTAAACCTGAGGAGAATTTACTCGGCATTGGTAAGCCGTCGGTTAAAAGTTGCGTGTAAATTCCGGGTAAACCTTCCAGCCGAAAACTTACGGCGCCTGAAACGCCTGAAGTCTGCTGAACAATAACACCGCTCGTTTCACCAAGCAACTTTGAAACATTCGAAGGACGAATTGCAACTTCTTCGTTAACTTCCTCTTGACCCAGCACCTCAACTTTAATCGGAGTGTGTGTTTCAACTCCGTTTGTACGTGTTGAAGTAATAACAACTTGTTTCCCCTTTATTTCCTTAGGGTTCATAAGCAGAACAATCGTTTTACCCTTATTTTTTAAGGGGAAAACCAAACTCTTTTCTATTGGTTCGTAACCGATATATGAAACAGTAAGTACGTACTTGCCGTACGGAATATCTTTAATAATTGCATTCCCTTTGGCATTTGTTGCAGTGCCGATTTTTAGGGAAGGAAAATAGACGTTAGCCCCGATTAACGGTAAATCTGTTTTGGCATCTCGGACGGAAACAGTGAGTGTATTTTGGGCTTGAATTGAACCGGTGATCAAAAATAATAACAAACTTAAATTAACAAATATCTTTTTCACGTTAACCTAAAGATTAGTAGTAAACAAAAACCATTTTTTCTAATTGAAAAATGCTAAATAATGTTTATATGGCAAAACTTCGATAATGATAACCGGTAATTACATCAGTCATATTTATTCGATTTT
>CAZMZM010000119.1:0-2288 GCA_964570865.1 uncultured Melioribacter sp.
CATTAGTGTCCGGTTAAAGTTAAAGGACGAAGTAAAAAGACAGGCTTGGTATTCCAAATTTTCGTAATTTGTTTTTGAGATAACTACATACTACGAAAGGAATTACCAAGCCATGAGCTATTATACAACAATTTTTGGACAAATGTTAAATTTAATTTCACGACTTGATTTCCAAGATGTTGTTAACAGACACAAAAGCGATTATCGTTCACGTAAATTACATACATGGGATCAATTTATTTACATGTTATTTGCCCAATTAAGCGGCCGAGCTTCTCTTAGAGAAACGGTCAGCGGAATTAACTCGGTTTACAGCAAACTTTATCATTTGGGAACCACAACGGTCAAACGTTCCACGTTGTCTGATGCTAATAACAAAAGAACCTATCAGGTTTTTCAGGCTTTATTCTTCCTTCTGTTAAAAAGAGCTCAGAATTTGGCACCAAAATATAAGATAAAACTTAATCGTCAATTATTTTTCTTAGATGCCACGACAATCGATTTGAGTTTAAAACTCTTTCCCTGGGCACGCTTTCGTAAAACAAAATCGGCTGTTCGCATGCATACACTGCTTCAGGCAGATGGGTTGCTGCCTACTTTTTTGATTATCACCGATGGCAAAACACATGAGTCCAGAGTTGCTCGCCAAATGAATATTCCCACTGATAGTTATGTGGCCATCGACCGCGGTTATCATGATTTTACGCTCTATAGTTTCTTTAAAGACAATAACATACGTTTTGTTACACGTGCCAAATCCAACGCTAAATACAAAGTGTTAAAGCGTAATACATCCAATATTATCAGAGACGAAATCATTGAATTTACCGGATATTATTCCCATAAGAATTATCCGTATCCGTTGCGGTTAATCCATTATTTTGATCCGGAAAGCAATAAGACGCTTACCTTTTTAACCAATGATTTTGACAATGATGCCAAAACCATTGCTGATATTTACAAAGCGCGTTGGGAGATAGAGATTTTCTTTCGTACCATTAAACAGAATCTCAAAATCAAACGCTTTTTTGGTACAACACCTAATGCGGTTTTTACACAAATATGGATCGCGATGATTGCCTATTTATTAGTAAGCCTGCACAAATTTTTGTACAAATCAAAGCTTTCCGTACAAAAGATAATGCGCTTAATACAGGTTAATATTTTTGAGCGAAAAGATCTGAAAGAGATTTTCAAAGAACATGTTCCAAAGCCACCGGGCAAGAAAATTTCAAATCAACTATGTCTGTTCAATTTTTAACCGGACACTATTGATTTTAAATATTTGGTTAATTTTAATATTTTTCTTCTCAGGCATTCTTTTTGGCCAATCCATCGAGGATAATTGCCAATATTACCCTTTACATATCGGTGATGAGTGGCATTATAAAATCACCGAGTATGGGGAAAACTCAGACCCTGTCATATCTTCCTCCGACCGCTATGTTATAGGCGATACGGTTCTTCAAAACGGATTTAAATATTTTGTAATCAATGAAGACGGGCAATTGGTATTTGAGCGCATTGATTCGGTAAATTTGAAAGTGATGAAATATGAACAAAATGCTTGCGAAAACGACGAGAAAGACATTTATTCTCTGGACTTTAATCCGGATATGCAAGTCCAATGGATTGATTGCTCTGGCAGGGATTGGGATGTAACCTATAAAAGCTCGGGAGGAATCGAAGATTCTTCGTATATTCTACTCTATTCGGACATGCTGGATACGCGGGAAAATCATCTTGACAAAGGTTGGGGGCTTAGCTATGGATTTACGGGAGAAGTAAATTCTGTTTATAAAACCCTAACATCGGCAATCGTTTCGGGCAGAGTATGGGGAACGTCTGGTATAAAAAATAATGATCTGATCGACAGAAAAATAAAATTATTTCAAAATTTCCCAAATCCTTTCAATCCTGTTACGAATATTTTGTTTAGCATTCCTGTCAAATCGAATGTTCGTATATCGATTTTTGATTTGAGGGGTAAAAAAATCGAAACGGTTGTACTTAATAATTTAACTTCTGGTACACATAGTTATCAATGGAACGGGGAACGTTACGGTTCGGGAATTTATTTTTACAGAATCAAAATCGGCTCTCATAGTCAAACTCGAAAAATGGTTCTTTTAAAATAACGTACAAATCTTATTATTAATAACGCGTTGTGCAAATTAAGTAATAACATGTTTTATATGGCAAAACTGATTGCCGAATTCGGTAGTGTAACAGATTTTGTGTAAATACAATTTCAAAGATTTAAATTTAACCTGCCTTCAAAGGCAATG
>CAZMZM010000120.1:0-2173 GCA_964570865.1 uncultured Melioribacter sp.
TAAAGTCAAAAGAGTAATGGCAAGAAAGCAATTAGAACTCCTAAAAATTCTCAAGGATAGAATCATGTTCGGAGAATGCCAAATACATAGTTAAAATTTCGGGCGAAAACTTGCTATTTTGGAATTTTAGACTTAAATTTTGCAAGTGATTTGCAAATTTCGGAGTGAAAATGCCATGATAATCAATTTTTCCGTTTCAAATTTTCGTTCTATCAAGGATAAAATCATTTTATCGTTTGAAGCAACTTCGGATAAAAATCTGGAAGAATATTACGTTGTCGAGCCGCGTGCCGGTTTGCGTATTCTGAAAATGGCTATAATTTATGGACCAAACGCCTCGGGAAAGACCAATGTTTTGCGCGCTTTGGATTTTTTACGTAAGATTGTCTTAGAGCCTTTTGCTTCCAAAGATAAAACGTTTAATTTTTTGCCTTTTAAATTCGATTCTGTCACGCCGAAGCAACCAACCGAGTTTGAATTGGAATTTTTTTATAGAAAAACGAGGTATTGGTATAAAGTTAAACTTTCCCCCGTGGCGGTTCTCGAGGAGGAATTGTTTTTCTCGCGCACAAAACGTTCCCTTTTGTATGCCCGAACTACCGATATGGCAAAACAATTGACCTCTATTAAATTTGGTTCGAAAGTTAAGGTTTCAAAATCGACAGTTGAAATTTTGCAAGGTAATACCCTTTGGAATAATACCGTCCTTGGCGGCTTTATGAAAACTAATATTCAAATACCCGAAATTAAAGATGTTGTCGATTGGTTTAGGGAAAAATTATTGCAACCTGTAAGTGGCTTGCTGCCTCTCGAACTTATTACCAGTAACCTTTTGGAAGAAAATATTGTTTCCAAAGAAAATTTGATTAAATTATTGCGACAAGCGGATTTCGCTATTGAAAATATTGAGATTAAAAAAGAGGAAATCGAAGATGAAACTTTACTTGGAATGTTAAAAAAGATGGAACATGCCAGAGCGGCTGGGGTGGAAAAGCAGGACAATTCGTTCTTTTTCTTGAAAAAGATTTTTCAACATAAAATTAAAAGCGGTATTTATAATTTGGAATTCGAAGAAGAATCTAATGGAACTCAACGTTTCTTCGGCTTGGCGGGACTTTTGCTAAAAACATTAAAGGACGGAAATATTCTCCCAATTGATGAACTTGAAGCTTCTTTGCATCCCGATTTAATAAGGCATTTTTTGCTTACTTTTCTTGTGAACTCGAAAAACTCACAGCTTATCGCCACTACTCATCACCGTGAGCTATTACTGGAAAGGGAAATTTTACGTCGCGATGTTGTTTGGTTTACGGAGCGCAAGCCGAATGACCAATCGACGGAAATGTTTTCGCTCTCGAATTTTGATACGTCCGTTATTCGCAAACAAAGTTCAATTTATAATTTTTACAAGGCGGGACGTTTCGGCGCCGTTCCCAATCTTAAAAGTTATTATTTGAAATTAGGTCATGAGGAGCAAACGGAAAAAATCCCGGTTTTTCCGCAGGCTTAAATCCAAATATCTCATTATTGTGGACGGACAAACGGAGGTTTGGTTTTTTAACGCATGGAAAAACCGTCTCGAAAATGTGAATTTCGATATTTTTCCCCAACTCGCTCAAAGAACAAGACTTGAAAAACAGTATGAATACATTGAAGAGCAAAAAGAATATTATGACAAAATTTATTGGATTGTAGATTTAGATGTGATTTTGAGACAACATTTGCTCGAGAAATTTAGGTTATTGTATGAAAGGGCGGTACAAAAAGGAGGGAAGCGAATAGTAATCTTAGTCAATAATCCATGCCTTGAACTTTGGTTTTTGCTTCATTTTAAATTTACGGAGCGTAAGTTCTCAAATTGCGACGAAGTGGAGAAGGAATTGAAAAAGTTTTTACCTGAGTATGAGAAAAGCGAAAAGTTCTATATTAAAACGGATACCGATATTGTGGAACGAATTGAGGACGGCAAAAAACTAATAAAAGCTATTAAGAATGCAAAAAAATTAGGTGATTTTGATTTTGACAATTCTGACAAAACCATTGCGGAGATTTACAAATTGGTTGAGTTGTTTATAAAACTAAATTGAAGCGCTAAAAGTCGGGATGTTCCTTTATATTTCACCCCGAATCCCTCGCTTGCATTTTTGAAATATTATAATTATTTGAGTAATTT
>CAZMZM010000121.1:0-2106 GCA_964570865.1 uncultured Melioribacter sp.
CATTATCTCCAGGACCAGAAGCATCGCCCCACCAGTTGTTTTGTGCATCTATAGTAATGTCAGAGTTTCCATTTTTTATTCCTTTGTAACCGTTTGCAAAAATGTTATTAATATTAACTTTAGGGTTCGAGCCCGCCTCTGCAAATATTCCGCTGCCATTGTTGTTGATAATATTGTTATTCATAATTATAGGATTGGAGTCTTGTAAATGAATGCCAGTAAATCGGCATTCGTTGTTAGTTACTTTGTTGCCGCTTATTTTACCGTGTTTGCTTCTAAACACCCTTATCCCCGTGCAATTACGTTTTAAATAGTTATATGCAATAGTATAATTATTTAATCCAAATCCATGAATTCCGGAAGCATTCCGCTGCTCTCCAATTTTAATATGACCGATAATTTCATTTAAAAATACCTGAGTATTTTCTGAGTAGTTTATATTTATACCGTTTCGTCCGTTTGCATAAATTTTATTTAAATAGACATTGAAGTTCTCACAATCATATGCATAAACTCCGTCAGTCGTATTGCCGAATATTCTATTCAGTTTTATGTCAATATTCTTGACATTTCTAAGCGTAATTCCTGAAGATTCCGATAATGATATTGAATTATTTTTTATTTTTATATCGAATGCTGAAGTAATATCTCCCGAAGCGGCGGATTCAACTATTTTAATTCCACCCAAAATTAAATTTTTATTTATAGCATAATCGTCACCGGCTACCATTTTCAATTCGATTCCTTTATTCTCTTCTATTCTTGTTGCCGAAGAGTTAATAAAACTCAATATATATGGAGTGGACTCACTAAAAGAGATATTTTGTAATATATTATTATTCTTACAACCTATAAAACTTAATATGCTACCTTTATAATAAAAATTATTAATATTAAAATAATTTTTGTTGATATTATTTTCAGTGCAGAATGTCAAAAAAATAGCTCCTTGAAATGATGTCGCGTCAGCTTCAGGCTTTCCCAAAAAGTCTAAATAAAAGCAGTTTCTATAAAGTAACAGTTCGTGAGAATCAGAGCCGTTAATATAACTTTTCGCTTCTCCCGAAAACGTATTGAATTGTAGATTAGTATTTTTTGACGAACTAATAGTTATTCCGCTCTCATTTTTATCTCCCATAAAAAATTCGTTGCAAAGAATATCCAAATTTTCCGAATATGCAACATAAATCATTGCAGGAAGAGAGGTTGTCCCGGAAAATTTATTTGTGTCAATTGAGCAGTATTCAATATGTCGACAGTCAATTCCTGCATCGTGAAATGCATTATTGAAAATCTTAATTCCTCTATTGGGGTTACCGTGTAGTTTTCCTATTATAGAAATATTCCTTTCGATACGAAAATTATCTATTGAGACACTGTCGGTTTGCAATATTGTATATCCTTCAAAAAGAATTGTTGAATAATTGTTTTTTCCGTGAATTTTAAGAGGTTTATTCACATAAAAGAATTCATATTTTCCCTCGCAAACAAAAAGCGAATCTCCGGCTTTTGTAGTACGTGAGTCGACCGCTTCGTGAATTTCTGTAAACCCTTTTTGCTGGGTTACGTTTATTACCCGTGCAATTGTTACTGTATCAGATTCAGCATTACCGATTATCTGTCCCCTGGTATAATGTTTAGGTCTTGCCATAGCTGATACTGTTCGTACTAAAAACGTTCTAACCGAATCACTTGCGTAGGTTTTGGGATCAAATCCAAAAAAATAATTCAGTGTCAGATGAATCGTTTCACCTGCCGGTACGATAACCGGAGAAGTAAAGCTAATTAATTTTAATTCGTTATCTTGATCATACTTGCCCACATATATTTTTGTACCGTTCTGCATAATAATAATACTATCTATATCTTGCATTTCGTTGCCTGTGCCTTTTCCCTCAAGTCCTATACCTGTAACTTGCCAATCGTCAGCGTCGCTTGCAGTTAAATTTATAGGCATCATAATAAACGGCTTTGCTCTTTTAGCGGAATCCGGGCAAACCAATCTTTTTTTCTGAAATCCTGTTATTTCGAGGAACGGATTCACATAATTAGCAATTACATTTTTGTTTCTATCCATTATTATTGTAGGTTCCTTAGTAGTGGTAT
>CAZMZM010000122.1:0-2097 GCA_964570865.1 uncultured Melioribacter sp.
TTTATTTTCCAAACCTCCCCGGAGGCAGGTTCTTTTTTACTCAGCATTTTTAAGCTTCTCTCGAGCAACCTTTCCGAAGTTTCTTGAGGTATTTCATAATCGGAAATTAATTTTATCGTATCTTCGCGCTTTTTAAAATCCTCGTATATTTCCCGCAGTTCTTCGTCATATTGTAATGCGTTTTTTAATTTTTCCGCTCTCTCGGGGCGGAGCTTTCCCGCAATAAATTCAATTATTTCTTCGATAGTAAATTCATTCATATCCCAATTCACCCATAGCTTTTTTTAGTTGTTCACAAAACTGATTCTCAAAAAATCTCAACAATTGCTTAACTGGAACGTCCTCAATATCTTCCAAAACCTCCCACAGAAAGGCTTTATACCTTTCGTTTATCTCAAACTTTCTAATGTAATAATCAGCATTAGTAGCACCTCTCCATACAAACTTTTCGCTTATTTCCCTAAGGGAAAGTTTTTCACATTTGTAGTAATACCAAAGGCGGGGTTTGATTTTCTTTTCCCGTTCATTTTTAAAATTAAAAATCACATCGGTGATATAATTAGAAATTTGCTCTCCTATTTCCACTGCGATATTATCACGCAAGTTATTATCGGAAAGTATTATGGAAGGCTCAGTAAAGCTCGATTCATCTTCGTTATTTAAATTTTCAGCAATGTTAAAGAGGGTACCGACATCAAACCCAAGTTCCACCGCCATTTTATTAGTTAGTTCACTTAAAGAAATGAAGCCATCCAATTTGTTCAAAACGACAAGGACAGTTTCAGCCAGCAGGTTTTTATTCATTTCGGTCCACCGACTAAAATCGGTTTTATGTTCACCAAAGTCATTAGTAGCAAAGATTTTATCTATGTTTGTTGCACGAGTGGTCAATTTAAGTCGGTCTCCACTTATTCTATTTCCATTAGAGACGATTTTTCCTTGATTTTCCAAATTATTAACAACTTCTGCCAGGACGGATTTAAAGCGCAAGAAATCGGAATTAGCCAAATTTCTATCCAACTTATTGATATAATTTAACAATCCTCTATAAAGATATGCTGGATAATTCGTTGGGTCATCGTTTTTCTTTGCTGTTAATAGGAAAATACTTATTCCTTCACTAATAAGGTCCTCCAAATCGTCGTTCGTCCGCTCCCGATAAAAAAATGCTGGTATTTTTTGAATGATACTCTTAAGTTGTACGATTAACAACGATTGTTCTTTTTGGCCGAAGGTATTATCGCGCACTTTTTTAGCTATTTTCCTCAAGATTTCATCCATTTTCGAGCGCCTCGCATTTTCGTTGCATTTCCTCTGTCTTTCCGTAAGACAATTTTCCCATACGCTTGCCCAGTGTTAGTGGCTTATACCATTGTGAATATTTTAACAACAAGACCGTATCACGAGGAACCCTTTCAATTGCAGAATCCAGGAAAACAGTTTCCGCCTCATTTCTTCCTCCAATCAGATGTGAACCGGGTACCCATTTAGCTTCAAAGCGGTTTGGTTCGCGCCGGAGTTTACATACCACACCGGGACGCATGGTTCTATGAAATTCCTTTCTTTTCCCCTCAAAACGCACCTTACTGTCATCTACGTAGTAAATTCCCCCAATTGAAATCGCCATGATATCAACATCGTTTTTCTTTCTTTTACGTTTTCTCCGGAATATTTTTTCAAAGGTAGGTAATGTTTCGTCTCGATATGCCCCATAAAGCTCATCAATATCCATATACATTTCCCTCATTGAAAAATATTGACGAAGCTAATATACAATTTACTTCTACAACCCACATATTCCTCACTCACAACCCATTTTTGTCGTAAATATATCAATTATTTATTCATTTTGCAAATCCATATGTGCAAAAGACGTCAAACAAAAAAATCAATATTCAAGAGTAAGAAACAAATTATTACCCTCGTTAACTTTTCCAGGAAAACTCCGAGTTTGTCCAAATTTCCTATCAAACAATTTAACATCACGCAAGTTAGACCGATTTATTAAAATCATAACGAAACAGTCTAATTAGCAAAGGGCAAGGAGCTAAGAGTAATTTTCCCCATCCCCTTTGCTCTATGCTCCTTGCCTCTGAA
>CAZMZM010000123.1:0-2085 GCA_964570865.1 uncultured Melioribacter sp.
TAGAACCGTTATCGGAAAAAAAGCCGGTGCCATGATTGTTAACAATATTATTGCCTGTAACAAACGGCGAGCTCCCTGTTAAATGTATTCCGCTTGCTGGCGATGTGCTTTTGGAAACAATATTATTTTCAATTGAAACATTTTTACAATTCTCCAGCCTTAATGCTTCGCCGTTGTTTTGTAATGAATTATTTAATATTCTTGTATTACTTGCTTCTTTTAAATAAATGCCCACAGAACTATTTTTAATTAAGTTTAATCCTATCACGCTTTCTTTGCCCGATGCCTTAACAAAAACACCGTTGCTTTTACCTGTTTTATTGTCAATAAAATTTCCTACGATTTTGAGATTATTAACATCACAATATGCAAAAGCACAAATTCCCCCCTCAGCATTATTTATAAGAATGTTGTTGTGAATAAAGGTTGGTACGTTAGAGTAAATTCCACTACAGCTGTTTTCAATAATTTCATTTCCGTAGATTTCTAAATACTTATTTCCAAATGGTTCACCAATATATATTCCATGTCCTTTGTTTCCAACAATCTTGTTTTTGAAGATTTTTATTTTACCTGAAACAAAGTCGGAGAAATAAATTCCATCCCCTTTAACATTATCAATTCTGTTATCAGAAAGAATGAAAATATTTTTTGATTTTTTCATACCTACCGCATTTGCTTCTTGAAAAACGACACCTCTTTCCGTTATATGGTTATTTTTAAGAATAATAGTATCCCCAGTATTAGAAACTGTTTTAACGAAAAAACCTTTTAACTCATTTCCTTCAAATACGTTACTTCCTTTTGTCGAAATAAATGGATTTTCCATGCTCGTTTCAATAAAAATATTCTTATTGTCTAGAACCACACTTCCAAAATCATTAAAAATTACTTTAACAATACTGTCTTTTAATTCGTTTGTGTTGTCACAAATTAAGGCTGTTCCAGGGGAATCAGTATCAAACAAATTAATTTCCATATTAGGGCTGCTAAAATTGTTTTTATTGAAAGTCAAAAAGGCAAAGTTATGTATATCAATATCATTAGACCTACCAGAATTGGAAATAAAATTGTTATTTTCAATACAAAGATTAACACTATCATCAGAGAAAATACTATTGGAACAATTTTCGAAAATAGTATTTAATATTTTAGAATGGTTTGAAACCCCATATATAACAATTCCATCTCCAAGTCCCTTAAATCTAGAGTTTTTGATTACAAAATTTCTATAATCAAGAGATGTTCCTTTAGGAATAAATTCAATTCCTTCATCTTTTTGTCCGATTTGAGCGTTCCCGTGGTCAATTTCAAGCCCATCAATAGTAAGATTTGCATTATGGACTTCAATAGTAGGTTTATTTTCAACCGCTATCAGAAAAGTAGAATCCCTACCAAACATAGACTTGATTGTCAACGTCCTTTTTGTAGAATCTATTTCAATATTTTCATGATACTCGCCAAAACACACAAAGATAGTATCGTCAACCGTAGTTTTGGAAGATGTTACTGCTTCCTGAATTGTTGCAAAAGGGATATGTCCCTTGTTCCAAACTTTGGCAAAATACAAGTTGCCGTTTTGAGCCTTCCCTTGAATTATTCCCGAAGAGTGATTCATTGGAGTGGCGCTTACCGCCGCAGTTTCAACATGGAAACCTATAATTCCATTTTGCGCATAGGTAACAGGGTTAAAATCAAACTGATAAGATAATATCAAGTTAATACATTCCCCGGCGGGAATTTGCAAAGGAGGATTAAAAACCGCCTTCAATGTTCCATTATCTTGGTCGAATTTACCGTAAAACAAAAGCGTAGAACCTTTGTAAAGGAAAACCCCGTCGATGTCTTCTTTCTCATTTCCCGAGCCGGTTGCTTTAAATGAAATGCTGCTCAAATTCCAACCGTCACCATCGCTTGCACAAATATTAATGGGCAAATTTAAGAACCTTGGTATTTTCCTAATTGCCATCGGACAAAAACCTGTGTCGGGGATAGTTCCACTAACCGTAAGCATTAATTTCCCGAAATTTGCAATTACATTTTTGTTTCTATCCATTATTATTGTAGGTTCCTTAGTAGTGGTAT
>CAZMZM010000124.1:0-2039 GCA_964570865.1 uncultured Melioribacter sp.
ATCCTTTTTATCCGCTGCCGAAAGTGAAACAGCCGCGGCAAAAAAGATAACTGTTAAAAATAATGAGAAAAATTTCCTCATAAGACCTCCTGTTTAGTTAAAGAATTAGTGTAATTTGTATTTTAAAAATCTTGATTCAATATCAAAAAAATAAAACCAATAACCATTTTGCAAAATGAATTTACTCCAAAAATGTTCAACCATAATAAAAATAGATTATAACATAATAAATTTTAGATAATATTACTTAAGTAAAATCATTTTTTTTATACTTACAAACCCACCGGCTCTTAATCTGTAGAAATAAATTCCGGAAGACAAGCCGGAACTTGTAAAACTAACTTCATAATTTCCGGGAGTTCTATTCTCATCAACAAGTGTTTTAACTTTATTGCCGAGCATATCGTAAACGGATAACTTACAATGAACGTTTGAAAATCTATTTGGAATCGTGAACCTAATTACAGTTGTCGGATTAAACGGATTCGGATAATTCTGCTCAAGAATAAATTTTTGAGTAACGGTATTTTCGTCATCAACGCCAACAACAGTGCTGACAAGTTTTACGTCAAGCCATGTTGCCCGGTCTGCAAACGCGGCAACGTTTGTAAACGTTTTCGTAAAAAAACTATCTGCACTAACTTTTACGGTATATGTGCCATCATTAATCGGACGACTGAATCTCCCTGTAGTGTCGCTATAAACTTCAGAGCCGACAGCATCGTGATTTACAATTTCAATTTTTGCCGCAACCGGTTTACCGGTAAGTGAATCCGTTACCATCCCCTGGATTCCGTATAACGAACGATTAATATAATTAAGGAACGAACGGTAATTATATTCCCAGTGCTCTAAAAGCTGAGATTCAGGTAAAAGTTTAGTGTCGGAAAGTTCAATAGTAACTTCTCGGCAATGATGATAATAATTCATAAAATCCTGTCTTCCTCCGGAGATCGTGTACCAATCATATCCGTTGGTTATTCCATCGTCAAAGCCGCTCATGTAGCCGATAGGACTGTGTTCATGCGCAGTATCGGCATATTCGTGCGAAACTGTTTGGAACCAAGCATCATCGGGATGACGAGCATACCAAGTATCCCAAGGATAATTAACCACTTCGGCTCCCCCGTGAAAATTAGCCGACATTATAAAATTATTTGAATCTGCCAGATTCATCATTGCAACGGTTTCAGGCTGATATACTTCTCCGTCAGGATGCGGACCATCATCAGGATCAGGGAAATTTCTATTCGGATCAACATAATTTGCGTTGTATCTCATTGCGCCTTGAACAGAATTATTTCCGCCATGGTAAGTACCGTCGGGATTGGCAAGCGGGTTAATCCAGATTTCAAGATTATTAACCAGATTCCTAACTCTTGAATCCGAGCGATAATTTGAAAGTAGATAATCAATTAAATGAAGCATTAAAATATATCCGGTAGTTTCATCTCCGTGCATGGTAGATGTGTAAAGGAACTGCGGTTCAGGTTCGCGTTTATTTACATTGTCAGAAATTTTAACAAACAGAAGTTCGCGCCCTTCAACCGTTTGCCCGATGGAATAGAGTTTACAGATAGACGGATTGTTATCGGCAAAGTCATGCATCATCTGAACATAAGCCTCATAAGTAGGATAGCTATCCCAATCCAAAACATCCTCGGGATTGTCTGACATCTTAATACCTGTCGGAGCAACATACGGAATTATTTCATAAGGAAGTTGAAACTTTAAAAATTTCTTAAACTCTTTTTGATTGGCATATGCGATAACATCAAATCCTTCCAACTTATCAATGGAAACAACTTTACTTAATTTTTCAATATTTCTTAAATCTTTAAGATGAATTTTTATTTCTATTACTCCTCTGTCCTTAAATAAGCTTGAAAAATCAGAAGAAAAAATATTAACTTGGAAAACAAAAATTAGAATAAAGGTAAATAATAATCTCATAAAACTCCTCGTACAAATGAATTTAATATTAATGTTAATAACGCTTTTATTTATACTTTCTTTAATAATTATAAATTTAATAATTT
>CAZMZM010000125.1:0-1934 GCA_964570865.1 uncultured Melioribacter sp.
ATTGCGTATATTGAGAACGTTGTACACCATTTACGCAACGACTGTTTTAGGAGACCAAATAATTTATGATAATAAAAATGTATCTACTAATCTTTGTAATAGTCAGTTTTTCAACTTTTGCTCAAGAGCATAAAGCGACAATCATTAATTCCCCGAATGTAATTCCTACTGAAGACAGCAGAGTTAAAAATTTTTTGGAGGATAGCATAGATATGGGAAAATCTGAGAATTGGCAAGCTATTATAGAGGAACAATTATCAAACTACAATGTAGTTGTTTTGAACCCTCGTAGAGAAGATTGGAACAAAGAATGGAAACTATCAGCTTTAGAATCCTCAGATATCGTTGTTATGTATTTTGCTCCAGATTCTCAAAGCCCAATTAGTCTTCCGGAATTTGGATTATATGCCAAAACAGGTAAGTTAATTGTATTGTGTCCGGAAGGGTTTTGGAGAAAAGGCAATATTGATATCGTATCCGAAAAATATAATATTATTGAAGTAAATACATTTGACGAATTAATAACTGAATTGAAAAAGCGTTCTTTTTAATTAGTAAAAGGAGAAAAATTGAAGTTATTAAAAATAATTATGCCCCTGATTGCAATAGTATTAATTTCAATTGTTTTTTTCAGTTGTGAAAAAAGCAATGCCTCTAATCCTGTGAATAATTGTTCTAATGAATTAGCCGAACTTGAAAATAAAATCAGAAACACCCTTGACACATTGAATACAGATACAGATTTCACATTAAAAATAATGTCTGAAAATGGAAATACTTTTACATATAGTACAGGGAATTCTAATGAATTAGTGTTGTATAGGTCCGCTTCAACTTCTAAAATAGTAACAGTGGTGGTTATTTTATCTCTTGTTAAAGATAATATTTTATCCCTTGAAGATCACCCGCAAGATTATATCTCTACCTGGCCGACCACCGGTAATCTTTCTTCTATTAAATTAAAGCATTTGCTTAGTTTTACTTCCGGTTTAGTTAATGAGCCGTTTTGCATTAATTTACCTGATTATAACTTTGAAACGTGTGTGGAAAATATTGCAAATAGCAACAACAATTCAAAAATTCCCGGGGAAGAATTTTACTATTCCTCAACACATCTTCAAGTGGCTGGACTTATGGCTATTAAAGCATCAGGACTTTCATCGTGGCAAGAAGTGTTTGAACAGTTCAAATCAGAAACAGGTTTATTTCCAAGTGCAAATTACGACTTGCCTTCTTTGCAAAATCCAAGACTTGCCGGTGGTATGCATTGGAATGCAAAAGAATATTTGGAGTTTTTAGAAGCATTGTATAAAAAAGAAATTCTCAATACCGAACTTATTAATCAAATGACGAGCGATCAAATTCGTGGTGCGTCTATCGGATATTCGCCCGCACTAATTGCAATAGGAGAAGATTGGCATTACGGATTTGGAAATTGGATTGAATGCCATGCTGATTCAAATAATTGCACGCAGACAACACGAATATCCAGTCCAGGTGCATATGGAGCGTATCCATTTATCGATTATGAAAATAGATATTTTGGAATTTTAGCAAGAGAAGGAGCGCTTGGAACCTTTGATAAAGGATATAAGCTATTTGAGAATGTGTCATTAAAATTGGAAACATGGGCATCAATGGAATGTAATTAACATCCAATATATATTTTTATTAGTAAAGGTTTCATTTAGTATTAACACGAGGAATGACTGTTTCCCAAGTCTCTAAAGTGATCCGCCATTCGAAATTACCAAAAATCTTGAGAAAAAAAATTACAATAATCTTAACAAAATTAAAATAACAAATTCCGGCAAATGTATCCCCATTATTGCGCTTTAGACAGAAAGGTCAAAAAATTAATTATTAATTATTAGTCAGTACACATCTGTCCAAAACGCTAAAATAAAATAAGGCTTCGACTGAGCAAAAAAGTA
>CAZMZM010000126.1:0-1907 GCA_964570865.1 uncultured Melioribacter sp.
CCTTTATTTCACTGTTCTTTTTATCTATTCTAAAACAAATGTTTGATTAAACAATTCTATAATTTGCTCAAGCTTTGGAAAAGAAACACCGATACTCTTACCAAGCGTTTTAAGATCCGGTGGCTCATTTTGTAAAACCTCAAGGAATTGTCTCATATCCCCCCGAATCTTTTGAGGTAATGTCACTGTATTTCCCTCGCGTAACAAAAGACTTAAACGAATCACATCATTTCTATGTTTCCTAATATCTCTGCTATCTATTTCAATTCCTGCCTCTTTAAGAGTACGCATATCCAGAAATGCCTTCGCTTTAAAACAAATCAGAGACTCAACGGTAGCCAAATGTAAATTCTCCAGCTCAATACTGTGCGTTAAAATAAAATTATAATAATCATCATCGAGCAAAATAGCAGAAAGGCTGGATAAATTTTCTTCCACAGGAATAGGAGTTAAATGAGAATTCTCTCTTAAGTCCAACAAATCGGGGTTGCGAGCAAATAGTTCTATTTGCGAAGGGAAATTTTCGAGACGGGGTTTCTGAAATCGATAAAAAATTTTCCCTTCCCGACCTTTTTGCCGAAGAACATACTTTCCTGCTTTTACAAAATCCCAAAACCGCTTGACAAAATCCTCAGTGAGTGCTTCGACAACTAAAACTATATCCAAATCGCGAGTGGCGCGAAAAGGGAGTCCGACTTGGGTGAACAAAACATCACACGCCGCTCCCCCGATTAAAATGTAGCTTCTTATATAATCTCGGAAGAAATCCTTGAATATTTCAAGACCTCTTACCATACTTGCTTCACCAATACAGAAAGCATCTTTTGTACGCGTTCTTCTTCCACATCTTTTAACGACAAGTAAAGCGAAAGTGGATCGACATTTTTGCCCTTACTCAAAAGAGCCGGAGAATATTTCCAGACTTGAAGATGAATCGGGGCTTCTTCCGAATTTACTATTTTTATTTTCCTCTCTCTTTTTAGCATATCAAAAGCATCTTGAGACAAAGCAAAATATTTCTTATTATCTTCAGCCAAATCGGTATAATCTGCCAAAGCAGAAAAAGAAGCACGGTAAACAAATTTGAAGCGAGGAAGACGTTCAAGAAAATATACTTTTTTAACGGGGTTTTGCAACAATGGCAAAGCTTTTAGCCACAGATTCCTTCCTTCTTTCACAAACTTAATCCTTGCCTCTTTATTCGAAGTAGATTTTTCAGCAAGTTTTTTATCCACAAGAATTTGAACGGCGCGGGTAACCGTCGCTTGGGTATAATTAAGCCTAACGGCAATCTCTTTCAAGGAATATTTTCGAATATCTTCTTTTAGTAAATGATATAGCAATAAACATTGTGCGGCAGGCGAAAGCTTTTCCTTTTTTATCGGAGCGGCCAATCCAAATTCCCGCAAATCAATAAACAATTGCGGAATAAACAATTGCTTGCCCGGAACAATAAAAGCAACACGCTTTTGAATAAGACGCTTACGATTATAAGATTCCAAAAAAGGTAGAACCAATACGGCTGGTAAATCAAATGTCTCTTCCGCCAATTGCGTATGTTTTTGCATTTGAGCAACCGATATTGTCGCATCGCTGTGTTTTTTGAGTAGCAGAATTTTCCTACCAAACAATGTCATGGAATAAAAATCGTAAATTTGTCTGATAAAAAGAGGAAGCTCTCCCGCACGTTTTGGAGTAACTTGCCGAATCTGAACGTTAATACCTAATATCTCTTGTAAATATTTTTTTACATATTCCATAATTACCTAAAATTTGCACAATTACATTATAAAAGCAATCATGCAAAAATAACGCAATTAAGGAAAAATTCAAAATCAGGCACTATTTGAATAAAGCCAACACAAAGGGTTTTTGAGATTCTATTTATAGGATACTGCTTTAGCAAC
>CAZMZM010000127.1:0-1878 GCA_964570865.1 uncultured Melioribacter sp.
TTAGACCCCTATGTAGGACTAGGTGTTGGTTACCGTGGTGCTAACTGGAAATGGTCAACTACCGATCCTAATGGGAATGATGATATTTCTACATCTACTTATTTTCCTCTCGGAATGGAATTTACTGCCGGAATGCATTTTATGGTAACAGATTTTCTCGGTATTTATGCCGAAGTCGGTTTAGCTAAAGCAGTTGCTCAATTTGGAGTAGTTACGAAATTCTAAATAAAATTTCACTAGCATCCGAAACTTTTCTCAAAGATACAAAAACATGTCTCAATCCCAGTGTTTATATCAAAGCTAATGGATTTATCCGGAAAATTACCCATTAAACCTTCAACAACAGTTTAGTTAGTCGCTCCTTATCAACCAAAATTCATAGGAAAATATTTTTGTTTTAAGATATTTTGGAAAATTTTATTCCAGGTAAAATATGGCCAAAGAAGTTCTTGTTTTAACTTCTTCATCAATTTCTTTAAATTCCAACCTGTTGCCGCCAGCATTGCGTTGATATGAGGGGATTTAGCCCCTTTTAGGTAATTTTGACCCATGCGAAAATCTGTTTTTAAATGACCGATAACTGGCTCAATAGCAGCTCTTCGACGAAATTTCTTCCTTTTCTTAAGTTTTGTGTATCTGCTATCTTTTTTTAATGGTGGTTTCGGTGTGGAAATAGTTACTCCGTTAATTGTTGATTTACCGCGACCCCCTCTGTCATAAATTACTTCTTCGGGTAGATAATTTAAATTCTTCTGCATTTGATTTAATAGCGGCTCTATCGTGCGACTGTCATGAGGATTTCCTTCATAGCTTTGTACAGCAAGTATTACTAAACTTTTGGGATTAATCATTATTCCTATTTTATTACCAAATTCATATTGTTTATGTGCTTTCCCTTTTGCTATGCAGGATGTATATGGTTTGTGAGTACTGTAAACTTTGTTTTTGTCTTGTTTTTTTTGATCTAATATTTTCTGATAAAGCAAAAGCTCTTCTTCATAATTTTTAATTATCTCGCTTGGTAGCTTCCTCAAAAGTTCTCTTACAACTCTGCCGGCAATTGTGTTTAATTTATGTCGAGCTTTATTGGCATTCTTTCTTCTTCTTGGATGTTTTCCATTGTACGTGGCTCTAACCAAATTTTTGCTAACCCTTTTATAAGATTGTCTTTGCTTAATGTTTTCTTTGGTTGCTATTTTATTAACCTTATCAATAATCTTCTTAGCAAGTTTTGCATCGGTGGGAAAGGTAATATTGTTTTCCTGAACGGTAGTATCAGATAATGCCATTTTACTTTTTGCTTGTTTTCCATGCAATTCCACAGAGTGAATGAATATCTTTTCTATTCCCTGCTCCCCTATTCGTTTACGAAAATGAACAAAATCACTGGGATCACACGGAAACCTATGTTGGAAGTGTGATTCTCCACAGAAGTATTGCATATAAGGATTCATCACCCAAGCTTGGGCAAGTGTTTCATCTCCCAGATTGTAAATCCTTTTTAGCAAAAGCGAACCAACCATAAGGCGTATTGGCATTGAGGGTTGACCAGTATTGGAGTAATACTGTGAAAACTCTTTCTCAAAAAAATTCCAATCAATCTTTTTTGATAATAGAACAAGTTCGTGATTCATATCGATGAATTCCGATAGCAAAGGACGAAATAATTCTCCCTGATTTTGTATTGGTGATTTTCCCATCATTTTTGCAAGGTTTTGATACTAAAGTACACATTTTCTTGCAATTTTGCATAAGAAAATCAAACGGTTTATCAACATATTCCTGTTGATTATTAACAATTTATGGAAGTGTTAAGGAGCGACTAATTAACCTTTACCATTTTACGGGTTGCCAAAGCACCATCTTTCGATTGTACTT
>CAZMZM010000128.1:0-1855 GCA_964570865.1 uncultured Melioribacter sp.
CTCGTTCACCGAGATTTGCTGTTTGTAGTCTTTGTTTTCTTCCATTCCGTCTCCCGATTTTAATTTATTAAAAATCAGTTCTACACATTAGCGGATTCTTTTGGGTCTTCAAACAGTGTGGGTTGATAGCTTTGCTTCCCGCTCTTTGGGATCAGTTTATATTTCTCATCAATTTTTCCTTTGCTTAGTCTGTCGAGAATCATTTGATGATATTTAGGATCTATTTCCGCGGAAATATAACGGCGGTCAAGATTCTTACAAATCTCTATCTCCGAACCACTTCCGCCGAAAAGCACTAAAACGGAATCCCCAGGCATGGTTGCGGCTTTAATAAGCATCTCGGCTAATTTTTGCGGTATTTGACACGCGTGAAAAGTTTTCTCTTTACTCACATTTTTTACCAGATCAAAATAAAACCAATCATACGGCATTCTTCCCTTCGAGCCGTTTGCTATATTTTTTAATATTCTTTTATCATTGGGATTTTGGTAGGGAACAGCGACGTTATCCTTATAAAAATTGTTATTTTTAGTTTTTCTGCAATGCAGAATACTCCTGTGCGCCGTCGTAAATCTGCGGGGAGTATGTCCCACATTAGTGTTATATATCCAAGCATAATCGGACACCTCGTAACAAGCGGAATCCAAGTATTTAACGCGAAGATAGGAATTTTGTTTGGGGTAATTTATAAAAAACATGTTACCTGTGTCTTTAAGAACCCGCAACGATTCCTTAGCAAGCTCAATATACCATTCAATATATTCATCAAAGTTTTTAGTGTAAGATTTATCCCCATATTTTATTCCCACGTTGTAATCAGGGTCCCCGTAAATCATATCTACGGAATTATCGGGTAAATCCTTTAACAATTTCATTACATCGGTTAAAAAAACTTTATCCAAAAATTCATCTATCTTTTTTCTCTTATCCACCTTTATCTCCTAAGCAATTTATACTCTGCATTTTTTAATAATTTTATCGAGCTCATATTTTCCGGGTCTTTGAATGTATAATTATAAAGTCTTAACACGGAATTATCGTTTTGTTTGTCCCGCAAAACATAGCAAGCTGTTATTTGTCGTATCTGTAGTTTCTTTTCTTTTTTCAATTCATAAAAATACCGAAAAGGATAATATAATTGATACACCGCAAAATCTTTTGGAAAACCGTTCTTCCCTTCAAAGACCGTTACGACGCCGTTATACTCCATTGTCAGGTCTATTTCCATTTGGATATTATCCAAATGAATTTCTTCTCTTCCTATAAGAATATTAAAGCTGGCTTTCGTCCGCCTGGAATTATACACTTTCGGCGAAGCAACAATATCCTCATAAAGAAAATCGTGTATTATTCGTTGATTACTTCCCACCGAAAGAATATTTGATTCACTTGTGTCGTATTCGTTCAATAGACTTTTTCTATATTTCCAATCGAATTTGTTTTTATCGGGTATCTTTTCAAACTCGTGAAAACCAAATTTAATTCCCTTAACAAATCTATGCTTTCCCTTGCCCATGTGCAGAATGAAATAATCTTCTTCAAGCAGCACTTGGGGAAACTTAGAAGTACTGTCCAGTTTCGTAGCATCAAAAGGATTACCGAAACCATGTTTTTTCGCAACTTCCTTTACAAGAGCGTTGTCAAAAACAAAATCTCCCCGCTCTCGGCAAATTTTAAAGATTTCCTCTATTACTTTTTGCTTTTTACCCATGTGAATTTTCCATAAAGAAATAGCAAATTAATATTAAAAGATAATCGTCTATTCAAGAAAAAGCAAAAATAAGCCGGGTACAATTTGCTTTTATTTAGTCAGCATCATTTTTCTTACTACCGTATGCTTTCCTCCCTTCAAAAG
>CAZMZM010000129.1:0-1828 GCA_964570865.1 uncultured Melioribacter sp.
GGGTGAAGTCCCGTAGGGACGAAACCTTTGTAATAACGAGAACCACTCAAAACAAAAGCTCCGTAGGAGCGAAACAAAAGAAATAATAATATGCCAAACACCTATACCCAAATATATGTTCAGATAGTTTTTGCAGTACAAGGCAGACAAAACCTTATTTCTGAAAAATACCGCGAAAAATTAGAAAAATATATTTGTGGTATCATATCTAACAAAAAATCTAAACCGCTTGCAATTTATTGCAACCCTGACCACACACACATATTAATTGGTTTACATCCTTCCATATCCATATCAGATATGGCAAGAGATATAAAAGCCAATTCATCAAAATGGATAAACGATCAAAAATGGATTGCAGGAAAATTTAATTGGCAAGAAGGATTTGGGGCGTTTACCTATTCGAAATCGCAAATAGATGCAGTGGTAAAATATATTTTAAACCAACCACAACATCATAAAAAGACATCTTTCAAAGAAGAATATATTAATTTTTTGAGAAAATTTGAGATTGATTATAATGAAAAATATTTATTTGAATGGAATAACTAAATGTGTCGCACCTACGGAGCTTAATAATATGCAATTATATTGCTACAAAGGTTTAGCTCCTACGGAGCTGTTTTAAGGATAATAATTATGAGCAATAAAATAACCGAAAATACCATAGAAGAATTTGCCATAGAATTATTGGAGCATTTAGGCTATCAATATATTTATGCACCTGACATTGCTCCCGATATCGAAAATCAAAATTCGCCAATCGAAAATCGAAAATCTTACGAAGATGTTTTGCTAACGGAAAGATTGCAAAATGCTATTCGCAGAATAAACCCAACTATCCCTGTTGATGCACAAGAAGAAGCATTAAAAGAAATTCAACGCATAAATTCCCCTGAATTGCTTGCAAATAACGAAGCGTTTCACAGAATGCTTACTGAGGGAATTAATGTTTCTTACCAAAAAGACGGACATCAAAGAGGTGATTTGGTATGGTTGATAGATTTTGAAAATCCCGAAAACAATGATTTTATTGTAGCAAACCAGTTTACAGTTATTGAAAACGGAAATAACAAACGCCCCGATATTATTTTGTTCGTCAACGGTATTCCGTTAGTGGTTATCGAACTGAAAAATCCTGCCGATGAAAACGCAACGGTAAAATCGGCATTTAAGCAATTACAGACTTACAAAGAAATTATTCCAACCCTTTTTACATACAATGGTTTTATGATTATTTCTGATGGATTGGAAGCCAAAGCAGGTTCGCTATCCGCAGGATTAACTCGTTTTATGGCCTGGAAATCGGTGGATGGAAAGGAAGAAGCATCAAACTTGGTTAGCCAGTTAGAAACGCTAATAAACGGAATGCTCAACAAAGAAACTTTGTTAGACTTAATCCGTCATTTCATAGTTTTTGAAAAATCGAAAAAAGAAGATGCTAAAACAGGTCAGGTTACCATTTCCACTGTTAAAAAACTTGCTGCCTATCATCAATATTATGCCGTAAACCGCGCTGTTGAATCAACTTTGAGGGCAGCAGGGTATTCATTAGAAAAAGAAACACCTGTAAGTATGGTTATGGAATCTCCTGAGAGTTACGGAGTAGCAGGAGTTAAATCACAACCCAAAGGCGACAGAAAAGGCGGTGTGGTTTGGCATACACAAGGTAGTGGCAAATCCCTTTCAATGGTTTTCTTTACCGGTAAAATTGTTTTGGCTTTAGATAACCCAACAGTTTTGGTAATCACCGACCGCAACGATTTGGACGATCAGTTATTTGACACATTTGCAGCATCAACACAGCTTTTAAGACAAGAGCCAAAGC
>CAZMZM010000130.1:0-1502 GCA_964570865.1 uncultured Melioribacter sp.
TTGATGTTAATGTAATAAAAAATTCACAAAAAAAACACTAATAATTTTACGGCAAATAAAAGAAAGGTTGGTTACGCCTTACGTATTACTTTTCCTTAACCTCAACCTCAGAAAAGGAATCTGTCAAATTACCGAACAAATATCTCTAAATTATTTGATATAAGCGGTTCAACTCGCTTCACATAAGGTCATAACTTTTATCTATTGCCTATTAATATTGATTATTTTGATTCTTTCATTCCCCTTGTTAGATTAGGAATCAATTTAACATTCGAAAGGTATATTGTGCCGTTTAAGAAAGAAAACAGAGCAAACACGTTCAGCGGAATAATGCTAATTGCGCTATTCTCACTTTCAGCATTCTACATTGCCGATTTCCCGATAATAAAAAGTTTATCCCTAAGCCCGTTAATAATCGGAATTATTCTTGGAATGGGATACGCCAACAGTTTACGAAACAATTTGCCTGAAACTTGGGTGCCCGGGGTTGTGTTCAGTACAAAAACATTACTTAGAACAGGAATTATTTTCTTCGGTTTCCGGTTAACTTATCAAAACGTAATCAACGTCGGAGTTGATGCAATTGTAATTGATCTACTTGTAATTACAAGCGTTGTTTTGCTCGGTATATTTCTCGGTAAACTACTGAAGATTGATGATGAGATAGCTCTTCTAACTGCAACCGGCAGTGCCATCTGCGGAGCTGCGGCGGTGCTGGGAGCGGAACCCGTTGTAAAAAGTAAACCTTACAAAGCAGCAATAGCGGTTTCTACCGTAGTTATTTTCGGAACAATTTCAATGTTTCTCTATCCCGTGCTATATCGTTCGGGCATACTTCATCTTTCACCGAAATTAATGGGAATATACACCGGTTCGTCAATTCACGAAGTTGCTCATGTTGTCGGAGCGGGTAACGCAATGGGCTCCGAAATTGCAAGTACGGCGGTTATAGTTAAAATGATCAGAGTAATTTTACTTTCCCCTTACCTTTTAATATTAAGTTATTTTTTAAGTAAAAAACGAAAAGGGAGTGTGCCGTCCGGAAAGACAAAAATCACAATTCCTTGGTTTGCCATTTGGTTTTTAGTTGTGATTGGTTTTAATTCCCTAAATTTACTTCCCTCTTCCGTTGTACAACTAATAAACCGGCTTGATACTTTTGTATTAACAATGGCTATGACGGCATTGGGCGTTGAGACAAATTTCTCGAAATTTAAGCAGGCAGGCATCAAGCCTTTTGTTTTAGGGCTTTTACTTTTCTTCTGGCTGATTGCAGGGGATTATCTATTTACAACGTACATCCCGCAAATTTTGTAATTCCGTTACAATTGTTCCGCTCCTACGGAGCTTTTATTATTACTTCTTTCGTTATTACAAAGGTTTTGTCCCTACGGGACTTTTTACTTTTTTTCTTACTTTTTAAACTTTAGTAAAATTTACTTTATATTATTTTAATATACTAATTGTCCATTCTTCCCTGCTCCGTAGGAGCTAAACCTTTG
>CAZMZM010000131.1:0-1502 GCA_964570865.1 uncultured Melioribacter sp.
AAATTCGCTTTGATTAAGGGAGTAAATTTGCAAATTTTTTCCGGGAAATCATAATTTGGAAACATTGTTGGATTCGTATTAAGCAGGTATCTTTTATCCTTCAAAAACAAAAGCATGAGAGTTTTATCTGTATTATAATTTCATTAAATTATTTTTCAAAAATATTAAAAGTGGTAATGCCTTTATACAATAAAGACACGGATCTTACTTTCTTTACAAATGAAGCCGGCTCGACATTATTAGACCGTTTCTTAGCAATATTAAAAGACGTTCAATACTTCGATATTTTAGTTGGTTATTTTCGTTCAAGCGGTTTTTTCCGTCTGTACAAATCATTCGAAAATATCGAAAAAATCAGAATACTCGTAGGGCTGGGGCTTGATAAAAAGACATTCCAAATAATCGATGTAGCCAGCAATTTTGATTTTGAATCCCATGCCAAGATAAAAGAATATTTTGGCGGACTATTAATTTCCGAAGTTGAAAACTCGGAAGATTCAAGAGAAGTAGAGGAAGGAATTTTAAAATTCGTCGAGTTTATCCAAAGCGGCAAAATTGAGATAAAAGCACACCCAAGCCGTAACATTCATGCCAAAGTGTATATCAGTCGTTATTTTGAAGATGACAGAGATTTCGGTAATGTAATTACCGGTTCAAGTAATTTCTCCGAAGCGGGATTAGTAGCACAGCGCGAATTTAACGTGCAATTAAAAAACAGTGCCGATGTAAAATATGCCCTGGAAAAATTCGAGGCGTTGTGGAACGAAGCGGTGGACATTTCAGATTTTTATGTTGAAACGGTAAAGACAAAAACATATTTAGACAATTCCATTACACCTTATGAACTCTATCTAAAATTCTTATACGAATATTTCAAGCAAGATTTGAGTTACAACGAGGATATGTTTCAAAAAAGTTTCCCCGAAAATTTCATGAGACTTAAATACCAGGAGCAAGCGGCCATCAATGCCAAAAGAATTCTTGAAGAATATGGGGGTGTTTTTCTTGCGGACGTAGTAGGCTTAGGGAAAACATATATCGCCGCGCTCTTGGCTAGCCAATTACCCGGACGGCACTTGGTGATTGCTTCCCCCGCTTTATTGGACAAAGAAAATCCAAACTCCTGGCCGAACGTATTTCACAGTTTTAAAATATCCGCACACTTTGAATCGGTCGGTAAACTGGAAAAAATTATTGAGCGTGGCACAGACCGATACGACAATGTTTTCATCGACGAAGCACATAAATTCCGAAACGAAGCGAATATTAGTTACGAAATGCTTTCAAGAATTTGCGCCGGTAAAAAAGTAATCTTGATAACAGCTACACCATTAAATAATTCACCGTTAGACATCTTAGCCCAAATAAAACTCTTTCAAAAAGGTAAAAACAGCACTATTCCCGGTATAAAGAATTTAGATCACTTCTTTTCATCATTACAAAACAGATTAAAAAAATTAGATCGTAAAAAAGATTACGATGAATACATGGCCCTTGTTAAA